>NZ_JBSFIA010000056.1:0-42525 GCF_053597355.1 Streptomyces sp. NPDC001443
ACCTCTACACCCCCCCTGTTTGTAAACCTAACCCCCCCCCTTCCTCTGCGGCGCGCGGCCGGGCGTCCGCGCGGACGCCCGGCCGGTGTGCGGGGAGTGGCACCCGTGGAAGCCGCCGAGCCGGGGCGGGAGCCCCGCGCCCGCCCCGGCTCGGCGGGTGGATGAGCCGCTGCCCAGGGCTTAGCGTCGAAGGAGGGGAGTCCTCGGATCCGCCCACAGGGAGGACGATCATGGACATCAAGGGTTCGGTGGCCCTGGTGACGGGTGCCAATCGTGGAATCGGGCAGGCCTTCACACAGGCGCTGCGCGAGCACGGCGCCGCCAAGGTGTACGCCGGGGTCCGGGATCCGGAGACCGTCGGAGACTCGGAGCTGGTCCCGCTGCGTCTGGACGTCACCGACGAGGAACAGGTCGCCGCGGCCGCGGTGACCGCAGGGGACGTCGACATCGTCATCAACAACGCCGGGGTCGCCGGTGGCCCGTCCCTGCTGGAGGGAGCGTTCGACGGGGCGAGGCGCGAGATGGAGGTCAACTACTTCGGCACCTGGGCGGTCTCGCGTGCGTTCGCACCCGTACTGGCCGCCAACGGAGGCGGAGCGCTGGTCACCATGCTGTCCGTGGCCTCGTGGGTGGCCAACCGCAGGCTGCCGAGCTACGCGGCTTCCAAGTCCGCCCAGTGGTCACTGACGAACGCCTTCCGGCTGGCGCTGCGGGAGCAGGGCACGCTGGTGGTCGGCGTGCACGCCGGCTACGTCGACACCGATCTGGCGGCCTCCATCGACGCGCCGAAGATCAGCGCGGCCGACGTGGCCGAGCAGACCATGGCCGCGCTGCTCGACGACGAGGTCGAAGTACTGGTCGACGAGCGCACCCGCCGGGTACGCGCCGCGCTCTCGGGTGATCTGGCGACCCTGTACGCCGATCGGTGACGAGCCGGGACATCATCGTCCGCCGGTTCGAAGTCCTGGGAACCGGAGAAAAGTCGAGGTCAGGCGTTCGGGCATGGTGACGACCCCCCGGGGCGGTGGGGGGACAGCCCCCCAGGAAGTCTGCAACTGACCGGCTTCTGCCGGGGGGACGCCCCTCCCCAGACTCACTGCATGACAACTCTTCCCGATCTCACGGTCGCGACCACGACGTCCACGGTCCGCCGACGCGGGTCCGCCCCGGACGCGGGCAGCGACTTCGCCCGGCTGACGCAGCGCATCACCGAGGCGGGCCTGCTGCGAAGGCGCCCCGGCTACTACACGGTGCGGCTGGGCCTGGTGACCGGGCTGCTGGCGGCGGGCTGGACGACCTTCGTGGTGCTGGGCGACACCTGGTGGCAGTTGGCGGTCGCGGCCGTCATGGCCCTGCTCTTCGGGCAGGTCGCGCTCGTGGCCCACGACCTCGCACACCGGCAGGTGTTCCGACGGCGGCGGCCGAGCGAGATCTGGGGCCGGCTCTACGGCAACCTCGGTATCGGCATGAGTTACGGCTGGTGGATGAACAAGCACACCCGCCACCATGCCAACCCCAACCACGAGGAACTCGACCCCGATGTCGCCCCGGACATCCTGGTGTGGTCCACCGGGCAGGCCCGCAACAGCCGCGGTCTGGCCCGACTCGTCGGCGGTCACCAGGCGCTCCTGTTCTTTCCGCTGCTGACGCTCGAGGGCTTCAACCTGCATGTGTCGAGCATCCGGGCGCTGCGCTCGCCGTCCATGAAGAGCCGTCCGCTGGAGGGGAGTCTGCTGTTCCTGCACCTGGCGGCCTACCTGTCCGCGCTGTTCCTGGTGCTCCCGCCCGGCAAGGCGGTGGCGTTCCTCGCCCTGCACCAGTGCCTCTTCGGTGTGTACCTCGGCTGCACCTTCGCCCCGAACCACAAGGGCATGCCGACCTTCACCGGGGACGAGCGACCCGATTTCCTGCGCCGTCAGGTGCTCACCTCCCGCAACGTCCACGGCGGCCGGCTCACCGATGTGCTGCTCGGCGGGCTCAACTACCAGATCGAGCACCATCTGTTCCCCGCCATGCCTACCCCCCACCTGCGGCGCGCCCAGGTCGTCGTGCGCGCGTACTGCGCGGAGATCGGGGTCCCGTACCACGAGACCGGGCTGATCCAGTCCTACCGCGAGGCACTCACCCATCTGCACCGGGTGGGAGAGCCGATCAGGCGGCAGCGCAAGGCGGCCTGACGGCCGGACGCCCGCGCGGACTTCGCGGTCACCGACGGACGGCCGTGACCAGCCACGCCGCTGTCCGCATACGGACACCGGTCGCGTCTTCGTACGGAGCGAGGGCGGCGCGGAGCGCGGCCCGCACACGCTCGGCCCCGTCACCGTCGCCCGTGGGGCCGAGCAGTTCCACCAGATGCCGACCGGGCCCGGACCCCAGAAGGTGTCCGGCGGCGTCGCGGCCGAAGTCTCCGAGCGCGGTGACGGCTTCGGTGCGTACGTCGTCGAAGCCGGCCTGCCCGAGAACCTGTCGTACGACGTCCGGGTCGGCGAGCGAGAACATGCCCGGGCCGGAGAAGTCACCGAAGGGCCGCGGTGCGGAAGGCAGCGCCGCGCTCACGGCGCCGTACACCTGCGCCCACTCGCAGCGGGCCGGGTCCGCCATGCACACGAAGGCGAGCCGTCCACCGGGGCGCAGGGCGCGGGCGACGTTCCCGAACGCGGCGGCCGGATCCGCGAAGAACATCACCCCGAAGCGACTCACGGCGACATCGAACTCGGCCTCGGGCAAGGGGTGGACCTGGGCGTCGCCCTGCTCGAAGCCGATGTTGCCCAGGCCCTCCCGCGCGGCCAGCAGACGCGCCCGGTCGAGCATGGGCCCGGACAGGTCAAGGCCCAGGACCGATCCCCGGACAGCGGCGCGGGCGGCGAGCCGCGTGGTCTGGCCGGCCCCGCAGCCGACATCGAGCACGCGGTCCCCGGGGCCGATCCCGGCCGCGGTGAGCAGGGGTGCGTCGAACCCTTCGTTGACGGCGTTCCAGCGGTCGTGGTGGTCGCTCCAGTGCCGGCCCTCGTCGCCGTTCCAGGCCCTGGACTGCGCGGTGTTGACGAGCTCGTACATGGGATCGCTCCTGCCGGAGAGCTAGTATGGGCGAACGCTCATACCAAGGTATGAGCGTTCGCCCATACTGGCAAGTGCCGTCCCGGAGGAACCGATGTCACCACGCGGAGTAGCGATCCCCGACGTCCGGGAGCGGCTCTTCGCCGCGGCGGAGCGGGTACTGGCCAGGGAAGGCACGGCGGGCCTGACCAACCGGTCCGTCACGGAGGAGGCGGGCTGCGCGAAGGGGCTGCTCTACAACCACTTCGCGGACCTGGACGACTTCGTGACGCAGCTCGTCCTGGACCGGTTCGCGCGGGTCGCCGCGGAGGTGGGACCGCTGCCCGACCGGGCGGGCAGCGGCAGCGTGCACGACAACCTCACCGCCGCCGCACTTGCGATGCTCGGCACGAGCGGCCCCGCGATCGCCGCGGCCGCGCTCTCCCGCAACCAGGTCGCCCGGCGCGTGGCCCGGTCCTGGGCGGAGGGCACACCGGGACCCGGCGCGGTCGAGGACGCGATGACCCGCTACCTGGAGGCCGAACAGCGGCTGGGCCGAGTGGCCCCGGACGCCGACTGCCCCATGCTGGCCCTCGCCCTGACCGGCACGGTCCACCACCTGCTGATGCACCCGGGCCCGCAGTCGCAGGCCCCCGAACCACTGATCCGGCGGCTGGTCAAGGCCCTGGTGGCCAGTCAGGAGCAGGCGTAGCTGAAGGACGCCTCCGCCTCGATCGGCTCGGGCCGGTGCGCGATCCGCAGCTGTGCGGACCCCCGGAAGCTGCCGGGGCCGCGGACCGTCCAGCGGAGGTGCACGGTGACCCTGCGGTCGCCCCGGCGGGCCATGTGGACCAGCTCGCCGGAGTCCTGGCCGTCGCTGCGCAGCCAGTGGTACGTCACCGGACCGCCGCTGCCGTCCGTGGTCACGACGCCGACCAGATCGGCGGTCTGGCCGCAGTGCAACTGCCCGGCGGGCGCCCGGACTTCGACGGCGGTGACCGTCGGGGCCGGAGCCGGGCGCAGCAACAGCCAGAGCAGGACGGCCGCGGCGGTCAGGAAGGCCGTCGTGGCGATCCAGGCCCGCCGCCTTCGACGGTGGGGGCCGCTGCCCGGCGGTACGGGTGCGGTGTGCCACTGGGCGCGCAGGACGTCCTGGGCCTCCAGGGGGACGCCGGGGCCGAAGCGCAGCAGGATCTCGTCGTCGTCCTCGCCGGTCGAGGACGGAGCCGTCGCCTCGGCGGGCGTCGCCGTCGCCGTCGGGGATCCGGCGGGGGTGCGATTGCGTCTGCCGAGGAGGGTGGCCTGATCGTCCGCGGCGGGGGAGTGGGGCTGGTGCGGGGCGGAACGGGCGCGGCCGGGCATGGTGAGCTGCTCGTCCGCCACGACGTGCCTGGGCCTGACCACTTCCGGGACCACTTCATTGATACCGGCGTCTTCGGGACCTGAGTCTTCGGGACCTGAGTCTTCGGGACCTGAGTCTTCGGGACCTGAGTCTTCGGGACCTGAGACTTCGGGACCTGAGACTTCGGGACCTGAGACTTTGGGACCGGCGTCTTGGGGACCTGCGTCTTCGGTACCGGCCGCTGCGGCGCCGAGGGCTTCGCCTTCCGCTTCCTGAGGGTGTACACGCCGGATGTCCGCCTCCGCCGCGTCCCCCGTCGGAGCCGTGGTGATCTCCGGGGTCGCCGCGGCCACCGCCGCGCGGAGTTCCGTGCGCCGCAGGAAATCCGCCGGGAGCGCGGCGCGCCCGGCGACCAGTGCCGCACGGGCCGCCGCGAGCCCCTGGGAACCGGCGGTGGCGGAACACCGCGCGAACAGGGCGGACGCGGGGGTGCCAGGGGTCACCCAGGCCTCGTCGAGGGTGCGGCACAGGCCGGCCCAGGCCGCGATGTCCGCCTCGCGGCGCGCGGGGCCGGGCGCGTCGCCCAGCACCGTGCCCAGCGCGGCCTCGGCGAGCAGGGCGACCCCGTCCGGGGCGAGGACGACGGTGTCCGCGTCGAGGGCCCCGTGGGCGAGGCCGGCCGCGTGCAGGGCGAGCAGGCTCTGCGCGGTCTCGTTCAGGACACTGGCCGCGCTGCCCGCGTCGAGGCCCGTACCTCCGCGGGCCAGCAGGCCCGCGAGCGTCGGAGTCGGTGGTCGGGAGGTGATCAGCCACACCTCCCCGGCCTCCACGACCAGGTCGACCGTGCCGAGCACTCCGGGCAGCCGGAGCCTGGCGACGGCGAGCACGGCCGCCACGAGCCGTTCGCGCGTGCCCTCCGGCGCGAGCAGGGCACGGTCGATGCGCAGCGCGCCGAGCACCGGCTCGCCGGACCCGGCCGGGAGCAGCGCGTGCCAGGTGCCGTGGCGGGCGTCGCGCGACCGGCCCGACAGGGTTCGCCCGGCGACCGTGGTGGCTGTCGTCATGCCGATCCGTTCTCGCTCTCGTTCTCGCTCCGTACGGTGCTCAGCACGGCGGCGCGTCCAGGGAGGCCGTCTGCGGTCCGTTCGCGGCCGCCGGAGTGCTGGTGAGCGTGACCGTCCAGGTGCCCCGGCACGGGTGGTTGGCGAAGTCGGCCACGAAAGTCACGGGGTAGTGCGTGCCGCCGGACAGTTGCTGTGTCCGGTGGCCGTAGGGATCGGCGGGCGTGTCCACGTAGTAGTCGGCCGTGACGGTCACCGGCCCGGTGCCGGTCGTGTCGACGGTGACGTCGGCGACCAGCGTGCCGGGGGTCTGTCCCCGCTGCCAGGAGCCGATGGAGATGGTGATCGTGCCCGGCGTGGGAACGCGCGTGGGCGTGGCGGGGCCCGCGGTCGTCGGTGTGGGGGAATCCGTCGGCGCGGCGGTGCTCAGCGTGGGGGTGGGCGAGTCCGTCGGGCCGTCCGAGGGGGTCGCGGTCGGGGTGGTGTCGGCCGTGGGGGAGGCGTCGGACGCGGACGAGGAGGGCGAAGAGGGCGAAGAGGGCGACGGCGGCGGCGAGTCGAGCGCCGAGGGTACCGAACTGGCCACCGTCGTCGCCGTGTCGTGCGGGCGGGCCGCCACCGCCGTCGCCCCGCCCGCGACGACCACGAGCGCGGCCGCCCCGGCGGCGGCCTTCCAGCCGCCCCGCCTCAGCCGGTCGAGCAGGGTCAGCGCCCGGGCCGGGGCTTCGAGGGTCGCCGTCACGGTGAAGGGGAACAACAGGGCGAGCAGCGCCGTGAGTTCGGTGAGTCTGCGCCGTCCGCGCTCCTCCCAGCCGGCGCCGTACCCCTCGGTGGCGGATCGCTCCAGGTCGGCGAGGAACGCCTCGATGCCGGGCCGGTCCGCCGGGTCCTTGGCCAGCCCCCGGCGCAGCAGCCCGCGTACGGGGGCGGGTACGTCGTCCAGGGGGACGGGGGCCCGCAGGTGCTGGAGGCGCAGCGCGGTCACGTCGTCGCCGGTGAACGGGCGGCGCCCGGTCAGGCACTCGTGGAACACGGCCGCCGCGGCGTACACGTCGCCTGCCGGTCCCGCCGGTTCGCCCTGCCACTGCTCGGGCGCCATGTAGGCGGGCGTGCCGGCGGCCTCGGCCTCGCGCCCGGTGCGCACGGCGATGCCGAAGTCGGCCAGCGCGCTGGTGCCGTCGGCGCGGACCAGCACGTTCTCGGGCTTGTAGTCGCGGTGGACCACTCCGGCCGTGTGGGCCGCGCCGAGGCCCAGCAGCGAGCCCTTGAGCAGGACCAGGGCGGCCTCGGGACCCGTCGCCCCGTGCCGGCGCAGCAGTCGGCGGAGACTGACGCCGTCCACCGCCTCCATCACGATGGCGGCACCGCCGCGCGCCTCGACGTACTCGTACAGCCGGACCACGCACGGGTGTCGCAACTCGCCGAGCAGCCGGGCCTCCGCGCGGAAGCGGGCCAGGAACTCCCGGTCGGTGCGCAGGTGTTCGCCGAGGTACTTGATCGCCACGGGTATCCCGGTCGCGGTGTGCCGGGCCAGTACGACCCGCCCGCCGCCGCCCTCGCCGAGCGTACGCACCTCCGCGTAACCGGGGACGGCCCAGGGGCCGGGTCTGCGGGTGGCCTCGTTCATGCCGTCCCCTCCACGGCCGCGCCCGTCGCCTGAGCCGGTGCCGTACCCCGCGCGTCACGTCGGCGCCGTACCCGGCGGGCCAGCCACCGCACCGGCGCCGACCACACCGGGAAGGCCACCAGGGCGACCACGACGACCTCGATCGCCGTGGTCCACGCCGGGGACAGCCACCCGTCCAGCAGGTCGCCGATCCGGGAGCGCCAGGCCAGCAGGGCGAGGACGAGGAAGCCGTACGTGCCGACGACGACCGCGAGTCCGTACGCGGCCATGCCCGCCTGCCGCGGCCCGGGCCGGACGCCCGCGCGCAGGTCCTGCCAGAGCCCCTTGCGGAAGTACGCGCTCGCCTCCTCGCGCAGCCGCGGCACCCGCAGCGCGTCGGTGAGGGCCTGGTAACCGTCCAGCGGCATCAGCGGGTTGAAGTTGTAGAGCGTGTTCAGGTACAGCCCGAAGGCCAGTTGGAAGAGGACGGCCGAGGCCGCGCCAGAGGGCAGGAAGGCCGCCCCGGCCGCACACCAGCCGGCCAGCGCCGCCGTCGACAGCGGCCCGGACAGCGCGACGACGACGCGTGACCGGCGGGTGCCGAACCACATGTCGCTGGTGTCCACGAACGCGAACGGCATGCCCATCATGAGCAGGAAGCCGCCGCGCCTGACCTTGCGGCCGTACGACTTCACGGCCAGGGCGTGCGTCAACTCGTGGACGACGAGGGCGGATATGTAGCCGGCGGCGAGCAGCACCGGGCCCCGGACGCCCGCGCCGCCGAAGTCCAGCAGGCGCTGGCGCCCCTGCGCGGCGAAGAACGCGGCAAGCCCGCCGATCACCGACAGCCAGACCAGCGTCACGCCGGTCCGGGTGAAGAACCGCCAGCCGAAGGCCTGGTAGAGGCGGGCGACGGCGCGGTCGAGGCCGGGGACCGAGACCTCCAGCTTCAGCAGCGCCCGGTACACGGCGTGTCCCACGCGCCGCCAGCCGGTCCGCTCCACCTGCTCGGGGCGGCCGGGCAGACCTCGCAGCAGTCCCGCGTCCGCGAACGCGGCGAGCGCGGCCTCGATGCGCGGCAGGGCGAGTTCGCCGAAGCGGTCGGCATACGCGAACAGCAGGTCCCGTACGGTGTTCTCGCCGTCGACGGCGTGCCAGAGGAAGACCTCGCGCTCGTCCAGCTCCAGATACCTGCCGGTGCGGGTGCTGTTGAGCACCCAGCGGGCCTCGCCGCGGTCGGTGGGCAGCTGCTTGAGCGCCCAGCCGGAGCGGCGGCGGGGTCGCGCGGTGAGCGGGCCGTTCGCCTCGGCAGCCGCCTCTTCCTGTGCTGCGATGGGGAGTTGGGTGAGCTGGGTGCCGACGACCTGGGTGCGCTGACCGATGTGGGCGTCGCGGGGCTGCTCGAACACCAGGCGTACGTCGCCGACGGACAGCTCGGTGCCGTCGGCGAGTCGGGCGGTGCCGCCGTGCAGATCGACGCCCGCGACGGCCGTTCCGTTGAACGAGTCCAGGTCCTCGATCCGGAAGCCGGACTCGGTGCGCACGATCCGGGCGTGACGGCGCGAGACGCTGGCGTCGGACAGGACGACGTCGCTGTCCGAGCCCCGGCCCAGCGTGGTGACCGGGCCGGTGAGCGGGACGAGCAGGGCGGGGTCGTCGAGGCCGCGCAGCTGAGGCGCGGCGTACGACGCCGGTGCCGCGCCGCGGCGGAGTGTGCCGCAGTGCAGGCAGTACGGGAAGTCGCGCCGCACATGGACGCGGCAGACGTGGCAGAGCATGCGTCGGCTCAGCCCGCGCCGGATCCGCTGATGAACGTTCCGTCGGTGAAGCCGCCGTCGGTGTCGGGTGCGGAGGGGGAGAGGTGGGTGGAGATGTTGCCGAGACCGGGGGCGCTCACGCCGCCGCGCATGCGCTCGGTGCCGTCGGCCAGGCCCGCGCGGCCACCGCGACCGCCCTCGCCGTCGCCGCCGGGTTCTCCGCCGCTGCCGGGGCGCCGACCGGTGTTCTCCTGGCTGCCGCCGCCGTTGCCGTCGCCGCCGCCGGGTTCTCCGCCGCCGCCGGGGCGCCGACCGGTGTTCTCCTGGTCGCCGCCGCCACTGCCGCCTTCGCCGCCGGGTTCCCCGCCGCCGGAGCCGCCGTCGTGACCGTGACCGCCGCCCTCTTCGCCGCCCCCGCCTTCGCCGCCGGAACCCCCGCCGTCACCGCCACCGTCACCGCCGTGACCGGAGCCACCGTCACCGCTGCCGCCACCGCCCTCACCGCCACCGGAGCCGCCGCCTTCACCGCCGCCGCTGCCGCCGCCTTCACCGCCGCCGGGCCGGCGTCCGGTGTTCTCCTGGTCGCCGCCGCCACCGCCGCTGTCGCCGCCGCCCTCACCGCCGCCGCTGTCCCCACCACCATCGCCGCCGTCACCGCGGTCGTAGATACCGCCGTGTCCGAAGTGACCGACGTCGCCGCCGCCCTCGCCACCGCCGTGACCGCCGAGGCCACCGAACCCGCCGAGGCCGCCTCCGGATCCGGTACCCCCGTCACCGGAGCCACCGCCGAACCCGCCGCCGCCCTCGCCACCGAAGCCACCGCCGAAGCCACCGCCGAACCCGCCGTCGGCACCACCGGCACCGAAGCCACCGTCACCGGACCCGCCGTCGGCACCACCCGTACCGAAGCCCCCGTCACCGAACCCGCCGAAGTCGCCCAAGCCGCCGTCGGGACCCCCACCGGCATGACCTCCGAGCCCGCCGAGGTCCGACCCGGCCTCGTGCCCGAAGCTTCCGAACCCCCCGGCGGCGCCGAACTCACCGGATCCGCCGTTTACGTCGACCGGCGAATTCTGGGCCAGCGCACCGCCGAGCAGGCTCTGGGCGCCGGTGGCGGAGACGTCGAAGCCGTCCGTGCCCGCGTGGCCGTCGGCGGGAAGCGGCAGGTCGGTCGTGTGCTCGACGGAGGTCTGATCCGCCGACACATGGTCGACCGGGACATGCGGAACGTCATGGTGGGCCAGCGCGTGTGCGGCGCTCCCGAAGAACAGGGACGACTTGGACAACCGCGGGTCGAGTGCGGCCGGTCCCTCGACGGAGCCGGACTCGACGCGCAGGGCGCGGAGCTCGCCGACCTGCGCGGGGGTCAGACCGAGTCTTCGGGCCACCTCCTCGGTGTCACCGTCGAGTCCGGCCCTGAAGGCCGGGTCGACGGCAAGACGGGTCATGGCATCGCGAAAGGCGTTGTCGGTCATGTCCTCGGGTCTCCGTGGGTCTGCGTACGCTGCGGTCCGGTCCCGGCGGAGCTGAGGATCCCCCTGGCCGGCGGCAACTGCCTTTTCCAGCCATCCCCACCGATGTTGCAGGGACGGTTATAAGGGCCATGGCATGACCAGCGCAAGGCCAGGAGCAGGGAACTCCGGCGAATATGCCTCCGGAAGAGTCGGTCACCTCGACCGCGCACCGTTCGGATACGGCCATCGGTGAGGTCTACTCGCGGGCGGCGGCGACGCGTACGGGTGCCTCGCGCGTGGCCGACAGCGTCACCATCGCGCTCGTGAAGGCGATGACGAGCAGGGAGCCGAGGGCCACGACGGCGGTCAGCGCGGCCGGTACGGCGACGACGTGCGTGCCGAGGGTGCGGGCGGTGGCGGCGGCGATGCCCGTCACCGTGCCGGTCACGACCAGTCCGCCGAGGAGCAGGCCGACGGCCGTGATCGTGAGGGACTCCAGCAAGGTCATCCGTACCAGCTGCCCTCGGGTCAGACCGGTCAGGCGCAGCGCGGCGAACTCGCGCCGGCGCTCGCTCCCTGCCATGACCACCGCGTTGACGACGGCGATCACCGCGTAGAGGCCGGACAGACCCATCAGGATCGCCAGGAGTCCGACGTCGGTCTGCTGCTGCGCGGCCGACCGGGACGCGGCCCAGTCGGCGATCGTGGTGGCCGTCCCGATGCCGCGTCGCCGGACCGTCGCGGCCACCCGCGCCGGGTCGGTGCCCGGGGTCAGCTTGACGACGACCTGGGCGGGCGCCGAGGCCAGCAGGGAGGCGGGCAGCGCGTCACGGGGCACCAGGAACTGCTCGCTGGTGGAGAGCAGTTCGGGCAGGACGGCGACCAGTCGGAGCCGGATCGTGCGGTTTCCCAGGTCGGCTGTCGCGAAGCGGCCCGGTGCGAAGCGGTGCTGTCCGTCCTCGCTCGCCGCGAAGGTCGCACCCCTGAGCGAGGACAGGCTGCCGTGCACCGGCCGGTAGCGGTGGGTGCGCAGGAACTTCTCCGGGTCCACCGCGACGATGCCCGCGCTCCAGGTGGCCGTCACCGTCTTGCGGCTGCCGGTGTTGGTGGTCACCACCCGCATGGACAGCACGGTCGGCACCGTGATCTCCGGGGACGCCACGGCAACTCCCGGGACCGAGGCGACCTCGTCCGCGTTCGCCCCGGTGGTCTCGACGACCAGGTCGCCGTCGGTGAGCTGCTCCTGCTGGATGCCGGTGGCCCGCGCGACGGCGGACATGGTGCAGGACAGACCGAGCAGCAGGGCGACGAGTACGACGAGCGGTGCGGCGGTGGTGGCGCTGCTCCGGACCGACCGCCGCACGTTGGCCTCGGCGACGGTGCCGAGGGTGCCGCGACGCAATGCCGTCCCGATCAGCAGGCCGACCAGCGGAACCAGCAGCGGGCTCAGCAGGCTCAGCGCCACGCCCCCCACGATCGCGAGTCCCAGCGACAGCGCGAGGGCCGGCCCGAGCCCCGCGAACGGGGTGGCGGCCAGCAGAGCGATCGCACCGGCCAGCAGGACAAGCCCGTAGAACCAGCGGGAGAGGGTCATGACCCGGGTCGCGGAGTCGTCCTCCCGCAGCGCCTCCAGCGGACGCACCCGTGCCGCGCGCCGGGACGCCGAGAGCACCCCCGTCAGCGCGACCAGCAGTCCTGCGCCGACGGCCACGACGACGGTCCAGGGCACCAGCCGGGCGGAGAACCCCGCGGGCAGGAAGTCCACCTCGGCGAGCAGCCCGGTCTGAAGGTCCACCGCGGGCAGACCGAGCGGCACCCCGGCCGCGGAGCCGGCGACCCCGAGCAGTACGGCCTCACCGAGAAGCAGCCGGTACACCTGACCGCGCCGTGCGCCCACCAGTCGGAGCAGGGCCAGTTCACGTCGCCGCTGTGCCACGGTGAAGGCGAACGTGGCACCGACGATGAAGATCGCGAGGAACGCCGAGAGGACGGCGGACATCGCCATCACCGTCGCGGCGGCGTCGTAGCGGTCGCGCAACCGAGCGGTGGCCAGGGCCGACAGGCCGTGGGGCACCGGACCCTCGGCCGCGGCCACCGTGATGGTCAGGGAGGACTCCATCAGCGCCACGCCCATCGCCACACTCACCATGGCGCCGAGGAAGAGCGGCCACCGGTCGCGGAAGGTACGGAGCGACAGGCCGAACAGGACTCAGCCCTCCAGCCGTGCGAGCCGGTCGGCGACGGCACGCGCCGAGGGCCGTACGGCGTGGTCCACGACCTGTCCGTCGGACAGGAAGACGACCCGGTCGGCACGGGCCGCGGCGACCGGGTCGTGGGTGACCATCACGATGCTCTGCCCGGAGTCCGTCATGCCGCGCATGAGGTCGAGGACGGCGCGCGCGGTCCTGGAGTCCAGGGCTCCGGTCGGCTCGTCGGCGAACAGGACCGCCGGGCGGGTCACCATCGCCCGGGCCACGGCGACGCGTTGCTGCTGGCCGCCGGAGAGCTCGGAGGGCCGGTGCCTCGCTCGGTCGCCCAGTCCCACCCCGGTCAGAACACGCCGTACGTCGGGTCGGGAGACCCGCGCGCCGGAGAGCTTCGACGGCAGGGCGACGTTCTGCTCCGCGGTCAGTGACGCGACCATGTTGAAGTTCTGGAAGACGAACCCGATCCGGCCCCGCCGCAGGTCGGTCAGGGCTCTTTCCGACGCGTGGGTGATGTCCTCGCCCTCGAGGAACACCTGCCCCTCGTCCACGCTCTCCAGGCCGGCCGCGCAGTGCAGCAGCGTCGACTTGCCCGATCCCGAGGGGCCCATCACCGCGGTCCAGGATCCGTCGGGGAAACCGAGAGTCACCGAGTCCAAGGCGCGCACCCTGGCGCGCTTTCCGTAGGTCTTCACGACGTTCCTCAACTCGACCGCCGCCGGCCCGGACACAGCCGTGGGCAGGTCGTTCCGCTTCGCCATGTCCGGCAGTGCAGCACGGGGCCGAGGACAGCCTCAAGGGCGCTGGAGCCGGGAGCGGGAAAGACACCAGCCAGGTACCCGAGGCGGGGTGGAGGTAGCTCTACCCGCGGGTGTCCGCCCAGCCCCGTCCGGGTGGCGGCAGCGCCGCGGGGTGCGGCCGCGGCCGCTTGTCGGGCGGGTCGGCTCCCGACGGTTCTCAGGCGGGTCGGCCCCGGTCCAGATACGCCAGCACGGCGAGCACCCGGCGGTTGACGTCGGCCGTCGGTGGCAGGTCGAGCTTGGCGAAGATGCTCCGTACGTGCTTGCTCACGGCTCCCTCCGTCACCACGATGGCCTCGGCGACGGACGCGTTGGAGCGGCCCTCGGCGATCAGCCCCAGGACCTCCAGCTCGCGTGGCGACAGCCGGTCCAGCGGGTCGCCGCGCTGCCGCATCAGCTCGCGCACCACGTCGGGATCGATCACGGTGCCCCCGTCGACCACCCGGCGCAGGACACCGGCGAACTCCGCGACGTCGACGATCCGGTCCTTCAGCAGATAGCCCACCCGGCTGCCGTCACCGGAGCCGAGCAACTGGGCCGCGTACTCCTGGCGCACGTACTGACTGAGCGCGACGACGGGCAGTTCCGGGTGTCGTCGGCGCGCCCTGACGACGGTCCGCAGGCCGTCGTCGGTGAAGTCCGGCGGCATCCGGATGTCGGTCACCACCAGGCCGGGCCGGTGCTCGGACACCGCCCGCGCAAGCGCCGTGGCGTCCCCGACCGCGTCGACGACCTCGAACCGGAACCGGGTGAGGAGATCCCGCAGCCCCTCCCGCAGCAGGACACCGTCCTCGGCCAGGACTACGCGGACGACGGGCGGTAATGCCACGGCAACTCCACTCGTACGACGGTGGGCCCGCCCTCGGGACTGGACAGCCACATTCTGCCGTCCACCGCGGCGATCCGGTCGGCGAGACCGGCAAGACCGCTCCCCGCGGCGGGATCGGCTCCGCCGGTGCCGTCGTCGCGTATCTCCAGACGCAGGGTGTCGCCCTGCCGCTGCACGGTCACGAAGGCCCTGGTGGCCCCACTGTGCCTGTCGACGTTGGTCAGCGCCTCGGACACCGAGAAGTAGGCCGCCGACTCCACCTGGGTCGCGGGCCGGCCGCTCAGCGCACACTCAAGGGCGACGGGCACGCTGCAACGCTGTGCGAGCTCCCGCAGCGCGGCGCGCAGCCCGAGGTCGGTGAGGACGCGCGGGTAGATGCCGCGCACCAGTTCACGCAACTCGGCCATCAGCTGCTTGGCCTGCTCGTGCGCGTCGGCGACGGCGGCGGCGGCCGGCGAGTCGGGCGGCAGGTCGAGGCGGGCGATGCCGAGCCGCAGGGTCAGACCGACCAGGCGCTGCTGCGTCCCGTCGTGCAGGTCGCGTTCGATGCGGCGCCGCTCCGCCTCGAACCCGTCGACCAGCCGGGCACGCGAACGCGTCACCTCGACCAGCTCGGTCCGCCAGCGGTGCTCGGGCCGCTTCGACAGCAGTGCGCGGGCCAGCGATCCCTGGGCCGCCGCCAGGGCGCACAGCAGCCGGGGTGTCCAGGGCACCAGTGCCAGGCCCACCAGGGAGAACGGGATGGCCGGACCGGCGGAGGTGAGGGTGACGACGCCGAGCGAGACGGAGCCGTCGGCGGACCACAGCAGGACCGGACCGACGATCGCGGTCCCGACGAGCAGCATCAGGGTGAACACCGTGCCCAGCACCGCCGGGACCACGGTGAGCAGCAGCAGGCCGTACGACACCTCGAGCCAGGTGGCCGACTCGCCGCAGCGGTCGCGCAACCAGGACAGTGGCCCGCGGCCGGAGAGCGGGCGGTGCCCGGACAACGCGGGACGGGCGTCCACCAGCCGCAGCCGGTGACGTTCCAGGCGTCCCAGCGGTACGGCCACCAGCGGCCCGACGACCACCGTCAGCGCCGCCGTGGCGAGTGCGGTCACGGCCACCGCGGGCAGCCAGGCCGTGACTTCCCCGGACGACCGGTTCTGGAGCCACCCCACCAGGAGCACGGTCGGCACGCCCAGCGCGCCCAGCGGCACCGCGAGCGCCGTCGGTACCACCGTGCCTGCCAGATAGCCCACCGACCGCCCCAGCCGGCGCGACAGCGGAAGGCGCCGGCCCGCCAGGGCCTGCCCCACCGGCCGTGCCGCGCCACGACCACGATCCTCCGGTGCGCTCACGCCGACACCCCCTCAGGGGCGGGTGGCAGTGCCGGGGCGACCCGCGTTCGGGGCCCTGCCGGGCATGACGTCCGACGGGCCGGCACCTGGCACCGGGCCGGGGCGCATGACGCGTCGCCTTCGCGTCTCGACCGAGACGCCGTGTGCGTCGCCTTCCGGCCCGTGGCCGGAGCAGGGGTGAACTCCCGCGCGAGCGAAGCGCGTTCCCGCCGGAAGGGCGCATGGCACGGTGGCCGACGGGTGCGGCTGCCGTCATGAACGGCCGGCGGCACGTGGTCAGCCGGTCGCATCGGTCTCACCCAGCCTGCGCTCGATCTGCCTGCGCGATGTGATGCCGAGCTTGCGGAACACTCTGCTCATATGGAACTCGACGGTCGAGGTGGTGACGAACAGCTGACCGGCGATCTCCGCGTTGGTCAGCCCCGACGCGGCCAGTAACGCCACATGACGTTCCTGCGGGGTGAGGTCGAACCGGGTGTCGGCCGTTCGTCTGCGTGCCGTCTCCCCGGTGGCCAGCAGTTCCGCCTTGGCCCGCTCGGCGAACGGCACGGCTCCCCAGGACTCGAAGGACTCGAACGCCGACCGGAGTTGGACCCTGGCGTCGGCACGACGCCTGCGACGGCGCAGCCACTCGCCGAACAGCAGGCGCGACCACGCCAGGTCCACCGCCACCGGGACCTTCTCCAGCCGCGCGATCGACTCCTGGTACAGCCGCTCGGCCTCGTCGCCCTCGGCCATCAGTGCTCGGCAGCGGGCGAGCAGTCCCAGCGCCCACGGGGTCGCGGCCAACGAAGCGCGCTCCTCCATGCGTTCCATGGCCATGACGGCGGCCTCGGGAGCACCGGCCCGCAGTGCGGCCTCGACCATTCCGGCGAGATTGATGTCGCCCAGGGTCACGGGGTGGTCGGCGAACATGGCGAGCTGGACGTCGAGTGCTTCCCGGTAGTGCCGGCGACCGATCTCGAAGATGCTCAGGGCCTGGCCGGCCCACCGGTACGTCACCCCCGTCCCGTGACTGTCGGACATCGCGCGCATCGCTGCGACCGCTGCCCGCAGTTCCGCTTCCCGGCCGGTCCAGGCGTACAGCAGGGCCTTGTGGAAGTCTCCCGACCCGAAGTACCCCGTCGCGTTCATGTAGTCGTCCGACTCGATGAAGCAGCTTTCGGCGGCGGCGAACCGGCCGTTCCAGATCTCCACCTTGGCGAGGGCGAGCAGGGCCAGACTGAGCCCGTACAGCGCCCCGCGGGCGCGGCCCGCCGCCACCAGCTTCTCCAGGATCTCCCGCTTGGCCTCGATGTCCCACACCTCGTCGCCCGCGATGCTGACCATGACGCTGAACGCGTCCTGTTCGTGCAACTCGTCGGCGGCGCGCAAGCGCGCAAGGGCCTCGACCAGGGCCGGGGCTCCCGCCGCGTAGCCATGGGCGATCGAGCGCGCCAGCGCCGCCATCAGCGGATCGGGGCTCCCGGCCGGCAGCTCCGCTTCGTGCCAGGCGTCGGCAGCGGCCTTCGCCACTTCGTGGGGCGTCGTCCCGGTGATCATCCGACCGCCGATGATCGCGGCCTGCATCGCCTCGCGCAGCAGGTCCCAGCGGGCCGCCGGATCGGTGGTGGTGAGTTCGGCCACCGCGTCCAGCAGCATCGCGGGCACATCGCGCGGGCGCGCGCGGAGCATCTCGACGGACGCCCGCAGCCGAGTGGCCCGAACCCGGGCCGCCGGTCCGCTCAGGCGCGGAGTGGCGAGTTCGAGCAGCGCCTGGACCGCCGCCAGATTGCCGGACGTCAGGTGTGCCGCTGCCGCGTCGAGATACCGCTCGGCCCGCTTGCCGGGGTGCGCGGTCAGCTCCGCCGCCCGCGTGAGGACCAGGGCCTGTTCGGAGTATCCGCCACGGGCCTGGGCCAGTTCCGAGGCGGCTTCGAGCTCCTCGGCCACGCTGTCGTCAGGGCCGTCGGACGCTTCCGCCAGATGCCAGGCCCGGCGCTCGGGGGCGCTCGTGGCGGCGAGTGCCGCCTGGACCCTGCGCAGTTCGTCGGCGGCCGCGGCCGAGTGGACCGCGGAACGGATCAGCGGATGGCGGAATTCGGCGGTGGTGCCGCGGTGGAGTATCCCCGCGGCGACGGCGGGTGCGGCGGACCGGATCGACAGCCCCAGAGCGCCCGCGGCGCGCCACAGCGCCGCCAGGTCGTCCGTCGGCGTCATGGCCATGAGCAGCAGCAGGGTCTGGGTGTCGGCGGGCAGCAGCGCCGCCGTGCGCCGGAAGTGTTCCTCCAGCTGCCGGTTGACCGGCAGCGGCTCCGGCAGCGGGGCGACCCCGGCCAGCTGTTCCGCGCCCAGGTTCACCGCCAGTTCCAGGAGCGCGAGCGGGTTGCCTCCGGTGCCGGCGACGAGCTGCTCGGCGACCGCCCGGTTCAGGTGCCCGGTCACCCCGGCGCTCAGCAGGGCCCTGGCCTCGTGGCCGGCGAGCCCCTCCAGCCGGAGCGTGGGCAGGTCGCCGAAGACATCGGGGTCGCCGGTGCCCTCACGCCCGGCGAACAGCAGCCCGAGGCAGTCCGCGTACAGGCGCCGGCCCACGAACGCCAGGGTCTCCGCCGACTCGCGGTCCAGCCACTGCACATCGTCGACCAGGCAGAGCATCGGCGCCGCCGTGGCCGCGTCCGAGAGCAGCGTCAGCGCGGCCAGCCCGACCAGATGGCGGTCGGACGGGGGAGCGTCGGTGAGCCCGAACGCCGCGTTCAGGGCGTCGCATTGGCGCTGCGGCAGGGTCGGCAGCCGGCCCAGGTAGGGGCGCAGGAGCCGGTGCAGGGCTCCGTGGCTCAGCCGGGTCTCGGTCTCCACACCGACCAGCCTGACGACCGTCAGGTCCTGGGCGGACTCGGCCGCGTAGCGCAGCAGCCGGGATTTGCCGACGCCCGCGTCGCCGTTGAGCACCAGGACGGCGCTGAAGCCGTCACGGACCGATGCGAGCAGCCTTCCGATCGCCTCACGCTCCGCGAGCCGGCCGACCATCGGCGGCCCGGGCGCAGGGGGAACGTCGGACCACACCATGGGAAACCCTTTCGTGGCGTTGTGACCGGCTCAGGCGCGGGCGCGCCCGAGGACCGGGCGGGCGTCACGTGGGGGTCGTGGCGGCAGGGTCGGGGCGGTCGGTGGCGAACGGCCGGGTCGCGACGGTCGGTTCTGCCGCTCGCACGCGGTGCGTCGCGGGCTGTTCCGCCTTGCGGGACCGCTCGGGACCGCTCCCATGGGGCCTTGCCGTGCGATGCGGCGTACGACGACACGGGCGACCCTCCCGGATCGGGGCCTGTTTGTCGGCCTGTGACAGCTTGCACCCTGGGCAGTCGGGCGGCGGCTGTCTTTCCCCAATGCGCACCGGCGTCGTCCTGATCGTGCACTCGCCCTGGACCTCGGGCCGGAGTCCTCGTGCCCGCACGTCACGTGCGCCGATACCTCAGGACAGCGCGTGGCATCTTCGGATCTACCTCTTGGCTTCAATCCAAGGATCGACACCTTGGGTTCATGCCAAGCAATGAGAAGCCTCGCCTCATCCCGACCGGCAAGTGCTGGTGCGGCTGCGGGAAGGACGTCGGCCTGGGCAAGTTCTTCGCCGCCGGCCACGACAAGATCGCCGAAGCGGCGCTCATGGCCCTCAAGTACGACGGGTCTGTCGCTCAGCTGCTCCACGCCCACGGCTTCGGCTCGCACCATTCCGTCCGCCACGCCGCCGTCACCGATCCGGACTGCTCGTGGGAGAAGTGCGCCGACTGCAACTACAGCGGCGCCCCTGCCGGCATCGCCAACCACCGCAAGAAGGATCACCTCGACCGGCATGTCCTCGCCCAGGCGATTCGCGCCCTCGGCGGCACCTGGGATCCGCGGCGTGCCATCAAGGCTCTGGGGGACCACGGCCACACGTGGGAGGACCGACGGGCAGCGGAGAAACGGGTCCGGGAGATCCTGCGCGACCTGTGCGCGGACGGGCTCATCGTCAAGACCGACCCTCAACGGGCCGTCTACGCCCTCGTCCAGGAGTAGAGCCGGGGACGCGACGGCACCCGACAGGCACAGATCGCCCGGCAGGGAGGCATGGCCCGCGGCTCTGGGGCGTCGACGGGCCATGCCTCGATCAGCGGTCGTACGGCTGGTCAGCCGGGGTTCGGGAGGGCGTGGAGCCGGTCCAGGGCGGTGCGGACGCGGGCCTCGGCCCGGGCCCGCCGGCGGCGGCGCAGTCCGAGGGCGGCCATCGCCTCGCCCGCCGTCGTTCCGACGGCCCGGGGCGGCCGGGAGCTCAGCGACCGGGCTCCAGATTCTGCTGCCGCAGCCAGGTGAGTACGGTGTCGGCGACCTCGCGCCAGCCTCCGTCGATCGTCAGGGAGTGCCCCCGGTCGGGGAAGCCGATGATGTCGGTGACGGCCTCGGAGTGCCGGTACTGCTTGAGGGTGGCCCGGGTGACCGTCTCGGGCACCGTGTGGTCCTTGCCGCCGGAGACGAGCAGCAGCGGACCCCGTCCACTGTTGTCCGTGGCGACCTTCGCCGGCGAGTGAGGGTCGAAGTTGGCGGAGGCGGCCTCGTACAGCGGCTTGCCCGGCGCCGGGATGGTCCAGCGCTCGTACAGCGCCGTCGATTCCTCCTCCTCGACGGCATTGCCGAACGCGAACCGGAACTGCTCCGCGGTCAGGGAGACCGACCGGTGCTTGTTGGCCGGGTTCCTGAAGACCGGGAACGTCGCCCGCAGCGCGGACAGCGGCAGCGGCAGTACGCCCTTGATCTGCGCGGCGTCGATCGCGACCGCCGCGGCGGCGCGGTCCTGGCCGAGCAGCTTCTGCGCGATCATCCCGCCGAACGAGTGGCCGATCAGGACGGGTCGCTCGGGCAGGTCCGCGATCAGGGCCGCGTAGTGCTCGACCACGTCGTCGATGCCGTGGCCGGCGATGCTCTCGGGGTTCTGGCGAGCCTCCTCGACGGTGTCGGGGTCGCCGGGCCATCCGGGGGCGGACGGGCTGTAGCCCTGCTCGGCGAACAGGTCGATCCACGGCTGCCAGGAGCTGCTGTGCAGCCAGAGTCCGTGGATGAAGACCACGGGACGCGTGACGGTCATGACGGTGCCCTCTCGCTTGGACGTACCGAGCCGGTGGTGCACACGAAACCGGGAACCCCGGTGCACTCGCACCGGGGTCACACCCCAGTCGTTCGGGTCCGGGCGGCTACGACTGGTCCGGGTCCAGGGTGCCGTCGAACTCGAACACCGGGTTGGGCACGTCCTTCTGGGTCTTCTTGTCGGTGATGGTCGCCAACCCGATGATCTTGGACGGGCCGCCGGCGACGTACGTGGAGTCGGCCCTGATCTGCACTTCGAACTTGCCGATCTGCACCTGATGGTCGTCGTCGTTGAAGGAGACCATGCAGATCCAGTCGGTGCCGGGGCCGACGTCGGCGACCTTGGGGCCGCCGCGGTCGCAGGACGCCGAGGCGTCCACTCCGGAGGCGGTGATACCGGGGATCCCGAGTATGGCCGCCTGCTGGACGTACAGGTTCGCGAACCTGGGGGCCGGCGCCTGCTCCACGCGGGCTCTGGTGATGTCGGGTGTACCGGCTGCGGTGGACACGGCCACGGCGGCGATCGCCGCCGCGAGAACCGGGCCGCGTACGAGAAGTCGGGTGCGGATCACGGTTCAGCCTCCGGTGATGTCGCTGCGGCGCAGCGAGAAGTAGGCCAATGCCAGGCATACGGCGGTCCAGCCGACGCTGACCGCCAGGCCGGAGGTGAGCGGGCCGTAGAAGGGGTCTGCGCATCCGGCGCGGGCTCGGTGAGCATGAAGAACAGCGCTTCCGAGGGGGTCTCGTCGAGACTCAGGGCGCGCAGGGCGATCCCGGCCTTGACGATGTCGACGATCAGGGCGTCGATGTCCTCCTGCGGTCCCCGTACGGCGAGGCCGTCGTCGGTGCGGGCGACCTCGAGACCGCAGGCCCGGACGAGCGCCTCGGCGGCGGTGTCGTCGGTGGTGGAGATGCGGTGGGCCTGGACGGGTGCCTGTTCGCGCAGCGCGGCGATCGAGCCGTGGTAGGCGACCGTTCCGCGGCGCATGACGGTGACGTCGTCGCAGATCTGCTCGACCTCGCCCATGTCGTGACTGCTCAGCAGTACGGTCAGACCGCTGTCGGCGAGGCGCTTGACCAGGGCTCGCATGTCGCGGATACCGGCCGGGTCGAGTCCGTTGGCGGGCTCGTCCAGGACGAGGAGCTTCGGGTCGCGGACGAGGGACGCGGCGACGCCGAGACGCTGGCGCATATCGAAGGAGTAGCCGCTCACCTTGTCCCGCATGCGGTCGGTGAGGTCCACGATGTCGAGGACCTCGTCGATCCGGCCGGGTGCCGCACCGCCGTCGAGTCCGGCGAGGAGTTCCAGGTTCCGTCGACCGCTGAGACCGGGATGGAACTTCGGGCTCTCGATGAACCCGGCCACGCCGTCGAGCACGGCGACACCGTACTTGTCCCACGAGCGCCCGAAGACCTCCAGGGTGCCGCTGTCGGGGCGGATCAGTCCGAGCAGCATCCGGAGAAACGTCGTCTTGCCCGCGCCGTTCGGGCCGGGAAGACCATGGACCTCGCCCTCGGCGACCTTGATGGAGATCTGGTCCACCGCGGTCAACGAGCCGAAATTCTTTGTTGGTTCGGCGGCATCGACCGCCAGCACTTCGCTCATGGAGTCGGACCTTGGAGACGGCGCATGAAGCAACCATGAAGCCCGTCGGCGGCGTCCCCGCGCTCGGCCGGACGAGCGGGGCGCCGACTCGGCGCGGAAGCCGTCCCCGGCGGCGCGACCGGCCGGTGCTGCCGCCCGTTCACCCGGGTTCAGCGGCGTGACCTGCTGTCTTGCGGACAGCGGGGATCAGGTCCGCGAGCCGTTCGAGTTGGTCGCGCTGGGAGCGCAGGTCCAGGGCGGCGAGCCGGACGACGATGTGCCGGGCGCCCGCGGCGGCGTACCGGTTCAGGCCCTTGAGTACGTGGTCGGCGGAGCCGGTGACCACGGCCTGGATCCGTTCCAGCTCCGCCGGCGGCATGCCGTACGTGGCCCGCGCGTAGGCGTCCAGCGCCCGCCGTCCGCTCTCGGCGTCGTCGTCGATCCGTACCGAGACGAACAGCGCGGGGGTGATGTCCTCGGCCGCCCGCCCGGCGTCGACGGCCGTCCGACGGACCTGACGAAGGCCGGACGCGTAGTCGGCGGGGTCGGGCGGGTAGGGCAGCCATCCGTCGTACGACCGGCCGGTGCGGGCCAGCGCCGCGGGGGTCGCGCCGCCGAGCCAGACGGGCGGGCCGCCGGCCCGGTACGGCCTGGTCGTGGGCGGGATGTCGTCGAAGCGGAGGATCTCGCCGTGGAAGGACCCGGCACCGTCCCACAGCGCCCGCCACAGTGCGACGGTCTCGTCCAGGCGGGCGAAGCGCCCTTGCCACGGCAGTTCGGACAGCGCGTAGAGGGGCCGCCCGAAACGGCCGGGGAACCCCGCGCCGACGGTCACGGTGAGCCGGCCACCGGACAGCAGGTCGATCGACGCCAGTGACTGCGCGGCCTGGACCGGCCGCCGCAGGAACGGCATCAGCGCGGCCGTACCCAGCGTCACGGCCTCGGTCGCCGGAGCGAGCGCGGCCAGCATCGTGAGTGCCTCGATGCGCGGGCTGATCAGGGAGTCGTTGACGAAGAGCGAGGAGAGGCCCAGGCGTTCGGCCTGTCGGCCGAAGGCGACCAGCTCGCGCGGGTCGTCGGCCGTGCCCCACTGGGCGGTTGAGGTCGGAAGAAGTACACCGATGTCCATGGAGGCGATGTTCACGTCGGGTGCGACCGGCGACAATTCCCTGCGGGGAATGGCCCGGAGCCCTCCGCCGCCGGTACAACGGGCCGGTGAACTTCCCCCGTGCGCTTCGCGAACGCCGCACCCGCCGTCATCTCAGCCAGCTCGACCTGGCGCTGCGGGCGGGCACCACCCAGCGCCATCTCAGCTTCATCGAGTCCGGCAGGTCCGTCCCCGGCCGCAGCATGGTCGTGCGCCTGGCCGAGTCGCTGGAACTGCCGCTGCGGGAGCGCAACGAACTGCTGCTGGCAGCGGGGTACGCACCCGCCTACCCCGAGAGCTCACTCGACGACCCCGCGCTGGCGCCCGTGCGCACGGCGATCGACCACATCCTGCGCGGGCACCTGCCGTATCCGGCGCTGGTGGTGGACCACGGCGGCGGTCTGATCGCCGCGAACACCGCGTTCGACCTGATCACCGAGGGAGCGGCGCCCGAGCTGGTCGGCCCGGGCACGAACATCTACCGGCTCGCCCTGCATCCCGAGGGGCTGGCTCCCCGCATCCGCAATCTCGACGAATGGGCCCGCCACATCCTGGTCCGCCTCGGCCACCTGGAGGAGTTGCGTGCCGAACTCAGCTCGTACGTCCCCGAGTCGGACCCGTCCGCCGGGCTGCTCGGTTTCGCCGTCCCGCTCCGCCTGATGTCCTCGTACGGTGAGCTGCGCCTGATGACGACCGTGACCACCTTCGCCACCGCCGTCGACGTGACACTCGCCGAGCTGAAGCTGGAGGCGTTCCTGCCGGCCGACGCGGCGACAGCCGAGGCACTCGCGGCTGCCGCCGGGTCGAGGCTTGCGGCCCCCGGACCGGAGGGCGTCGCGGCCGGGCCGGCGGGCGTCGCTGCCGTCGCGGATCAGCCGCCCGGGAACATGTAGTCGGTCTTGATCCGTCCGTGGTCGTCGAGTACGAGCATGACCAGGCCGCCCCCGAGGACGTCGCCGGTCTCGGTGGAGACCGTCTGCCAGCCGAACTTGACCACGTCGTCGAGGCGTACCGCGTCGGCGCGGGATCGGAAGGTGAACCCCTCCTTCTCGACGAACTGTTCGTAGCTTCGCGTCACCCGGGCCTCGATGGCGTCGTACCCCTGAGCCTCCAACGTGCTGTGCGCGAAGCCGAGTTCCGAGGCAAGCTGCCTGATCCCCGCCGGTGGGTGAAGGACGTGTCTGCCGTCCTCGGCCCACAACCGCTCGATGGCCGCACGTCGTTCGGCGGCGTCGGCCAGTGTCCATCGGGTCATGTAGCGGTCGGCCAGGTGCTGCGGGTCGATCTCGATCACGTGAATCTCCTTGCCGGGCAGGTCACTTGGGACCAGATCGTGCGACGCGCGGGGGAGACCGGCAATTCCCGGAAGGGAATGGGGCCGCTGACCTGGCCGTCGGTGTCCCGCAGGCTTTTCCCTCGCCCTCCCTCCGCCGGCCTTGCCCTCCTTCCACCACCGTGTTTATAGTCGAGATGACTATTAAGGAGTCGCTCGTGAACTGGAACCTCAGCTGGACCGAAGCGCTCGGCTTCGCCACCGGCGCCCTCTGCGTCTGGCTGGTGGCACGGCAGCACATCGCCAACTGGCCCGTCGGCATAGCCAACAACGTCTTCTTCGTCGTGCTCTTCCTCCAGACCGGCCTGTACGCCGACGCCGGTCTCCAGGTCGTCTTCATCGCACTGGCCGCCTACGGCTGGTGGACCTGGGCCCGCGGCGCCGGACCGGCCACCGGCGACACCCTGCCGGTGTGCCGCACCACGGGGGCCGAATGGGCCTGGCTCGCCGCCGCCGGAGTGCTGGGCACCGCCGCCCTCACCCTCCTGCTGGACCGGGCCACCGACTCCACCGTTCCCTTCTGGGACGCGCTGACCACCGCACTCTCCCTGACCGCCACCTATGGCCAGTGCCGCAAGCTGCTGGAGTCCTGGTGGCTGTGGATCGCCGCCGACCTGGTGTACATCCCGCTCTACGCCTACAAGGGCCTGTACCTGACCTCGCTGCTGTACGTCGGTTTCCTCGCCCTGTGTGTGGCCGGCCTCCTCGGCTGGCGGCGCACCCTCGCCGCCGACCCCCGCACCGCCACGGCGGTGACCGCGTGAGCGCCGCCGCCCGCCCGTACCGGCACGGCCTGGTGCTCGGCAAGTTCTATCCGCCGCACGCCGGTCACCACCACCTCGTCCGCACCGCCCTCGCGCAGTGCGACCGGCTGACCGTCCTGGTCTGCGCGGCCTCCGTGGAGTCGGTGCCGCTCGCCGACCGGGTGACCTGGATGCGCGAGGCCCACCCGGAGGCCGAGGTCGTCGGCGCCGTCGACGACCACCCGGTCGACCTGCACGACCCCGCGGTGTGGGACGCCCACATGGCGGTCTTCCGCACAGCAGTCCCGGACCCGGTGGACGCCGTGTTCACCTCCGAGTCGTACGGCACCGAGCTGGCCAGGCGGTTCGGCGCGGCCGAGGTCCTCGTGGACCTCGACCGCACCACGTACCCCGTCTCGGGCACGGCCGTGCGCAAGGACCCGGTGGGCTGCTGGACGTACCTCGGCCCCGGCGTGCGCGCCGCCCTCGCCCGGCGCGTGGTCGTCCTCGGCGCCGAGTCCACCGGCACCACCACCCTCTCCCGGGCCCTGGCCACCCACTACCGCGCACGCGGCGGCATCTGGACGGACACCGGGTGGGTGCCCGAGTACGGACGCACGTACAGCGAGGAGAGGCTCACCGCCCTGCGCGCCGCCGACCCCGGAGCCGACTGGACGGAAGTCGAGTTCACCTCCGAGGAGTTCCCCCTCATCGCCCGCCGCCAGGACGCCGACGAACAGCGGGCGGCCCGCGCCGGCTCCCCGGTGCTCGTCTGCGACACCGACTCCTTCGCCACCACGATCTGGCACGAGCGCTACCTCGGCGCGCCCAGCCCCGAGGTGGCGGCCGTCGCCGCCCGCACCCCGCGCCACCTGTACCTGCTCACCGACCACGAGGGCGTGCCCTTCGAGGACGACGGACTGCGCGACGGCCCGCACCTGCGCCCGTGGATGACCGGACGGTTCCGAGCGGAACTGGAGCGCACGGGCCGCCGGTACCTGCTGGTCACCGGCAGCCCCGAGCAGCGGCTGCGCACCGCCGTGGCGGCGGTGGACAACTTGCTCGCCGAGGGCTGGCACTTCGCCGACCCGCTACCGGAGCACCGCTGACGGCAGCGGCACCTGCCTTGCCGAGGGGCACGGAGTGATTGGCGCGCCCCCGTGCCCCCGCGCGCCGTACGGAGGGGCGGTTCTCCCGTTCCGGTCGGGGGAAGACATGCCCACGATCCGGAGGGGGGGCCTGGCATGGGCAAGGATCTCGACACCGTTCCGCCGGCTCCTCGGCACCTGCCGCTGCTCGGGCACACGGTGGCGCTGCTGCGCGACCGGCCGGGGTTCATCGCCTCGCTGCCCCGCCACGGTGATCTCGTGCGGCTGCGGCTCGGACCGCACACCATGGTCCTGGTCTGCGAACCCGGCCTCGTCCAAGAGGTACTGCGGGACGACCGCACCTTCGACAAGGGCGGCCCGTTCTTCGACCGGGCCAGGGAAGCGGTCGGGAACGGACTGGCGACCTGCCCGCACGGTCGACACCGCAGACAGCGCCGGCTGTGCCAGCCGGCCTTCCGGCCCGCGCGGCTGCCCGACTACGCGGCAGCGGTCACGTCCGCCGCGTACGAGACGACCGCGGCCTGGACCGACGGGGAGGCCGTCGACGTCAACCGGACCATGCTCGCCATCACCAACCGGGCCTTGGCCACCACGATGTTCAGCAGCCGCCTGCCGGAACCCATGACCCGTCAGATCGGTGAGGACGCCGAGACGATCATGTCCGGCGCGATGCGCCGCATGCTCGTCCCAGCTCCTTTCGACCGTACGCCGACCCCGGGCAACCGCCGCTTCCAGCGCGCCCGGGCCCGCCTGCGACAGGCGGTCGCCGATGTCATCGCCGCCCACCGCGCAGACGGCACCGACCACCAGGACCTGCTCTCCGCCCTCCTCCTGGCCGGGGAGCCCGACGATCGGGAGGACGGGCCGGGGGCGCTGTCCGACGGGGAAGTCGCCGACCAGGTCGTCACGTTCTTCATCGCCGGCACGGAGACCACGGCCGGACTGCTGTCATGGGTCCTGTACGAGCTGGCCCGCCACCCCGACATCCAGGACCGGCTCCACGCCCACGTCGTCCAGGTCCTGGCCGGCAGGCCGCCGCGCGCGGCCGACCTGTCCGAGCTGACCTACCTCACCCAGGTCGTCACCGAGGCGCTTCGGCTGCACTCGATCACCTGGCTCGTCACCCGTACCGTCACCGAGGACACCACGCTCGGCGAAACGCGTCTGCCGGCCGGTACCACGATCGCGCTGAGCCAGTACGCGGTCCACTGGAACCCTCGCATCCACCCCAGGCCCCGTGACTTCGACCCCGACCGGTGGACCGAACAGCTCCCGGACCGCGACTCCTTCATCCCTTTCGGATCCGGTCCGCGCCGCTGCATCGGCGACCGCTTCGCCCTCCAGGAAGCCACGATCATCCTCGCCCTGCTGATCGGCTCGTGGAAGTTCACGGCCCTCACCGACCGCCCCGCGAAGACCGTCCTGTCCGCGGCCTGCATCCCCCGCGACCTCCGCCTGCGCCTCGAAGCCCGCCCGGCCCCCGGCGACGGCGACGGCCGCACCGCGGGCCGCCCGGCCTGACCCCCAGGGAGGCTGTCCGCCATGGCAGGCCCGCCGAGCAACCGCATCGCCACCACCGCCGCACCACCTTCCCCGGCCCCGGCGCCCCGCCCGCTGCCCGCAGTCCGGGCCGTCGTCCGGGTCGTGGTGCGTGAGCCGTGGCTGAGCTGGCAGTTCATCAAGAACGACCCCTGGGCCGGCCTCTACCCCGGTGTGGTCTTCGCCCTCGCCATCGCCGTCAAGCACCACCAGCCACCGGGCCGCCTCGCCGTGACCGCGCTGGTATCGGCCCTGTACTTCTGGCTCTACCTCTACACCTTCTGCCTGACCAACCAGCTTGCCGGTCTGCGCGAGGACCGCCTCAACAAGCCCTTCCGTCCCCTGGCGAAGCGGTCGGTCACCACCCGCGGCGCACTGGTGCGCACCGCCGTCACCTTCGCCGCGTTCCCGCTCCTCGGCTGGGCGCTGGGGGTGTGGCGGTGGGCGCTGCTCTGGCAGGCCATGACCCTGCTGCACAACCTCGGCGGCTCCCGGCACTGGCTCGTCAAGAACGCCGTCATCGGCTTCGGCGTCCTGCCCATGCTCGGCGCCGCCTGGCAAATGACCGCCCCCCTCACCGCCGACGCCTGGCGGTGGATGCTCGTCCTCGCCGTCGTGGTCTTCCTGCTCATCCCCGCCCAGGACCTGCGCGACCTCCACGGCGACGCCGCCGCACTCCGAGCCACCTTCCCCCTCGCCTTCGGCGAAACCCTCACCCGCCGCTGCCTCTCGGCCGGCTTCGCCCTCCTCCCGCTCGTCGACCACTTCCTCCTCGTCCGCGCCGCCACCCCGGCCACGTGGTGTGCCGAAGCAGCCACCGCGGCCCTGTGCTGGACGATCGCCCGGCGCGTCCTCAACCACCGCACCCCCGCCTACGACCACCGCACCTACCGCTGCTTCGAGTACTGGTACGCGGCCGTCCTCACCACCGCCTTCCTCACCCTCTGACCACCCCCGACCGGACCGCACCGACACCGGCCGAACCCAGTCGCCGGGCCTTCGGGGACAACTTCGCCGGGGCGTCGAAGGGCGGCGCCGGTCCGGTCGGCACGTCCGTGGAAATGGCGTACTCGGCCGAAGGACTTCGCAAGCGGTCCGTCGCGACGACCCTTGCTCAGTCGCCGGGGTGACGGTTGGCGAAGCTGCTCGGACGGGCGTCATTCCAAGGGCGCGGTATTCGGGGCTGAACATGGGTCGCCGCCCCACCCGCCCTTGCTCCTGGATGCAGCCATCTCCTTCTCCTCCTCCTCGCGTTGGGCGGCCACGTCGGGGATCACGGCGACGGCTTCGGCGAAGCGGTTCTGCCGGATCAGCAGTTCGGCCAGATCGGTTGCGGCCCGTGTGCCGGGCAGTTGGCGCAGGAGCGCGATCGCCTCCTCGACGCGGCCGTCCTGCGCGAGGAGCCCGGTGATGGTCAGCTCGCGGTCGTCGACCTCGTCGGCCGGCAGCGCCTCGACCTGTGCGATCGCTTCCCCGGCGCGTCCCGCCTCGCCCATCAGCCACCACCGATTGGACCGCAGCCAGTACGCCTCGTTGTCCGCGAGGTACTCGGGGCTGCGTCCTTCAGTGATTTCGATCGCCTTGTCGTGTCGGCCCTGTTCGGCGAGCAGGATGATGGCCGTCTGGAGAAGGTTTCCGTCGTAGTCCTTGTCGAACGTGTGCTCCACTGCCTCGATGGCGTCGTCGAAGCGACCCTGGCGGATGAGCAGAGCCATCAGGATGCTCTCGGACCGGCCCGGATGCCCGCCTGCCATGCAGTCGCGCAGGTACGCCTCCGCCTCTCCGGCTCGGCCCAGGCTCTCCAGTACCTTCACGTACGGACTCGCGGCGGCGTACTGGCGGCTGCCGGTGGCGAGGTCGCGCAGGTCCTCGACCCGACCGTGCCGGGCCAGCAGCTCGACGTAGAACTCGACGGTGTTCTCCGGTCCGTACCGGCGCGCGGCCACGTCCGCGCCGAGCAGCCGGATCGCCTCGTCGACGCGGCCGGACCGTTCCAGGACCCGGGCCTGTGCGGGTAGGACCGCCCACAGGTCAAGATCGCCACGCTGCGTCGAGTCACGCCGGAACTCCTCGGCGAGCGGGTCGAGCACCTCAAGCACCCGCTCGTCGCACCCCTGCCCCTCGGTCATCTCCACCAGCCCCCGCAGCGCCCGCCTCTTCCGCAGGTACGGGCTCAGCACCTCGATCGCCTCGTCCGGCCGCCCGGCCCGGACCAGCGCCTCGGCGTAGTCACGCCACGCCTCGGCGCTCTCCTGCCTCCGCCCGCCGGGGCGCGCGAGCTTCAGCGCCTCTTCGACACGGTTGCACCGTACGAGGACATCGGTTCCTGTCCGCACGGCCGGCTGCCAGCCCGATGCCGCGAACGGCTCGACGACCGACCAGGCCCGCTCGAACTCCCCTTCTGCGCACAGTCCCCGTACCGCACCCACGGCGCAGAACCAGTCCTCGCGCTCACGCGCCGCCTCCACCAGAGTTTCGAGGCCGCCGCGTTCCAGGATCTCGTCCACGAGCCGCGGCAGTACACCGCCGAGGTGGGTCGACTGCCACTGAAGATCATCAATATTCACGGGGGCACCCTAAGAGCTCCGGAGGACGCGCCCAGCGTCGCAGGCGGCGAAAGCGAAAGCGAAGGCGAAAGCGGAGGCGAAAGCGGAGGCGGAGGCGGAGGCGGCCCGGATCTACGTGATCCGGGCCGACTCCGCCACCGTTGTACGAGGTCGTCGGGCCCTGCCGTCAGACGGACTCCTCGACCGGGTGCTCCTCGACGCTGTGGGAGTCGGTCAGGCTCAGCGCGCCGCCGGCCGCGATCAGGCCGACGACGACCGCGAGCAGGGCGTAGGTGATCCGTTCCCCGTGGAAGAACGACGCGACGAGGTCGCCGCTCCAGGTGCCGGCGGGGAGCTGGGTGGTGACCAGCGCGGCGATCAGGGTGCCGACGACCGCGGTGCCGACGCTGGAGCCGACCTCCTGCGCGGTGTCGTTGAGGGCGGCGGCGATGGAGGTGCGGTTGCTCGGCATCGCGTCGACGAGTGCGACCGCGCAGATCGTCATCACGGTGCGCAGTCCCACGGTCATGAACACCATGCAGACGGCGATGGCGGCGTACCCGTGGTCCACGCCCCAGGCGAGACCCGCCAGCGAGCCGGCCAGGCAGGCCGCGCCCACCAGGCAGGCGATGCGGTGGCCGAACCGGCGCGCGAGCCACTCGGACAGGGGGGTCGCGGCGAGCATTGTCACGATGATCGGCAGGTTCGCCAGGCCGGCCCGCACGGGGCTCCATCCGTAGGCGTACTGGAAGTGGAGGATCAGCCCGAACATCACGCTGGCCATCGCGATGGACGTGCCGATCTGGGCGAGGGCGGCGCCACGGACGGTGCCGTTCGAGAAGAGGCGCAGATCCAGCATGGGTGCCGCGCTGCGGCGCTCGTGCCAGATGAACCCGATCGCGGCCACGACGGCGCCGGCGATCGACGCGAGGGTGGCCGTGGAGAGCCAGCCGTGCTCGACACCGCTGGTCAGCGAGTAGCAGGCGAGCCCGATGGCGCTGACGCTCAGCACGGCGCCCGGGATGTCGAGCGCGTCCTTGGTCAGGTCCTCCGGCCGGTCGGCCGGCACGCCGAGCCGGACACCGATGCACGCGATCAGCGCGATCGGGGCGTTGACGACCAGCAGCCACTCCCATCCCACATGGGCCAGCGCGGTGCCACCCAGCAGCGGTCCGAGGACGAAGCCGGACATGCCCACGACGATCATCACCGTCATGGCGCGCATCCGCAGGGCCGCGTCGTCGAACAGGCGGAAGACCAGTGAGTTCGTGATCGGGGCCATCGCCGCGGCGGCGATGCCGAGCACTGCCCGCAGGGCTATGAGCTCGCCCGTCGTGGAGACGAGGACGACACACAGGCTCACCGAGCCGAACATGGCGAGTCCGGCCAGCAGCACCCGACGGCGGCCGAGCCGGTCGGCCATCGACCCGGCGGTGAGCAGCAGCCCGCCGAAGGTCAGCGAATAAGCCCCGGTGACCCATTGCAGCGCGGTCGTCCCGCCGCCGAGGTCACGGCCGATCGTGGGCAGCGCGATCGACAGCAGCGTGTTGTCGACCATCTCGACGAAGAAGGCCAGGCAGAGGGCAGCCATGGGAATCCATGCCGCGCGTAGGGAGGGATAGGTGCGTGATGCGGTGGTTTGGAGCGTGGCGGCGGTCATGGCGATCAGTCCTCTTCATCGAACGACGTACGGTTATCGAACAACGTACGATGCGATACGATAGAACAGCGTTCGGTTCGATGCAAGAACGGTGGAAAGGGAGCCATGACACGCCTGCAAAGCCGCTCGGGCGGAGGTCGTCGACGGGCTTCGCACTCGATGGAGTCCGTGCTCACCGAGGCGGTGGCCCTGCTCGACGAGGCCGGGGCGCCGGCACTGACCTTCCGGGCGCTCGCTCAGCGCCTCGGTGGTGGCGTCGCCAGCATCTACTGGTACGTGGCGAGCAAGGAGGAGCTGCTCGACCGCGCGACCGACCATGTGGTGGGCGCGATCCTGGCCGACATCGAAGACCTTCCGGGCAGCGACGACCCGATCGACGACCTGCGCGCGATGGCCGTGACGCTGTTCGACGCGATCGTGCACCGGCCCTGGCTGGGCGCCTACTTCATGCGCAACACCGATGTCCAGGGCAACTCCCTGCGCCTGTACGAGAAGCTCGGCCGGCAGACCCTTCGCCTGGATCTCACCGCGCAGCAGCGCTTCCACGCCGTGTCCGCGATCGTGGGCGTCGTCGTAGGTACCGCCGTCGACATGGGGCAGGAGCCGCCCGAGGAGATCCTCGACGGCGCCGTGAGTCGCGAGGAGTACCTTGGCCGCTTCGCCCGGAACTGGCGGGAGCTCGACCCCGCGGAGTTCCCGTTCGTGCACGAGATCGTCGACGAGTTCGACGGCCACGACGACGTCGACCAGTTCCGCTCCGCCCTGGAACTGACGCTGGCGGGCCTCCGACTGCAGGCCGGAGCCTGAACGTCAGGTCGAGGTGTCGGGGCGGGTACGTTCAGCCGTGGCGGTGAGGCCGGTCGATGCCTCGCCACGCTGTGGGCGCACCCGCCCCCGCACGGCTCAGCGGCCGGTGAGCGCCTTCAGCGTGGCCTCGGCCGTGGTGACGCTGGACTGGGGGTTCTGGCCGGTGACGAGGTTGCCGTCCACGACGACGGTGTCGCTCCACGGCGCCCCGGTCTCGACCACGGCGCCGCGCTCGCGCAGCAGGCTCTCCAGGAAGTAGGGGGTGTTCTCGCCCAGGCCTCCCTGGTTCTCCTCCGTGTCGGAGAACGCGGTGAGGGTGCGGCCGGCGAACACGAAGCCACCGTCCGGCGCCGTGGCACTGAGCAGGGCGGCGACACCGTGGCACAGTGCGGCGATGACGGTGCCCCGGGCATCGGCCTCCTTGAGGAGCCGCCCGAGATCCGCGTCCTGGGCGAGGTCGGCCATGGGCGCGTGACCGCCGGGGATGTAGAGCGCGTCGTAGTCCGCCACCTCCACCTCCGACAGCGCGAGCGGGTGGGAGAGCCGCTCGGAGATGCCGTCGAGGTAGGCGCGGAACTCCTGGGCGTCGGTCTCGGACACTCCGCCGCGGGCGTCGAGGCTGAGCGCGTCGACCGTGGGGCGCGCGGCCCCGGGGGTGGCGATGTCCACCTGCGCACCGGCGGCGAGCAGCGCCCGGTGGGAGGCCGCGACCTCTTCCGCCCAGAAGCCGGTGGGGTGGATGGATCCGTCGGCGAGCTCCAAGCTGTCGGCGGCCGAGACGATCATCAGGATCTTCGACATGGAATGCCTGCTCTTCTCTGTCGACCACGTGGTGAACGTGGTGAACGTGGTGAATGGACCACGTGGTGAATGGACCACGTGGTGAACGTGGTGACCGTGCGCCGTGGCCCGGAGTGCCCCGGCGATCAGGACAACGGCAGGATTCATCACGGGCATGCCCGGATGCCGCACTTCATCCATAAGGGATGTGATGGACCAGGGTTGCGCTCCTCGTGCGACTGTGCGCGACCAGTACTGGGCGACACGGGCGCGGTCGGCAAGCCGCACCCGCCGATAGAATGCGGAAGAACGGTGCTCTCCATAAGTTCTGTGATGGGAGGAGACGCCTTGCCCGGGCTGGACCTGCTGGCGACGTTTCTCGAGATCTACCGCACCGGCTCCCTGTCCGCGGCGGCCTCGCGGCTGGGGGTCAGCCAGCCGGCGGTCACCGGTCAGCTGGCACGCCTCGAGGAGCAACTGGGGGAGCCGCTGTTCGTACGGTCGAGCAAGGGAGCGCGGCCGACGCCCCGCGCCGCGGCGCTGGCCGCCCGCGTCGGCGCGCATGTCGACGGGCTGCGCACCGCCCTCGAGCCCTCGCGGGAGCCGGGTGCCCTGCACGGAACGGTACGGCTCGGTGGCGCGGCCGAGTTGATGTCGCTTCAGGTGCTTCCCGCCCTGGCGCCGCTGTCCGCCCGGGGGCTGCGGATCCGGGTGACGTTGGGGCTTGCCGGGGAACTGCTGTCGGAGCTGGCCGCCGCGAGGCTCGACCTGGTGGTCTCCGCGATCCGCCCACAGCGCGAGGATCTGCTGGTGACGACGCTGGTGGACGAGGAGTTCCTGCTCGTGGGGCCGCCCGTGCTGGCGCATGCCGTCGACCGGGAGCGACTGTCCGCCGACCCGGTCGCCGCGCTCTCCCATCTGCCGCTGGTGGCCTACTCGGAAGACCTTCCCATCGTCCGGCGGTACTGGCGCACCGAGTTCGGGCGGCGGCCACCCAATCAGGTCGCGGTCGTCGTCCCGGACCTGCGCGCCGTGCTGGCCGCGGTCGCCTCCGGCGTGGGGATCTCCGTCCTGCCCCGCTACCTCGTCGCCCCCGCGCTGTCCGCGGGTGAGGTGGTGCTGATGCACCGGCCCGTGGTTGAACCGTTGAACACCCTGTACCTGGCGTCCCGGCGGGACGGTCCGGCGGGTCCGGTTCTCACGGCCGTGTGGGAGCAGTTGGCCCGGGCGGGGCAGGAGTGGGGAAGCCTGTGATGCTTTTGCCATGTTTGTCTGGTATTGGGCTGGTGAACTAAACTACCTGGCATGGGTTCTCGCGCGATCCATGGCTTCGGGCTCACAAGCGGCTGAGGGGCCGCCATGAGCGAAGAGATCGCAGAGATGGCGGGAGACGTCGTCCGACGCGGCGACGCCGCCTACCACGACGTCCGGTCGGCCATGCTCTGGAACGGCCTCAAGCCGCAGCGCTTTCCCGACCTGATCGTTCGTGTCGCCTCCGAACGCGACGTCCCGGCCGCCGTCCGGCTGGCCCGCTCCGAGGGACACCGGATCGCTCTGCGCTCCCACGGACACAGCTGGTGCGGCTCACCGCTGCGCGACGACGGCATGCTCATCGACCTCTCCGCACTCAACTCATGTGAGATCGACCCGACTTCGCGCACCGCCGCCGTCCAACCCGCGCTGAGCGGAGGTGAGTTCGTCGCCGCGCTCAGCCCGTACGGCCTCGCCTTCCCGGCCGGCCACTGCGGCCCCGTCGCCCTCGGCGGCTATCTGCTCGGCGGCGGCCTCGGCTGGAACTCGGGCGCGCTCGGCCCGGCGGCCGCGAGTGTGCACGCCGTCGAGGTGGTCACGGCCGACGGCGCCACCCTCACCTGCGACAAGACTGAGAACCCCGACCTGTTCTGGGCCGCACGCGGCGCCGGACCCGGCTTCTTCGGCGTCGCCACCCGCTTCCAGGTGTCGCTGTACGACGCCCCGGCAGCGATCGCCGAGACCTCGTACGTCTTTCCGCTGACCGACGTCGAGCCCGTGACCCGCTGGGCCACCACGGCCGCCGAGCGGCTCCCGGCGAACGTCGAGGCGTCCTTCATGCTCGCGACCGCCTCCCCGGAGGTGACGACGGCGACGCCGAGGCCCAAGACGATCACCTTCACGGGCACCGCCTTCGCCTGCACGCCACAGGAGGCCGCCCGCTGCCTGGACCCGCTGCGGGACTGCCCCCTGGCCGACCGCGCCCTGTACCGGAAGGCCGACCGGCCCACGACCTTCGAGGACCTGTACGAAACGGCGTCCCGTTCCTGGCAACCGGGCCACCGCAACGCCGTGGACACCCTGTGGTCGGACACCGGGTACACGACCCTGCTGCCCGCCCTCGCCGCCCAGGTCGCCTCGGCCCCGTCCGAGCAGTCACTGGTCCTCGCGCCCCTGTGGCCCGCCTCGCGCGACCGCACCCGCGCCGAGGGCATGGCCTTCTCGATCCTGGGCGAGACCTATCTCGCCCCCTTCGCGATCTGGGACGACCCCGCCGCGGACGCCGAGAACACCCGCTGGCTGCGGGACACCATGCACATCGTCGAGCCGTACGGAACCGGCCACTACATCGCCGAGACCGACCTCACCGCCGCTCCCTCCCGGGCGCGACGCTCGTACACCCCGGCCGGCTGGGAGCGACTGCGGCGACTGAAGGCCGCGTACGACCCGGAGCACGTCTTCCACTCCTACCTCACGCCCTGACCCCGGCCCGGACGTCCGCATCGAGCCGTACGTGACGACCTCACCCGCCTCGGCAGTCTCAGCGGAGCCGACGTGCGCGCAGCACCACGTCGTCGGTGTGATGCGCGCCGGCACCGCCGTCGGGGGCGACGCGTGGCCTCTGCTCGTCGACCTCGATCTGCCAGTCGTCGGTGAGCAGATCGGCGACCATCGAGGGCCAGACGTAGTCGGCCGGGTCGAAGCCGCTCTCGTTGGCCTGCTGGTTCTCCATCCCCGCGTGATGGACGAGCAGCAGGACGCCGCCGGGCGCGACGGCCGCGAGCAGCGCCCGCTCGGCCGCGGCGTCGGGGGTGCGCAGCAGGGCCGGGTACTGCGCGGAGACCAGATCGAAGGAGGCCGGCGGAAGCGCCGAACGGGTGAGTTCGGCGTGTACCCAGCGAACGGTGACGCCGGCGTCCCGCGCGTGCCCCTCCGCCCGAGCCAGCGCCACGCCCGAGACTTCCAGTGCGGTCACGTCCCAGCCGTCCCGCGCGAGCCAGACGGCGTCCGCGCCCTCGCCGCAGCCGACGTCGAGCACGCGCCCCGGTGCGAGCCAGGCGACCTCGGCCACGAGCGCACCGTTGGGCTGCCCGCTCCACAGTTGGTGTCGGTCGGAGTAGCGACTGTCCCACTCCGCCCGTACGGCCGGGTCCCCGAGGTATCCGTCGGCAGGGGAGGGGATGTCGGCCAGGGGTGATTCTGTTGCGATGTTGTCGGTCACCGGCCCACCGTCGCCCATGGGACCGCGACTCGGCCAGTACTGTTGCCGGTCCGGCAAAACGACGTTGCCAGGGTGCCGTGGACGTCCGATCGGACGGCACCTGCACCGCCCGGCCTTCGGGGTGCGGCGCCCACAGGCCCGGCCCCGCGGGGTGCGAGGCCGGGCCGGAGGGGCTGTCGGCGCCATGCGGTGGTCACCGTCGCGCGCTCACCTCACGGTGCGAGCCGGCAGGCGTCCATGACGGTCTCTCGTACGGTGTTGCCGCCCGTGTCCTTCGGATCTACCCGGAAGGACACGGCCTCGGCCGTCGCCGGGTGCTTCACGGTCACCGAACGCGCCCCCTTCGCGTCGGTCTTCACCGTGAGCGGCTTCCAGGTCACGCCCCCGTCGTAGGAGACCTCGACGGTCGGTGCAGCGACCTGCCCGGCAGCGGCTGCCGCGCCGCCCGGCCGACGCGTCGTACGTGGCGCCTTCGGCCGTCCTCTGCCGAAGGCTAAGCGGCGAGTGTTCGGCGTCCGCACGTGCCTACGTTGTCCGTATGGAGATTGTCGAGTTGTTGCCGCGACTGCATCTGCTCCGCTTCGAGGTCGGGCAGGCGTACCTGTGGCGTGACGCGGACGGGCTGACGCTGATCGACTCTGGCCTTGCCGGGGCTGGTGGCGCAGTGGCCGATGCCATCCTGAGTCTCGGTGCAACGCCCGCGGATATGCGGCGAGTTGTGCTCACCCACTTTCACGAGGACCATGCCGGCGGTGCCGCCGAGATCGCCGCTTGGGGTGGGGTCGAGGTGTTCGCGCACCGCCTGGACGCCGGGGTGATCCGTGGGGAGTCGCCGCCCCCTCCACCGGACTTCGCCGATGCTCCGCACTGGGAGCGTGCCTTGTTCGAGAGCAAGCCGAAGCTGCCACCGGCACCGCCGGTGCCGGTGGACCACGAGGTCGCCGATCAAGATGTGATTCCCTTCGGTGGCGGGGCCCGCGTGGTGGCTGCGCCGGGTCATACCCCGGGCAGCATCGCGTTCCATCTCCCTGCCTTCGGGGTGCTCTTCCTGGGCGACGCCGCGGCGAACGTGGAAGGCAAGACCATGGTCGGTGTGTTCAACACGGACCGGGCTCGTGCGGTGGAGTCCTTCCGGGCCTTGAGCCGACTGGACGCGGAAGTCGCCTGCTTCGGTCACGGCGACGCGATCGTGGGGTCCGCTTCGGCCGCTCTGCGTGCCGCGGCAGGTTCCTAGGCGAATCACGCCGCAGCGTCCCGCCAGTTCGCATCGCCGTCCCGCGAGTTCAGGTGCTGGGCATGTCCTCGGCGGTCATGGCCAGCAGTACCAGGGCGTCATGTTCGGCCGTCCCGCGCGGGGCCTGGTAGATCAGCAGGCGTTGACCGTCTCCGGCCGGTGTGAGCACCTCGTTGGCGAGGGTGATCCGACCGATCGTCGGGTGGCGGAAGGCGGTCTCGCCCGCGCGCTTGACCCACACTTCGTGCCGACGCCACAGAGCGGCGAACTCGCTGCTGGCCGAGGACAGTTCGTCGACAAGGGCGGCGGTGCGCCCGGGTGCGCTCAGTTCGGCGGTGTGCAGGTGCGCGACGCTGTTGCGGGCCACCCGGTCCCAGTCGGCGAACAGGGTCCGCGCGGCCGCGTGCAAGAAGGTGTACCGGATCGTGTTGCGCTGCGCTGGCGGCCAGTCGCCGAGCCCGGGCATCAGGGCAAAACCTTCAGGATTGGCGGCCAGTACGTCGTTGACGTCGTCGAGTACGTAGGCCGGGCTGGGCCGGACCGACTCCAGCAGCAGCCGCAGGCCGGGGCCGGCCGGCCGCGGGTCGGCGGCCCGACGGCGCGGTGTCCGCCCGGCCACCTGGTCGGCAAGGCCGAGCAGATGGGTGTGCTCGTCGTCGCTGAGGCGTAGCGCCCGGGCCAGTGCGCTCAGTACCGCGTCGCTCGGCGCGGTCTCCCGGCCCTGCTCGATCCGGATGTAGTAGTCCACGCTCACGCCGGCCAGCGCGGCCAGTTCCTCGCGGCGCAGCCCGGGTGTGCGCCGGGCGCCCGGCCCGGTGGGCAGTCCGACATCGGCCGGGCCGATCTGACCGCGGCGGATTCGAAGGAAGTTGGCCATCGCGTTCACGGCGTCGAGTTTCCCACGGTCGGCCCGCTCCTGGGTGGCCGTGCTGCACCTAGGAAGCACGCGGCCTGCCGCGGAACCGGTCCGGCGGTGCAGCCTCGGACCATGACTGACGCGATCATCATCGGTGGCGGCTCCGGCATGGGTCTTGCCCTGGCCCGGACCCTGCTTGCCGAAGGCATGGATGTGACGATCGTCGGCCGGACCGCGGACCGGCTGACGACGGCCCGGGCGCAACTGGAGCGCTCCGGGCACGGCAAGATCGGCAAGATCGGCACTGTCGTGGCCGACATGGGACGGGAGGAGGACGTGGCCGCGTTGTTCGCCCAGGTGGAGCGGGTGGATCACGTCGTGGTCACCGCGGCCGACGCGACCGGCGTGTACGGTCGGACCGCCGACATCGCCACCGCGACCGCCCGGTCCGTGGTCGACACCAAGCTGCTGGGGGCCTGGCTGGTCGGCAAGTACGCGAGCGGGCGGGTCACCGGCTCGATCACGTACACCTCGGGCATCAACGCGTACCGGCCGAACGGGTCCAACACGATCATGGCCGCGGCCAACGGCGCCCTCGCTTCGCTGGCTTACGGGCTGGCGATCGAGCTGGCCCCGGTGCGCGTCAACGTGGTCTCTCCCGGCTGGGTGGACACCGCCATCTGGAACCAGCTCGGCATGGACAAGGAGGCGGCCTTCGCCGAGCTGGCCGGGCGGTTGCCGGCCCGCCGTGTCGGCACACCCGACGACATCGCCCAGGCCTTCTCGTCGGTGATGCACAACGGCTTCATCACCGGAACCGTGCTGCACGTCGACGGAGGACACCGCATCACCTGACCCGATACCCGCCGTGCTCGCCGACCGAAGGGACCGGCGAGCACGGCGGGTGACGTACGGGCTCAGCCCCGGCGGCCGGGTTCATCTGCCGAGCCGGGATGCCGTGGTGCAGGCCTTGGATCCCACACACTTCTGAAGGGCCGTCAGTGTCGCGTGCAGACCGTCGCGTTGGCCCGGGGAGAGGGCCGACGCGCGATTGTGCAGTTGGTCGGGATCCGATCTGACGTCGTAGTACTCGCGTTCGCCGTCCGCGTACTCCACCCACAGCGCGTCCGGAGTGCGGATCGCCTCGTAGGTGGGCGGGTTGCCGCCGTTGTCGGGGGCCGCGTCCGGGTCGCCGTCCTTGGAGCCGGGGCGGTGGTGTTCGATCAGAGCGGCCTGGCGCCAGTCGTCCACCTGCTCGCCGTGGAGGATCGGGGCGAGGCTGAGGCCGTCCACCGCGGCGGCCGGGGTGACTCCGGCGAGGTCCTGGAACGTCGGACCGAGGTCGATGTTCTCCGCCGGCCGTGACGTCTCCTCGCCTGCCGCTACGCCGGGACCGGCGACCACGAGGGGCACCCGGACGTCGGTGTCGTACGCGGTCTGCTTGCCCGGCCGCAGCCGGTGCTCGCCCATGTGGAAGCCGTTGTCGGAGCTGAAGACGAGGTAGGTGTCGTCGGCGATGCCCTTGGCCTTCAGCTCACCGCGCAGGCGCCCGATCATGTCGTCCACCGCCTGCACCGAGCGCACCCGCTTGGCGAACTGCCGGTCGATCGACCGCTTCTCCTGGTCGGACAGCGGCTTCAGTGCCTCCTGCCACTTCGGCTTCGGGGAGGGCGGTGTGTCGTAGGCGGCGGTGCGCGGCGCCTTCAGGTCCGGGAAGGAGCCGGCGTCGCGCGGGGCGGGTGTGGCGGGGCCGTGCGGCGCGAAGGTCGCCACCTCCAGCATGAACGGCTGTCTCGCCGCGGCCGAGGCGTCGATGAACGACGTCGCCTTCCGCGACATCACGTCGGTGAGGTAGTTCTCGGGATCGTGCCCGTAGGAGACGACCTTGCCGTTCTCGTTCAGGTCGTAGTCGAACTCGGGATACCCGTTGCCTGCGGTGTCCCACTCGTCCCAACCCGGGGGCACGTACGGCCGGTCGGTGCCGTTGGTGTCGGCGGGCTGGTAGCCGTTGAGGTATTTGCCCATGAAGCCGGTGCGGTAGCCGGCCTTCTGCATAGCCGGTCCGTAGCACTTGCGCTCGTCACCCTTGCGGTTGAACGCCTGGTAGCCGCCGTCGGCGCCGTTGTTGGTGAACACCCCGGTGTTGCGCGGGAACCGACCGGTCAGGATGGACGAGCGCGAGGGGCAGCACAAGGAGTCGGTCACGTAGTAGTTGCTGAACGACATCCCGTCCTTCTGGAGTTGCCTGACGTGCGGCATGTACGGGATGAGGTTCGTCGCCAGATCGTCGGTGAGGACGAAGACGATGTTGGGCTTGCCCCGGGTGGCTCCGCTGTCGGCGCTCGTCGCGGGCCCGTTGTCCTGAGCCGGCGCTCCGGGGGACGTCGTGCACGCCCCGAGCAGCAGAGCGGCCAGTCCCGCGCCCACGGCGGCGCGTACCGGGCGGCGGTGTCGTTGACCTTGCATGAATACGTGTCCTCCTGGGATCGGGCATCCACCGGCGGACCGTAGGGAGCGAAATTGTGGAATCTCTGTGGTGGGAGGGGACCGATGAATCCACCGCCCTCGCACGGTCCACCCGGCGACACGACCGTTCTCGACAGGAGTGCCATGTCCACCGTCCAGCCAGTGATCCTGACCGCCGACCTCGACGTCCTGCTCGGCTTCTACACGAAACTGTTCGGTGCCGAGCAGATCTTCCGGGTGCCGGAGGAAGGACCGGTCTTCTACGTCGGCCTGCGCGTCGGCGACTCCGACCTCGGGCTGGTGGCCAGGACGGACCTGGATACCGGGGCGGCGCCACGGATTGTGCTGAGCATCGGTGTCGACGACGTCGACGAGACGCTCGGCCGGGTGGAGGCGCTGGGCGGCTCGGTCGGCGGCGGCCCCAACGACATGCCGTGGGGACAGCGCGTCGCCCACATCCAGGACCCCGACGGCAACCCGGTGAACCTTACTCAGCCGATCCCGGGGGACGAGGTCCGGTCGGGGTGAGTGCTCGGGCTCGATTTCGGCCCCTGGATACGACAAGGCCGCCGCTTCGTGTGAGGCGGCGGTCGGTGTCGTGTGGTGCCTGCTGTGGGCGGGGTGTGCCCGGCGCTGGTGGGTTTAGTACCAGTGGTGGGTCTGCCAGAAGTCCCAGGCCTGGGCGGGGCTGCCGTAGCGGGAGTTCATGTAGTCGAGGCCCC
>NZ_JBSFIA010000057.1:0-41749 GCF_053597355.1 Streptomyces sp. NPDC001443
GGCCCATCGCGTCGGTGACGGACAGGTGCAGGGTGTCGTGGTCGAGGGTGTAGTCGTAGCTGTCCCCGGCGACGCTGTCGGCCGGGACCAGGGCGCAGGCGAGGGCGAACTCGGCCGCCTCGCAGGAAGGGGCGGAGGGCAGCAGCTGCCGCTGGATCTCGGCGGCCAACGTCATGGGCGTGGTGCGCTGGCCCCAGAGGTAGAGGTCGGTGAAGCGGCGGTCGGTGACCAGGATGTAGGCCAGCGCGTGAGCGGCCTCCTCCACCTGCTGGAGGACGTCGGACGTGACGCGGGGCAGGAACAGCTCCAGGACCCCGATGGTGTCGCCGCGGTTGGTGACCGGGGCCAGGATCCGCTGCGTCCGGCCGCCGTCCGGAGCCTGCACCAGCTGCTGTGTCCTGAGGACCTCGTCGTAGACGCTGCCGACGAGGGGAATCTGGTCGGCGCGCCGCCCCTGCTGGGTATCCATCTCCTCGGTGACCCGCACCACGCGACGGCCGACGATGTCGACGAACAGGAACGACGCGTACTCCGCGCCGAACCGCTCACGCAGATCGCGGGCCACCACATCGAGGGAAGCCACCGGCGCGGCGGCCTCGGCCGCGGCCAGCACGTCGGACAGCCCGATCCGATCACGCGCCACATCAGCCTCCCTGCGGTCCGCCCCCACCTTCCCCGCAGACCCGGCGAGATCGCCCCTGCGGTGCCCATCACAGCACCTGCCCTCCGGCAGAGGTGCTCGATCGGTCGTCCCGGATCCGGGCCCCGGTCACCCCCGACTACCCCGCCGACAGGACGTACACCCGACGCTGGGGAATCCCGCACCAGGCACTCCCCAGCGTCGCGGCGTCGCCACTCACCGCCGACAGGTGGCCTCGCCGCCGCCATCGCCGTCCGCCGTGCCGAGCCCGGAGCTCCGCGCGTGCATCGCGAGCGTCAGCTCCGCGTCCGCGTGGAGCGTGATGCGTACCGGTGTGAAGGTGGTGGCGTCCACCGGCGACTGCCCGGTGCCGGGACTGCGGGCGAAGCGCGGATGGGCGCCTCCGCTGATCTGCCAGCGCATGCGGTGGCCGACGGCGAAGCGGTGGGCGGTCGAGCTCATCGGCACGGTGATCTGCGACGGCTCCTGCCCGGCTGTCCGCAGCCGGCCGAGCCCGTCACAGATGTTGACGGAGCGGCCTTGCGGGTCCACGTCGCACAGGCGGCTGAAGACATCGGCATGGCCGGTGTCCGTGGAGATGCTCAAGCGCGCCGAGACCGGCCCGAGGATGTCCACGGGCTCGGTCAGCGGGGGGCCGGTGAACGTCAGTACGTCCTCCCGTGCCTCCAGGCCGCTGTTGTCGCGGGGACCTGCGGTACGGGAGAGCAGAGGGCCGCCCAGCGACGGGGTGGGGTCGCCCGGGTCGTAGCGGAGGGACGTCAGTGGTGCGCGGTCCGTGGGAGCCTGCCGGGTGAGATGTCCCTGCGCGGTCGGGAACCACCGGCTGACGGCCGTGGCCGGCGGCCAGTCGTCGAGGTTCCGCCAGGCGTTCTCGCCGCCGATGTGCACGCGCACCCTCGTGGGACGCAGTCCGGTGGGATCGGCGCACAGGTGGGCGCGCAGCCAGGCGAGGCTCTCGGCGAACACCTCGGGCCATCCCTGCTGCAGGGCGGAGGTGTGGGTCCAGGGCCCGACGAGCAGGGCGGTCTCGCAGCCGGCCCGACGCAGCCGGTCGTACTGCTCGAAGGTCTGGTCGACCAGCGGGTCGTGCCATCCGGTGATCAGGCTCGTGGGCACGCCGAGCCGCTCCGCCGCCGTCGCGAGCGACGCGCCGCGCCAGTACGCGTCCTGGGGGTCCGGATGTGTCAACACGTCGGCCAGCCAGGGCACTTCGCCCCCGAGTGCCGACGTGTACGCCCCGCGCAGCGGCTGCGCGGTGGTGACGTCACGCAGGCGCCGTCGCAGGCGCAGGGTCGCCTTCAGGAACGCTGCCATGCCCTGGTGCTGGTACGTCATGCCCACGCCGACGGCGAGGGCCGTCTCCAGACGCAGCGCACCGTGGGCGTGGAACAGGGCGTAGGGATCGTGCAGGCCCACCTGCACCACCATCGCCTTGAGTTCCGGCGGTGGGTCCAGGGCGAGGGCCCATTGCGTGTAGCCCAGGTAACTGGGGCCGACGGTCCCGAGTGTTCCGTTGAACCAGGGTTGCCCGCGCAGCCAGGACACGGTGGCCGGGCCGTCGGCGGCCTCGTTGCGCCACAGGTCGAACACCCCGCCCGAACCGCCGGTGCCGCGACAGCTCTGCAGGACCACGTGAAAGCCCTGTTCGGCGAAGAGCAGGCCGTACATGGGGGACCACGGCAGGCCCCGGCCGTACGGCGAGCGCACCAGGAGGGTGGGGAAGTCCCCCTCGGCGCGCGGGAAGTAGTGGTCCGTGATCAGCGGGCTGCCGTCGGCGGCCGGCACCACCAGCCCCGGCTCCCACCCGACGTCGTGCAGCTTGTCCGGGAGGCGGCGCCACGACGCCCTCATCATCCGTGAGGCGCGGGGCGGCTTCCCGGAAGGCGGTGCCCAGGTCGAACTCGGCGCGGATCCGTGTGCGCGCGATGCCATCGTTCCCCTCCTTGATTTACGTACACTGTACGAGAATAGAGGATGCTTGACTGAGACCCGCAAGGGCCGCCGCGATCAAAGGAAGGAGCGTGCACCGTGTCCCGCGACAAAGGGGCCGCCACCCCGGGCGTCGACCCCCGGCAACTCTGGCCGACCTCTGTCCAGCCCCGCAGAGGCCGCAAGCCCGCCTACAGCCGAGAGGTGATCACCGAGGCGGCCGTCGCCCTGGCGGACACGGAGGGTTTTGAAGCGGTCACCATGCGGAACGTCGCCGCACGGGTCGGAGCCGGCGTCATGTCGCTCTACAGCTACGCCCCCGACAAGGAGGCGCTGCTGAACCTGATGGTCGACCACGTCAGCGGCGAACTGCCGACCACGGGCACGCTCACCGGCGACTGGCGCGCCGACCTGAAGGCCGTCGCCCACCTCCAGCGCGCCCTCATGCTGCGCCACCCCTGGCTGCCCGCCGCCCTGTCCACCCGCCGCGTCCCCGGCCCCAACACCCTGGACTTCCTGGAACACGCGCTCGCCGCCCTGCGGCCCACCGGACTGGACGGCACGGCGAAGCTGGAGATCTTCGCCCAACTCACCGCCTTCGTGGCCGGACACGTCGCACATGAGATTGCGCAGGCCGCGGCCTCCCGGTCCCCCGACCGAGCCGCGGCCGAAGCCCGTTACCTCGCCGCTGTCGCCGCGGACGGCCGCCACCCTGAACTCGCCGAAGCCCTCTCCGCCCCCGGGCGCCCCCTCACCCCCGAAGCCACCTTCACCCGGTTCCTCGACCGCCTGGTCGACGGCCTGGACACCGGCTGAGCTCGCTCCGCGTCGTCAGTGGTCTCGGCCGCTGACGCGGTACTCCTCGGAGGGCATCGAGTCCCGTCTGGCTGGAGCCTTCGGTGGCGGCCCGCACCGCCTCTTCCACGGTGAGGCGCTCGTCCGGGCCGCAGGAGAGGCCCTCTTCGCTGATGCGCTCCACGAAGGCCTGGATCCCGGCAAGGGGTGCGCCGGGGGCGACGGGCCGGTCGGAGCTGAAGCCGAGCGGCAGGCCCGCGTCGAGGAGGCTGCGTCCCCGGTGTGACCAGGCGCTGCGGTCGGGCCCGACGGCACGCCTCATGCCCTCGCCGTTGACCTGACAGGAGTGGCCGGAGGCGTGCTTGATCCAGACGGGACGGCCGCCGCTGACGCGGACGAGGACGTCCCGGTCGGGGACGGCCCCGTGCAGCAGGACGGGGTTGTACCCGCACGCGATGGTCCCTTCATCGGGCGCGGCGCTCTGTGCGCGCTCCTCGATCGTGCGGTACACGTCGTCGAGGGATCCCACTCGGGAGAGGTCGGTTTCGAACAGGGGCGTGCCGAACCAGACGCTGTGGGCGTGGGCGTCGTTGAAGCCCGGCAGAACGACACGGTGGTGCGCGTTCACACGCCGGCGGCCCTTGAGACCGTCCACCTCGTGTCCCGTGGCCGCCACACGCCCGTCGAGGACGGCCAGGCTGTCCACGACGGGCTCCTGGGGGTCACCGGTGTGGATTCGCCCGTTCTCGACGATCAGATCGACCAGCACTGTCGCCGTCTCCTTCGGTGCACGTTGATCAGCGGGAAGTCCATGTTCGTCTCGATCGCCGATTTCGGATCGCCGGCTCGGCTTCTCCTGCACCGGTAATCCCTGCACTTGCCCGGAACTGTGGCTTCCGTCATGGCGGTTGTGATCTTGCCCTGGTGAGATCACCGGGTGCTCGGATTCCTCCTTCGCCTTCTGCCGTTCTGGGTCCGCGAGCCCCTGCTCATCGCGGTCGGGTCCGTTCTCGGCGTACGCATCATGTATCTCGCCGTCCACGATCACGACCGGGTCGCGGCCGGTCTCGGCGTGGTGTTTCTCGTGCTCACCGCATTACGCGTGCACGTGGTGGTCCGGGCCCTGCGCGCACGGCGCGACCCGAGTTCGCCGACCTCCGCAGACGGGGCGGCAGTCGACGCTGCCGACCGACCTCAGACCCCCTCCCGCTCCCAGGCCCAGGTCGGAACCGGGCTGCGTCCCGTCCCGAGCACTGCGGCGAAGGAGCCCGACCCATGGGGCCAGGCCGTCGCGGCCGTGGCCGTGGTCGGGGCACTCGCGGCCGCCCTGTGGGTCGCCCCGCGCTTCATGCCGTCCGACGTCGACTCCGCGCAACCCGCCTCGTGTTCGGACGGGTCACCGGAGCCACTGCCGAAGTCCTACCGGCAGACGCCCCGGCCCGTGACCGGTGAGGAGCTGTGCAACGCGCTCAACCGGCCCGACCTGGCCCAGCTCCTCGGCACGCCCGGCGAGACCGCGAACACCGCTTCAGGCACCGACAACACCGCTCCTCTGACGGATGGAAAGGTCCCCGAACCGGAGGCCGAGATCACCTTCGACACGTACACCGTGAATGTCTCGGTCACTTACAACCACATGTCGACGAACCAGTATGCGAAGCTGATGAAGTTCGGGGACGAGACGGACATCAAGTCGCTGACGGTTCTCGGCCGGCCCGCCGTCCTCTCATCGGACCACACCATGAAGTTCGAGATCGATCTCGGAAGCGGCGCATCCGGCGGTCCGGTCGGGCAAGGCCCCCTGGCCAGGACGCTGACCGTGGCCCTGGACCGTGAAGACCGAGGCGGCTACTGTGACATCACCGTATGGAGCACGTCCGGAGCCCTCCCGGACGACAGCGCTCTCCTCGACATCGCCGAGAAGGTTCTTCCGAGGATCCCCGAACGGTCCGTCCGATGACGCCGACGGCATTCCTGCCGACGGCGCCGGGGCGGTGCCGGGCAGTGTCCGACCGTTCCTTCCGCTCCCTTGGCCCGGCATCGCTCACTCCTGGTCGTCGGCGAGCCAGTCCAGTGCGGCGACGGTCAGGGCTGTGATGCCGGTGTCCAGGGTGGGCTGGACGACGGGGGCGAAGGCGGGTGAGTGGTTCACGGGGATGTCCTGGTCGACGGTGCCGCTGCGTTCTGCCTCGGCGTACTGCTCGGGATCGATCCCGCCGATGCCCCAGTAGCACAGCGGGGTCCCGAAGGCGTCGGGGATCTCGCTGAAGTCCTCGCTGGCGGTCTGCAGGGCGATGGTGCCGGCAGCGTCGCCGAAATGGGCGCGGAAGGCCTTGTCGAGCCGTGCCGCCGTCTCGGCGTCGTTGGACGTGGGCGGGAACGAGGTCAGCGTCTCGATGTCGGGTTCCCTCGGCGCCGCGGACGCCTGGGCCTCGGCACGCACGCACCGGTGGATCGCGTCGAGGATGCGGGCACGGGTGGCGTCGTTGTAGCTGCGGACGTTCAGTTCGAGGGTGGCGCTGTCGGGAATGACGTTCGGGCTGGACCCGGCGTGGAGGCTGCCGACCGTCAGCACCGCCGGATCGGTGGCCGCGACCTCGCGGGAGACGATGGTCTGCAGCCGAAGGACGCACAGCGCGGCCAGGACGACCGGGTCGATCGCGGACTGGGGCATGGAGCCGTGGGCGCCGCGCCCGTGCAGGGTGATGCGCAGGCTGTCCGCCGCGCTGAGGAACGGCCCCGGACGCACCCCGACGTATCCGGCCGGGTAGGGCAGCACGTGCTGGGCGAAGGCCACGTCGGGGCGGGGAACACGCTCGGTCAGGCCGTCCTCGACCATCGCGTCGGCGCCGTCGCCGTTCTCCTCCGACGGCTGGAAGAGCACCACCAGCGTGCCCCGCCAGGTCTGCCGGCCCTGCGCCATGAGCTGCGCGCATCCGAGCAGGCAGGACACGTGCACGTCGTGTCCGCAGGCGTGCATGACCGGCACCTCGCGGCCGGACCGATCGGTGGCGGTGGCGGTGGAGGCGTACGGAAGGCCGGTGGCCTCCCGCACCGGGAGGGCGTCCATGTCGGCGCGCAGCAGGACGGTGGGTCCGCTGCCGTGGGACAGCACGCCCACCACGCCGGTTCCCCCGATGCCGTCGGTGACGGTGAACCCCCAGGCCCGCAGCCGCTCGGCCACGCGGGCGGACGTGCGGGTCTCGGCCAGTCCGAGTTCGGGATGGGCGTGCAGGTCCCGGTAGAAGTCCTCCACCTGGTCGCGGATCGCGTCCAGGCCGGTCAGCACGCTCTCAACGGCTTTCGTCATCCGGCGGCTCCTGCTTCGTGTGCTCGCGCGCGGCCCGGGTGCGGTGCCTGCTCGTGCGGCCGCGTACCTGCCTCAGTGCCCGCGTGGGCTCCAGCGGCAGACCGCCGGGCAGGCTCCAGTCGCGGTGGTTGGCGACCAGTCTCAGCACCATGCCGCCGAGGATGCCGACGACGATGCCGATCGTGGGGGCACCCAGCCGCGCGCAGACGATGTACACACCGGACACGGCCGCCGCGACGGTGGCATACAGGCCGTTGCCTCCCAGGACAGCAGGTACACGGCTGAGCAGCAAGTCGCGTACCGCTCCCCCGCCGACGGCCGACACCGTGCCGATCAGGATCGCGGCCGGCCAGGCCAGTCCCGCGGCGAGGGTCTTATGGGTGCCGGCGATGGCCCAGAAGCTGAGGACCGCGGCATCGAGCCACGCGAACAGCCGGTTCCACTGGGCCTCGCCGATGGTGAACAGGAACGCCAGGAACGCGCCGGCCATCGCCGTCGGCAGATAGGCGGCGTCGGTGAGCGCCACCGGGGTGCCGCGCTGGAGCAGGGTGTCGCGGATGATGCCACCGCCCAGCCCGGACACCGTCCCCACGGCGAGGTAGCCGAACAGGTCCAGGCCCTGGGCCCGGGCCACCGCCCCGCCCAGCAGACCGCAGATCGCCACCCCGGCCAGGTCCAGGCACCCGGTGACCTGATCCACATCCGCCGGGGAAAGCCACGACGCCATCTGTGCTCCCGCCTGCTCGGCCGCAGCGACTGCGGCCGGCCCGATGTGCGGGACACCGACGTCCCTGGTCCGGCCTCCTACCGTGCCCGCGGACGGACCCATTTCCGATCCGGCACGCCGGACCCGGCCCGAAGGGCGGATGACCGTAACGCCCGCGAGGCTCGGAGGTCAGGCGACGGACGGACGCCTTGGATCGGTCGGGACGATCGCGTGCTCGTCGAAGAGTCGTTCAAGGGCTTCGTCGCCGTGTTCGCGGCGGTAGGCCATCTCGGCTGCGGTGACAGGCAGAACCCAGAGGATGCGGGCACGGCCGTCCGGCAACGGACAGTACTCCAGGTCAGGGCCGTGCAGGTAGGGAAGGCTGATCAGCAGGTGGTCGCAGTGCGACCCGGGCAGCCACGGCTCCCCGATCGGCAGGCTGTGCTGGAGATCAAGGCGATGATCGGCGTGGTAGTACGCGATCATGGCCAGGAGATCAGCGAAGCGCTCGTCGCGGACGGGCGCGGTGAGGACGAATTCGAGGCCGTGACCGTCCGTCTCGGCCGTGGACCAGCAACCGGCGGTGAGGTAGGCCCAGCTGTCGGCGCGTGGTCCCGGGCTGATGGTGAGGATCCTCAGGTCCGGAACCGCTTCCCTTCGCCCAGGTCCCAGGTCGTAGTCGTCGACCGTGATCGCATGGCCGGTGAAGAAGCCGCGGACGTGGGCCTCGACGCCTGCCGTCGCCCGTCGGCTGCGCCCGCTCTCGATCATGGTGGAGAGCATCTCACGGGCCGGTCAGGGCCCCCGAACCACCACCGGGCGACCCCGGGCACCCGGCCCGGAGCGCGAGTGGGGCCCACAGGGGGTCAGCGACTCCGGTCCCGCTCTGCGGACTCCGCCGGTGCGACGTAGTCCACGGTCTGCATCATGCCGAGGTCTTCATGTTGGAGCTGGTGGCAGTGGGCGAAGGCGCGGCCGGTGAAGTCCTCGTACTTGACCAGGAAGGTGGCGGACTCGCCGGGTCTGCCGCCGGTCAGACCGATGGTGTCGTGCCAGACCGGCGGGTCGAGTCGCTTGCCGTTCTTGTGCGTGAGCAGGACGTGGTTGGTGTGCAGGTGGAAGGGGTGACTGTGCGCCGGCACGGTCTCGTCGGTTCGGACGGTCCATCGTTCGACGGTGCCGAGGCGCAGGGTGTGGTTGGTGTACTGGGGGTCGAACAGGCCGTAGGCCGGGTCGCGGGTGAGGTCCCCGTCGGGGTCGGCCGCGGGGGTGGCGTTGGTGCCCAGCATCCGGAAGGCGCTGGGGAACGCCCCGGCGAAGGCGCGCCCGTCGGCGTGGAAGACCACTTCCCGGTCCGCGCCGGGGTCGGTGATGTCCTTCTCGTCGAGGAACGGCCTGCCCGGCGGCAGCGAGGCCGGCAGCTCCATGGGTGGTTCCACGGGCTCCCCGGCCACCACGATCGTCATCAGCGGGCCGGGCACCATGTCCGATCGCAGTTCGTACCTGCCGGGTGCGCCGCCTCGGATCAGGATGTCGGCTCGGTTGCCCATGGCCATGTCCAGCAGCTTCAGCGCACGAGGCGCGTCGAAGGCGATGCCGTCCTGAGCGATCTGATGCATCGTCAGGTTATCGCGCTCTCCGGTCACTTGGAGGCGCAGGGCGGTGAAGGCGGTCGCGGCGACCAGCCGCCACCGCTGGACCTCGCCGGGGCGCAGCGTGAGGGTGGGGTTGACCGCGCCGTTGACGGTGAAGGTGGAGGGGATCCCGGCCACCCAGCCGCCCGAGGTGAATGCGGGGACCTTGCCGTCCTTGAATTTGAGTTCGTTGATGCATACGACGACGTCGGCGGCCTTCTTGATCTCCGGGACCTCGTCGACGTCGCCCTCGACGACGATCACCCCGGCCATGCCTCCGACGATCTGCTCGGCGGTGGATCCGTGCAGGTGCGGGTGGTACCAGTAGGTGCCGGCCGGATGATCGGCCGGCACCTGGATGGTCGTCTCGTACCGCGGCTCCGCGGTACCGGCGGCGGCCTCCTCCGCGGTGCGCGGCGGGAACTCGCGCAGCACGTTGTCGGCCTGCCCGGACGGGGAGACGTGCATTCCGTGGGTGTGCAGGTTGAAGCTGTTGGGGTGATGCGGCGCGTGGGAGTCGCCGCTGTGGGGCGGGTTGGGCGGCAGGCCGTTGATGTGCGTCAGCCGCAGCGTGTCCCCGCCGCGTACGCGCAGGGTCGGCCCCGGGACCGCTCCGTTGTAGGTGCGCGTGGACACCCGGCCGTAGCCCGGGACGGACACGTCGGTGAGCCGGACGTCGAGCGTCTGCTCGACCACCCCCGAGGCCGAGCCCGGCATCAGTCGCGGGGTCGACACGGCAGGCTGCGGAAACAACGTCGCCGCGGCCGCACGCCGCCATCCCCCCAGGATTCCGCCGGGCACCGCCGCGATACCCGCGACGACGATGCCCTTCAGTGCCGATCGACGACCGATCCCACCACTTTCGCTCATGTCTCCGCAATCTAATCCCAATCGACCAACAGGCCAGGACGGCACACCGAACCGTGTGGAACGCGACGGCCCTGCTCGAGGGCCTGACAGTGGAGCGGTTCGACCGAGAATCCGGTCGGCACCGGATCTCGATACACCGACGAGTTCCTGCCGGACCGGGCAGGCCCTTCGGGCGGCAGGGGCCCTGACTGGCGCGGCAAGATCTGCGCTTCAGGGTCCGGGGCCGTCACCCTGTCGGATAATCTCCTCGCGCCGAGACCATCGGGCCCGGCAACACGCTCGGGCCGGCTGGGAGACAAGGCTGCGGCCTCCCGGCCCGCGCCGCCTCACGAAGTGGAGAACGCCTTGCCCCACTGGGCCGTGCTGCGAGCCGAGGGCCAGGCGGAAGCCTTCCGGTACACCGTCCACCGCGAGCTCGAAGGGACCGAGGCCGAAGCACTGGCCTCGATGCGAGACATCATCGACACCTTCGCAGAGGCCTTCACCGAATCAGGGCGCCGACGTCAGAGAAGGCAGGTTTTCCAGGTTTCCGAGCGGCGCTACTTCGTGCGCGTCCACAACAGGTGGTCCGTCGAGGAGGCACACTTCTCTCTCGCCGAGCTCATAGCCGACACTCAGGACGCCGACCTTCCCGACACCGTGGGCGGTCAGGACCTGTCGTAACGGGTGGCGAGGCAGTGCCACTGCTTGCGTTTGTCGCTGCACAAGTCGCCAGGCCCTCCCGCCGGACTCCGGGACAAGCCTTGCAAACGGCTTGCGCGTTGGAGGCCGACGACAGCCCGCGACGGCCGATGCTGCGATCGGCAGCAGACTTGGCCCTGTGCCAACTGGCGCCACTGCAAAGGGTGTCCAGTGCTGCCCTCAGCCTCTGAGATGGCAGCATGCAATGCCATGACAGACGGCAGCACCAGCAGGTTCCACGCAGGCCAGACAGGACTCATCGTCAGGATCCCCGATGCGGAGCCGGTCGTTCGTGCATGGCGTGAACGGTTCGATCCCTCAGCTGCAGCAGGAGTACCAGCGCATGTCACGGTGCTGTTCCCATTCCTCGAGGGGGACCGGATTGACGCGCACGTCTGCTCGGACCTGACTGACCTGATCGGCAGCCGTCAGGCCATCGACCTGCGTTTCGAGACCTGCGGACGGTTTCCTGGGGTGCTGTATCTCGCTCCTGAACCTGACGTGCAACTGCGGCGGCTCACCGAGTCGATCGCTGACCGATGGCCCGAAGCCCCGCCCTATGGCGGCCAGTTCACCGAGGCCGTGCCTCATCTGACTGTTGCCGACGGTCAGGAGGACGCAGTCCTGGACGAGATCGAGGCCGACCTGGTCGGCAGGCTCTCCTTCACGTCCCGGGTCGCGTCAGTCGACCTGATGGTGCACGACGGTACGAAGTGGCAAGAGCGGGCGTCGTTTGCGCTGCTTGGATGAGCAGAACGTGAGCTCGGCCGACTCGCCGCACGAGCAGCGGGCCAGCGCGAAGACGTCGGTCAGCCGGCTTCGATCTCCTACGCGCCGCGCCATCTACGCGGTGGACGCGGGCAGGGGACGCCGAGTCTCCAGGATGATCGCCGTGCCGGCCACGGATCGGTCCTCGTGCATGGTGATTTCCTGGCCTGGTCGAAGGTCCTTCCATTGCGAGGGGTCGAGCGGTGCGAGTCGCACCGAGGATCGTCCACCGGGCTCCAGGAGGGGCATGTACTCCACCCAGAGCCGGGCGATGTCGAGGGCCGGCTCGCCGGTCGGGGCTCGATTGCCGATGTTCCACATCGGTCGCAGGACACCTGCTCCGGGGACCGGGGTCTGCCGTCGGGCTTCGGCAGCCGGCCGGAGAGTGAGGTCGGCTCGAATGATCCCGTTGAGGGTTTCGCAGCACCGCCAGTGGCACCAGGCCAGGCTCTTCTCCAGCCGCATCTGCTCGGCGGCCCTGGCCAAGGTCTCCCAGAAGCCGAGCGGCAGCGGGTGGACGTCGCCGAGTTCCTCCAGCAGCCCGAGGGCCACTTCCCACTCGTCCTGGGTGAGGTACTCCCAGACGTCGTTCACCGTGATGTCGTTCTCGGTGGCGACCTGTTCGGGGACCAGCAAGGAGGCGGCTTCCAGCAGCTTCGGGACGTCCATACCCTGATTCTGGACCACGGCCTCCCGTTCTGCGGCAGTCTCCCAGGCAGCTCACGACAGGCCTCGACGCGATGGGGTCAGTCACGTCCGAGGTCACGGTCGGTGGCGCCCGACTGCATCGGCCCCTGGGGCATCGGCGTACCCCCGAGGGACAGAACCGGACGGCTCGTCAGCAACCCAAGGAAAGTTGGCGGTTCAGGGGCCTGCGGCGCGGCCCGCGCGCCCGAAACCTGCGCCGGCATGATTGATTCATGCTACACCTACATGCATAATGCCCCTATGCATAAGCAGGTTATGGACCACGGCACCGGGGAGAAGGTCTCCGAAGACCTCATCAGTGCCGTGGAACAGATGGTTCGTTACGTGAGGCAGAGCGCGACCTCGGGCGGCCTGAGCATCGCGGCCTCCTCCGTGCTGGCCCGGCTGGGCCGCGAAGGCGCCGTCCGGCTGACCGAGTTGGCCCGTTCCGAGGGCGTGTCGCAGCCGAACATGACGCAGTTGGTCACCCGCCTGGAGCGGGACGGTCTGGTACGCCGCACCGCCGACGCCAGCGACGGCCGGGGCGTGTTGGTCGAGGCCACCGCCGACGGACTCGAACTCTTCCGGCAACGCCGCGCCGAACGCATGGACGCCCTCCAGGAACTGGTCGACGAACTCACCACGGACGAACGGCAGGCCGTACAGGTCGCCCTGCCCGCTCTGGCGCGCGCGGTCCAGCACCGGCAGACCCCCGTCTGACGCCGCCGACGGCTTCCTCCGGCTTCCGGTCCCGTCCCGCTCACATCATGTCGGCCCATGCCGACGTCCGGAAAGAGATACCGAATGAGCGCTCCACACCAGAAGGTCGCAAGCCCGTTCAAGCAGCCGAAGGCCGTCTGGGCCGTGGCGTTCGCCTGCGTCATCTCGTTCATGGGCATCGGCCTGGTGGACCCGATCCTGCCCGCGCTGGCGAACAACCTCCACGCCACGCCCAGCCAGGTCTCGCTGCTGTTCACCAGCTACCTCATCGTCACCGCGGTGGCGATGCTGATCGTCGGCTGGGTCTCCAGCCGGATCGGCGCCAAGTACACCCTCATCGTCGGGCTCGCCGTCATCGTCGTCTTCGCCGCCCTGGCGGGCATGTCGGGCTCCATCAACGGCATCGTCGGCATGCGCGCCGGCTGGGGACTGGGCAACGCGCTGTTCATCGCCACCTCCCTGGCCGTCATCGTCGCCTCGGCCAGCGGCGGCTTCGGCGGCGCGATCATCCTCTACGAGACGGCTCTCGGCCTCGGTATCGCCGTCGGGCCGCTGCTCGGCGGCGAGTTGGGAGCCATCAGCTGGCGCGGCCCCTTCTTCGGCGTCGCCGTGCTCATGGCCATCGCGCTGATCGCCACCGTCGCCTTCGTGCCCCAGCTGCCCAAGCCGGCCAAGCGCACCTCTCCCCTCGCCCCACTGGCCGCCCTGCGCCACCGTGGGCTGCTGACCATGGGGATCATGGCCCTGCTGTACAACTGGGGCTTCTTCACCATGCTCGGCTACGCCCCCTACCCGATGGAGCTGAACGCCCACGAGCTCGGACTGGTCTTCACCGGCTGGGGTCTGCTCGTGGCCGCCTTCAGCGTGTTCTTCGCCCCCCGGCTCCAGGCCCGCTACGGCACCGCGCCCGTGCTCTACGCCAACCTCGTCGGCCTCGGCATCGTCATGGCGGTGATCGCCGCCGGTGTCGGCACCCCGTCCGTGGTCATCACGGCCGTCGTCGTCAGCGGGATCTTCATCGGCATCAACAACACGCTCACCACCCAGGCGGTCATGCTCGTCTCTCCCGTCGAGCGGCCCGTCGGCTCCTCCGCGTACGGCTTCGTACGGTTCATCGGCGGCGGCCTCGCCCCGTACGCGGCCGGAAAGATCGCGGACGCCACCGACCTCGGCGTCCCCTTCTACGTCGGCGCCGCCACCTTCCTGCTCGCCATTCCGGTCCTGGCCAGCGGCCACAAGCTGCTCAGCGCGGCCGAGCAGCGCCCCGCGGAAGCCGCGCCCCTCGCTGCCGCCCTGATCCCGGTGGGCAGGCAGACGGCGCAGGGCGAAGCCTCCGTCATCGTCGCGGTCGGCAACCACCCCGGCGCCCCCGCAGTCGTCGACGCGGCCGCCCGGCTCGCCCACGACACCAGCAGCGCCCTGGAGATCGTGCACGTGCAGCAGACAGCGGTCGTCGAGGAACAGGCCGTCGACACGGAGACCGACGAACAGGCCCGCGCCGCGGTCGGTGCGCATCTGACCCGTCTGGCCGCCCAGGGCGTCAGCGCCACGGGTCAGGTCCTGCGCAGCGTCGGCGACCACGCCGCGGCGGGCCGGGCCCTGGCCGCACACGCGGACCGGGTCCACGCACGCGCCGTGGCCATCGGCCGCTCCCCCCGGGGCCCCCTCGCCCAGTTCACCGACGGCAGCTTCACCACCGCCCTGGCCCACGGCACGCGCTGCACGGTCGTCCTCGTCGACCCGGAGCACACCCCTCGCGAGCTCACCGCCAGGACCATCGCGCAACTGCGGACCGCCGCTCGCTGACAGCCGACCGGGCGCGACCGTCACCCGGACTGCGCGGTCTCCGACGGCCCGGCGGTCGCAGCCGTGGACGAGGGGGTGAGCAGGTTCCAGAAGTAGGCGAGCTGGTCGGACATGTCGATCTCGGGGTCGTACATCCACTGCGTCTGCAGCCCGTCGATCAGGGCGAAGAGGAGACCGGCCAGGCGGTCGGGGTCGAGGCCCACGGGCAGGGTCCCGGCCGCCTGCCGGTCCCGGACCAACTCGGCGACGAGGTCACGCGCGGTCGCGTAGCGGTCGCGGAAGTACTCGTGTGCCGGATGGCCGGGCTCGGCCGCCTCGGCCGCGAAGCGCGAGAAAAGCTGGGTGAGGCCCGGGACCTCGGCGTTGTGCCGGACGAGCGCGGTGAACACCCGGCCCAGGTCCGGGGGCGCGTCGGCGGTCGATCCGAAGGGGCCCTCCAGGAGGCGCCGGTCGACCTCGTCGCGGCGGCGCAGGATCTCGACGAAGAGCTGCTCCTTGGTCCCGAAGTAGTGCAGCAGTCCGGTCTGGCTCAGGCCGACCGCCTGGGCGAGCTCGCGCACCGTCGCGCGGCTGTATCCGACCCGCGCCACGATGTCGAGCGCCGTGTCGAGGATCTCCTCCCGCTTGGCGATGCCTTTCGCGTACGAACCACGTCGTGCCATGAACACGACTCTACGGCACCGGAAATTCGCTGGTGGGACCCCTTGTCGCCAAAAACCGAGTGTCATACTGTTTTGGCGTCGGCAGGGTGGCCGAGGCACTCCCCGGCGCGCGCTCGCCGACAGCACCCCACGCGCCTCCACCGGCTCCACCGCCGTCCCGCAGGGCAGGCACCGCACAACCCGAGGAGACTCCCGTGACCGCGAACGCCCCCGCTTCCCTGACCACGGCGCAGCAGGCCGCCCTGGGCAGCGGCGCCGACTTCTGGAGCACCGAGCAGGTCGGCGACGTCCCCTCGCTGGTGCTCACCGACGGGCCGCACGGAGTGCGCCGCCAGGTGGGCGCCACCGACCACCTCGGCCTCGCGGGCAGCGAGCCCGCCACCTGCTTCCCGCCGGCGGCCGGCCTCGGACAGAGCTGGGACACGGAGCTGACCGGCAGGGTCGGTACGGCCCTGGGCGTGGAGAGCCGCGCGCTCGGCGTCGACGTACTGCTCGGCCCCGGCATCAACATCAAGCGCGACCCGCGCTGCGGACGCAACTTCGAGTACTACTCCGAGGACCCGCACCTGTCCGGCACGCTCGCCGCCTCCTGGGTGCGCGGCCTCCAGGAGACCGGGGTCGGCGCCTCGCTCAAGCACTTCGCCGCCAACAACACCGAGCACGACCGCATGCGCTCCAGCTCCGACATCGCCCCGCGCCCGCTGCGCGAGATCTATCTGCGTGCCTTCCAGCACGTCGTGCGGACGGCGCGGCCGTGGACGGTGATGTGCGCCTACAACCGCGTCAACGGCACCTACGCCTCCGAGAACCACTGGCTGCTCACCCAGGTGCTGCGCGAGGAGTGGGGCTTCGACGGCGTCGTGGTCAGCGACTGGGGCGCGGTCGCCGACCGCGTCAAGGCGGTGGCGGCCGGCCTCGACCTGGAGATGCCCGGCGCCGGCGGAGTCACCGACGCGCAGGTCGTCGCGGCGGTCGAGGCCGGGGAGTTGGATGCGGAGGTGGTCGCGCGGGCCGCCGCGCGCATGGTCGCGCTGGCCGCGAAGGCCGAGGCGGGCCGCGCGGCGCAGGTCGCCGCGTTCGACGCCGACGCGCACCACCGGCTGGCCCGGCAGGTGGCCGCCCACTGCGTGGTCCTGCTCAAGAACGACCCGGTCCAGGGGCAGGCCCTCCTGCCCCTGAAGGAGGGCCGATCCCTCGCGGTGATCGGCGAGTTCGCGCAGAATCCGCGCTACCAGGGCGGCGGCAGCTCGCACGTGAACCCGACGCGCGTGGACGTACCGCTGGACGAGATCCGCGCGCTCGCCACAGACAGTGCCGTCAGCTACGCGGCCGGTTTCACCACCGACGGCTCCGGCGACGCGGCCGCTCTGCGGGACGAGGCCGTCCGAGCCGCGGCAGCGGCGGACACCGCCGTCGTCTTCCTCGGTCTGGCAGCACACCAGGAGTCCGAGGGCTTCGACCGCGAGCACATCGAACTCCCGGCAGAACAGCTTCAGTTGCTGGCCGCCGCGGTCGAGGTCCAGCCGCGTACCGTCGTCGTCCTCTCGCACGGCGGCGTACTGCGACTGGCCGACGTCGACGAACTGGCCCCGGCCGTGGTGGACGGCGCACTGCTGGGCCAGGCGGGCGGCGGCGCACTGGCCGACGTGCTGTTCGGGCGGGTCAACCCGTCCGGGCGGCTGACCGAGACCGTACCGGCGCGCGTCGAAGACACCCCCGCCTACCTGGACTTCCCCGGCGAGCACGGCCATGTCGCTTACGGCGAGGGCCTGTTCGTGGGCTACCGCTGGTACGACGCCCGCAAGATGGAGGTCACCTACCCGTTCGGGCACGGACTGTCGTACACCACCTTCGCCTACTCCGACCTCGAACTGACCGCCGACGCCGAGGGCGTCACCGCGTCCGTCACCGTCACCAACACCGGCGAGCGGGCGGGCCGCGAGGTCGTCCAGTTCTACGTCGCCAAGCCCGGCTCGTCGGTCGCCCGTCCGCCCCAGGAGCTCAAGGCCCACACCGTGGTGGCGCTCGCTCCGGGTGCGAGGGACCGGGTGAGCGTGCTGATCGAGCGCCAGGACCTGGCGTACTGGGACATCCGCGGCGACCGCTGGATCGTCGAGGGCGGCGGCTACGAGGTGCGCGCCGCCGCCTCCAGCCGCGACATACGCGCCACCGCCGCCGTCGAGGTGGAAGGGGACGTGTTCCTCCTCCCCCTCGCCCTCGACTCCACCCTGGGCGAGGTGATGGCCGCACCCGGCGCCGCCGAGATCCTCGGGTCGCTGATGCCCATGCCGCAGGCTGCCGCCGAGGGCGAGGGGCTCGGCGTCGACATGGCCAGGATGATGGCGTCCATCCCGGTGGGCCGCCTGCTCGGCTTCACCGCGGGCGCGGTCACCCGCGAGGACCTGGAGAAGCTCCTCGCCCGGCTCGACGCCGCCCGCACCGCCGCGGCCCGGTCCTGACCCTCCGGGCGGGGCGGCGAGGCCGCCCCGCCCCCGCTCATCGAGGCGACCGCGTCAGCCCAGTACGATCCGGGCGGCCACCGGCAGGTGGTCGCTGCCGGTGCGCGACAGGGTGCGGATGTGGCCGACGGTGGCCGAGCGGGCCATGACCTGGTCGATCCGGGCCAGCGGGAAGGCGGCGGGGAAGCTGAAGGCGAAGCCGTGCCGCGCCGTGTTCAGCCGGGAGGTCAGCGGGGCCAGCCCGCGGTCGTCGACGGTGCCGTTGAGGTCGCCGAGCAGGAGGACCGTGTTCACCGGCTCGGCGGCGACGGCCCGGCCCAGCAGGCCGGCGCTCTCGTCCCGCCACGAGGAGGCGAGGCCGCTCACCCCGACACGGACCGAGGGCAGGTGCGCGACATACACCGCGACGTCGGCGCGGGGCGTGCGGACGACCGCGCGCAGCCCGCGGCTCCAGGGCTCCGTGATCTGCCGAGGCTTGATGTCCACCTGCCGCACACCGGTCAGCGGATGCCTCGACCACAGCCCGACGGTGCCCCGCACGGCGTGGTACGGGTAGTCGGGGGCGAGGGTCCGCTCGTACACCGCCAGCGCCGCGGGCAGGAGTTCCTCCAGCGCGATCAGATCCGGCCCGGCACCGGCCAGCGCGCGGGCCGTACCCACCGGGTCGGTGTTCTCGTCGCTGACATTGTGCTGCACCACCACCAGGTCGTCCTGCGCGCCCCGCCCCGTCCCGAGCAGCCCGCCGAACAGATGGGTCCAGACCGCCACCGGCAGCAGCACCACCACCAGCGCGGTGGCCGAACGGCGCAGCAGGGCCACGACGAGCAGCACCACGGCCACCAGGCCGAGCCACGGCAGGAAGGCTTCCAGCAGACTGCCCATACGGCCCACCCGGTTGGGCACCACCCGGTGCAGGGCCATCAGTCCGGCCGTCAGCACCGCGAGCACGGCAGACACCCACCCCCGCCGCCACACCGACCGGGCCCACAAGTCGCCTCGCCCGCTCCCGCCCACAGCCCGTGCCCCGGACCGGACTCGCGCCCGCCGGGCCCCAGCCGTCCCTGGCTCCACCTGGCCTCCCCTCTGCCTGATCTTGCCGACGTAGACGGGCCACCAGGTGAAGCCGGTTCCGTCGGCTCCGCTCCCACCGCACCGCGGCTACCTGGTGAGATCGGCCGGTCGGTGAAGTCGGGTCAGCTTCTGCGGGTTGGACGTCGCGTAGATGCGGGTGATGCGCCCGTCGTCGATCGCGAAGCTGACCGTGGCCGCTGCGCTGCCGGATCCGATCCTGATCGCGGGTGCGCCGTTGAGCCATACCGCCGTGGTCGCGAGCGCGGTCCGGTCGGTGCCGGTCAGCAGCGTCGCCACGAGTTCGGCCCCGTGGACGGGGGCCGGAGCGGCGGCCGTGATCCCGCCGCCGTCGGCGATCAGGACCACGTCCGGTGCCATGATCTCCAGGAGGTCCTGGACACGCCCGGTGTGCAGCGCGGCGACGAAGCGATCCACCACCACTCTGTGCTCCGACGGGCTCACCTTGACGCGTGGCTTGCGGGCGGCGACATGATCCCGCGCCCGCCGGGCGACCTGCCGGACCGCGGCAGGGCTCTTGCCGACGGCCTCGGCCACCTCGTCGCAGGGAACGTCGAAGACCTCGCGAAGCACGAACACCGCGCGTTCCACCGGCTGGAGCGTCTCCAGGACGGTCAGCATCGCGATGGAGACGCTTTCCGCGAGTTCGACGTCGTCGGCCACGTCGGGGTGGGTCAGCACGGGCTCGGGCAGCCACTCGCCCACGTAGTCCTCGCGGCGGCGGGAGAGCGTGCGCATGCGGTTGAGTGCCTGCCGGGTGACGGCCCGCACGAGGTACGCCCGCGGGTCGTTGACCTGTGACCGGTCGACGTCGGCCCACCGCAGCCAGGTCTCCTGCAGCACGTCCTCCGCGTCGGCCGCGGACCCGAGCATCTCGTAGGCCACGGTGAAGAGCAGGCCGCGGTGGGCGACGAACGGGTCCCGCTCCGACGACGTGGACCGCTTGGTCATGCTCTCCCTGAGCTCGGCGGGAAGCCCGGCCTTCGGCGAGCGCACTGCCATGGTGCCCCTCCTCGTACATGTCCCGGTGGAAGTCTCGAACATGAAGACACCACCCGGCCCACACATGTGACACCCCGGCCGCCCCGGCGGTCGGTCGACGGCCTCGGTTCCTTCCTCGGGGCCGGGAACAACGGGAACAAGGCGAAGCGTCCGGCGTTCGAGCCCGGGCAGCGTTCGCCCGCCGTCATCGTCGTGACGGCGGGCGTGCGGCGTGCGGTGTGCGGCGTGCGGCGTGCGAGGGGGACGGATGGAGGCCGTAGGCGACATTCACCTGGCGGGGGCGCCGGTTCGGGACGCGAATCCGGTCAGCCGCGGGCGAATTCGAGGAGGTCGGCGTCGAACCGTTCCGCGAACTCGGGAACCATCGACAGGCCGTGCGGCGCGCCCTCGTAGACCTTGAAGGTCGCATCCTTGACGAGCCGCGACGACTTGTTCGCCGAGGCCACGATGGGGACGATCTGGTCGTCGTCGCCGTGGATGATCAGCGTGGGAACGTCGAAGGTCTTCAGGTCCTCGGTGAGGTCGGTCTCCGAGAACGCCTTGACGCAGTCGTAGGCGGCCTTGATGCCGACCGTCATGCTCCAGAGCCAGAACTCGTCGCGGGTTCCCTGGGAGACGGTCGATCCTTCGCGGTTGGCGCCGTAGAAGGGGGCACTGAGGTCCTTGTAGTACTGGGAACGGTCCGTCAGCACGCCCTTCCTGATCTCGTCGAAGACCTCGATCGGCAGCCCCTCCGGGTTCGCGTCCGTCTTGAGCATCAGCGGCGGGATCGCGCCCAGCAGGACCGCCTTGGCGACCCGGTCCGTGCCGTGCCTGCCGATGTAGCGCGTCACCTCGCCGCCGCCGGTCGAGTGACCGACCAGGATCACGTCGCGGAGGTCGAGGGTCTCGATGACGGAGGCGAGATCCTCGGCGTAGGTGTCGAGGTCGTTCCCGTTCCAGGGCTGGCCCGAGCGCCCGCCCCCGCGCCGGTCGTGGGCGACGGCCCGGAAGCCGTTGTCCGCCATCAGCATCAGCTGTGGATCCCACGCGTCCGCCGTCAGCGGCCAGCCGTGGGAGAACACCACCGGCTGACCCGATCCCCAGTCCTTGAAGTAGATCTGCGTGCCGTCCTCGGCAGTGGCGAAGGCCATGATCGCCCCTCCAGCGCTGGTCCGGAATTCTGCTTCGCGAGACTTCGGCGCCCTGGCCGCAAGGAGAATGCCGTGCCACGACCGGCAGCGGACGCGAAAGACGACGGAGAGACCGGTGGCGGGGGCGGCCGATGAGCACGTCGTATCAGCAACGCTACTCGCACTGCCCCGCTCCGGCGCGCCGGGCGGCCCGCGGCGGCCGGACCGGCGGGATCAGGCATCGGCCGCCCGGGCAGCGCCGAGGGTGTAGGTGGTTCCGACGCTGGTCTGCACCCATGCGTCCGGCAGGGCCGCGGCGAGGGTGTGCTGGGCGCGCCAGCCGGTGCAGTGACCGGGGACGATCAGCTCGGGTGCGAGTTCGGTGAGCGCGGCCACCGTCGGGCCGATGACCGGCTCGAAGGCGGGGCCGCTCAGGTGGAAGCCGCCAATCAGGGCCAGCAGTCTGCCGACGCCGGTCAGCCTCATGGCGTGCCGGACGATGTTGACCACTCCGGCGTGCCCGCACCCGGTGACGACGACGAGTCCCCGGCCGCGCACGTTGATGACGAGTGCCTGGTCGTCGATGACGGTCGGGTCGTGTCGCCAGCCGTGTCCGTCCCAGGCCTGGTGCGGCGGCGGCATGCCGCGCTCGAACTCGGTGACCCGGTCCACCTCGCCGGTGATCAGCATGCCGCCGGCCAGCAGCGACGGCTGCCGCCGCTCGATCACCTCGAACCCTTCGCGTTCCAGGGCACCCCGTGACAGCGTGGGCATCTCCAGGCCCTGGCCGGCGGGCAGTTCGAGGCGGCGGCGGGTCCAGACGGCGGGGTGGACGGTCAGCGGCAGGCCGGAGCGCCCGCGCAGCCGGGCCAGGCCGTCGAAGCCGCCCGCGTGGTCGAAGTGTCCGTGGCTGAGCACGACGCCCTGCAAGCCTCCGACATCGATGCCGAGCCGCTCGGCGTTCACCGCGAGCCCGTCCGGCGACGCGCCGGTGTCGAACAGCAGCGTGCTGCTCGCGTTCCCGCTGCGGACGGTGACCAGGGCGGAGAAGCCGTGCTCGGCACGCAGGCCGGCGAGGGTCTCGCCGCCGGTGAACTGCGCCGCGGTGGTCCGTCCGGCGGCCAACGACGCCCGGGTGACGCCTTCGGCAGAGGGCAGCAGGGCGTCGAAGGTGTTGTCGACCATCGTCGTGACCCTGACCTCGTCGACCTCGGGCAGCGTCACCGGGTCGACGGCCGGTCCCTCCGCGACGCGGGGCGCCGACCACGCCGCCTCGGCCGTCGAGTGTCCATGGTCGTCGCACATGCTGGAAAACCCCTCCCCCGCCGCTTCGACCGGCCGCCCGGGGGACCGGTCCCGTTACGTGCCTCAGGTCCGCAGTGGCCGCGTCGGCCGCAGGCACCGAGCGGTGTCGTGCCGCCACCCGCTCGGGCGGTACGACAACGTCGACGTCCCCCTGTGGACAGCGACTGCGGGCTCAGGTCGGCGCCCATCCTGACCTACCGTCCCCTCCCCCACCACTCGACTTTGCGACAGATCGGGAACGGGCAGGCCGACACCCTCGCTGGTGGAATCGCGGACGACGATGTGCTCGCCCTGCTGCCCGGAGAAGCCGAGTTCCTTGATGGCGGCGGTGCCGTCCTCGGGCAGACGCCGCCGGTAGTCGGGTCGGTCCACGCCCTGACCGCACGCCGTACTGCAATCGGTGCACTGCGTTCAGCGATGCGGCCGCGTCCAGTGACGAGGCGGCTCGGCCCCGTTATCCCTTGTTACCGAATGCGGACAAACTTGGGGGAACAGCCCCCACCCCGGCGTCATCTCATGGGGTGCAGCGAAACAGCGGATGCGGCGGGTCGCCCTGCGGGAGCGGGGGGAGGTGCCGCGCCCTGACAGACCATGGGGGAGCTTTCATCATGACCACGCATCGTGCCCGCCGTACCGCCCGTCGCGCCGCCCTGGCCGCCGTCACCGCCGCGCTGGCGCTGGGCCTGACCGCCTGCGGCGGCGCCGACGACGGCTCGAAGGCGGCGGGCGGCAACGGCGCGAAGGCGGCCGGCGGCAGCCAAGCCTCCGGTACCGCGGCGAACCGGGCCGCGTCCGACGCGGACGGCAAGGGCGGCACCGAGCAGGCCGGCAGTGGTGGTGACACCAAGGAGGGGACAGGCTCGGCGACCGCTGCGGGCGGGACGGACAAGGGCGCCGGCAAGGGCACGACGACCGGCGCCCAGCCGTGCCGCGGGGACGAGATGCTGGTCACCGCGGTGCACCGGTTCGCCGGAGAGCAGGGCGACCACCTGCTGGTCACCGCGTCGAACGAGAGCACCAAGCCGTGCTGGGTCACCTCGTACCCGGCCGTGAAGCTCGGCGAAGACATCGACGTCGGCGCCGGCGCCGCACTGCCGCACTCGAAGAAGGACATCCCGGGCGGCGGCAAGCACATCACGCTTCAGCCCGGAGGCAAGGTGTACAGCGCGGTGAACCTCTTCGACTACGGCTCGAAGAACCGCACGGCGCAGTCGTTCGCCATCGCGCTGCGCGGCGCGGACGGCCACTACGGCCCCTTCTACTCCGTCGACGCCAAGGGCCAGAAGCCGCAGTTCAGCTGGAACGAGGCCGATGTGCTGAACTGGAACACCAGGAAGCCGTACGACTTCTGACGGTTCGGCAGGCATCTGACCGCGGTGGGTGTTACCGGTGGGTTCCACCCGACGACGACGGCGCCGACGCCCGCTGCACATGGATCGGCACACCCACCGAGGCGACCCTCAGGTCCACCGTACGGCATGGGCATCAGGCCGACGCGTCCTCACGCCGAACCCACCCGATCACCATCGTGCCCCTGCCCGCCACGGCTGTCCAACGGAGTCGACGGACCCTTCGGCGCATGCCCGCCCCTCGGAGTGCTCGGGGCGGGCATGATCGGGGTTGCAGCGCAATATGCAGGTAAGTAGCCTTATTTAGGCCACTGTTACCTGATTTGGAGGTAGGTCATGTTCGCCCGACTGCTACGGCGTCGTAGGCCGCGTGGTCTCGTCGCCCTCGGCAACGGCCGTCTGATCCGGGGCTTCAGCGGCGGCCTCTACGACGGTCACGGACATCTGTCCTGACGCCGTCCACGAACGAATCGGATCAAGCGAATCACAGCAAGTCAGCCGCCGGGGTCGTCTCGGCCGGCGCCCGCCCATGGAGGATGTGCGGTGACAGAGGAAACCGAAGCCCTGAGGGCCATGACGCGGATCCTGTCACCGCACTGCCGTGTCACCCGCACATCCGGCGGTGCGCTGATCGCGGATTGGCGGCGGACCCGGTTCCTGGGCATGACGGCGGCGGACCTGCGGAAGTTCACCGACGAGGGCTCCGAGGAACGCGCCGAGCTCGTCGACGGGTTGGTCCAGGCCGGGTGCGCGAGGGACCACCGCAAGCAGCACTCCGACATCGAGGTCGGACTCTGGTTGCGCGGAGTGCACCTGCTGATCCAGACCGTCGGCTTCGGCCGCGTCCTTCGGCTCCTGTCGTTGGCGGCCCCGGCGTACGCCCGATCGGATCCCGCGTCCGCGGCAGACGTCGCACCGCTGAAAAGCTCCGTGCAATCACACGGCCACCGAAGCTGGTTCGTCAACGACGACTGCAAGGCCGAGGCCGTGACGGCCTTCATCCTGCTGCGTCGGCGCGGTCTGCCGGCCGTGCTCCATGTCGGTGCGCGCGAGCACCCGTTCGCCCTGCACGCCTGGACGTCATCGGCCGGCCTGTCGGTCCCCGACGCCGATCCACGCGGGCATGCTTTCACTCCGGTCCTCTCGATCGACGGCGGAGGTCGGTGACGTGGAAGCACTCCACCTCGACTGGGCCGACGGCACCCCGAAGCTGTCGACGGCCGAGGCCATGGCCGAACAGGGACTCGTCACGAGGGTCTCCTCACCGGCCGGAACGGCGGTGGTGGCCGGCTGGGTCGGCTCCTACCGTGAGCGTGAGGCGGGTGCGCGGGCCCTCCTCGACGACTTCGGCCGCCCAGGATCCTCCGCACCTCTGCCGAACGGCGACTACGCGGCTGTCCTGATGTGCCGCGACCACATCCTGCTGATGCGGGACCGACAAGCGCGCATCCCCCTGTTCTTCAGGGAGTCCGCCGGCCGGGTGAGCGCGGTGAGCACCTCGGCACGCCGACTGGGCGACGGAGCGGAGCTCGAACGCCGCTACTTCTGCCGGTATTTGACCGGCAACACGGCGCAACCCCACACGGAACTGACTCCGTTCACCGGAGTGCACCGGATGCTGGGCGGCGAGGTGGTGGAACTCTCCCCCACCGGTCGGATACGCGGCCGAACGCGGCGCCACTGCGATGACGACGACCCGCCGGTACCTGCGGTGCACGGCCTCGGGCTCGGCGACGCCGCGAAGGAGTTGCGCCTCGCCCTGGAGAACGCCGTCGAGCAGCGCATGGGGCGGACGACGGCGTGCCACGTCTCCGGCGGCGCCGACTCCACCAGCATCGCGCTGCTCGCGGCACGGCGGCGGACCGCGGGCGGGAGCGACCCGGGAGACCTCATCCTGCTCGCCGGGTGCTTCGGCAGGGGAGAACTGGCCGGGGAACGGCCGTACCTCGACGAGGCGATGGAGGAGATCCGTCGTCATGCGCCCGCGGCCCGCCCCTTGGTGATCGATGCCGGGGACCTGGCCGACTTCGACGACTTCCACCACCACGCGGGGCACGCGGACGAGCCCTTCGCGCACGCCTTCCGCGCCCCTTTCTGGAGCCGCCTGCATGCCGCCGCTGCCGGATCGGGCTGCGACATCCTCCTGACCGGCTGCGGCGCCGATCCGATCGCCGACGCCAACCCGCTGCACCTGCACAGACTGGCCCGCACCGGACGGCTCCGGCAGCTGACGAAGGAGGCACGCGCCTGGGCCGCGGGCAGCGAGCGGGGCCTGCGGGACGTCGTCTCCACCTGCGTGCTCCAGCCCACTGCGCCCCTGGCCACCGAACGGCTCACGACGCTCGCCCGCCGCCGCGGAACGATGCTCGGCGGCCTCGGCAACTTCGCCCGCCCCCGATGGCTGCGCTCCGGATTCGCGCGGGCTCACAGCTACCGTGAGGCCAGCATCGCCGAGAGCCGCTTCGTGTTCGGACGCCGGCCGGAACAGTCGCTCTACGACGCGGCCAACTACTCCGCGGCTCCGGACCCGCTGTCCTGGCTGCGCGCCCGGCAGGACGGATTCTTCCTCTCGCATCCCTTCCTCGACCCCGAGGTCGTCACCACGATGCGCCGTCTCCCGGCCGCCGCCACCTTCAGCCCTGGCCGTCCGAAGGCGGTGCTGCGCGAGGCCATGGCGGATCTGCTCCCGCCCGGTGTCCTCGGCCGTACGGTCAAGATCCCCTTCGACCAGCTCTACGTCCGCGGCCTGCGCACCCACGGCGCCGAGCTCATCGATCTCTGCCACTCCGCACGGCATCCGCTGGTCACGGACATGTTCGATACCGAGGCGCTGTGCCAGGCGGTGCGGGAGGCTCAGTACGGAATCGGGGACGCGTACTCCTGGGATCGCCTGAACAGCTCTCTCGCCCTGGTGATGTGGCTGGAGCGACTGGACCGGCGCTCCCGCGCACCCCTGCCGGTCGCTAATGGCGTTTGACGTCCCACAGCGTCCGCTCCATCGGACCCGTCACGGCGTCCACGATCCCGTAGCGGCGGTCCGTCTCACGGTCCTCACTGGTGCCGCCGCGGTCTTCGTCGCCCTCTCGCCGGATGGTCTGCAGCAACTGCGCCCCATGCACGCCGAACACCCAGTACACATGCACGTAGCGGGGGTACCTCGTGTGCTTGGCGATCGAGTTGCTCTCGTACAACCTGCCCTCGTAGACGACATCGTCGACAGCCAACCGTTGCTGCACTTGCTGCACCCACCGGGCAACTCGCGTCTTTCCGTCCCAGGAGTATCCCTTCAACTCGAACTGGTCCAGGCGAAGCCTGTCCTTGCGCGCGAAGGTCCCGCTGGCGTAGAGCGCCAACTTGTCGTACTGCGTGGCCGTGGGCAGTTGCACCACCGTCTGGGTGACGAACGTGTCGCCCGCCTCGATGTAGTTTCCGGCAGGCATCCACGGCTGTGCCGCCACCAACTCGCCAGGCTGCTGGATCTCCCGGCGGGAGAGCGGGTGGGCTTCCTGGAGCGCGCGCCAGTGCTCGGCATCGCCGCGCCACTGCTGACGTCTTCGGTCCTTCGGGCTGATGCGTGCTCGTTCCCCCATGGCGTGGAACTCGGTGCCGAGCACATAGAAGCCCACGTCGCTGGCATTCTTGATCTTGATGTCGACCGGTACCGCGAAGGCCTTGCCGTCCTTCGTCAGCACGGGTGTACGCGTGGCCACCTCGATGACAGGCCTGGCCCCCTGGTGATTCGGCTGATAGACGCGGTCGTAGCCGAAATTCGCCAGCGTGACACCCGAGGCGAGGATCACGGTCGCGGCCACCCGCCGCGGAGCGGGGATCTCGGCCAGCGTCCGCCACACCGCGTAGCCGGCCCACGCGCACGCCACCGTGATCAGGCACCACAGCACCCGGAAGACCGGGCGATCGATGTCCTTGAAGGTGAACAGCAGAAGTGTCGCGTTGGTCGTGAACGCGGCGATCGTACCGATCAGCGCGATCACTCCGGCGTGAGGAATGCGGTTGCGGAACCAGTGGTCCCAGACCGCGACAGCGCCCACCAGCACGGTGACGGCGGCCAGCAGCAGGATGATGCCGGTGATACTGCCCGCGTAGGTCAGGGCCTCGAGTACGTCCCCTGCACCGAGCACCGCCAGCCAGCACGCCGTCACCACCAGGACCAACTGGATCAGTACCACGGTGACCGGTGACCGTTTGGTGCGCGTGGGCAGCAGCAGCCTGCGCAGAGCGGAGGTGTCACCGGACCATCCGAACGCCCTCACCCGACCGCCCCCCGGCTCGGCCGGTCCGGCCCGGGCTGCGCCCGGGTCGAGGGCGGCGACGCCCGGTCGTGTATCGGTGGTCGGCCTGCGGCAGGTCCCGCCGAACGGCATCTTCGTACGCCAAGTGGGCCCACGGGGACTCCTTCGAGCATGACTGGGTGCCGCACGGATGCAGCGCCGTCCGGTGAGTCCCGGCCGGCCTGCGGCGGCACCTGCCTCGCGGTGCTGTCGCGAGGCAGGTGCCGCAACTGTGCAGGGAACCTGCCGGAGACAAGGGAGCTGTCGCCGCGCCGGGCTCTGCCTCCATGGTCCGCGGTGATCATCCGGATCACCAGCGGGAAGCCGCCGGACGGCCTACCGGGACGAACCTCCCCTTCCAGCCTCGGACAGCAGGCCGTCGTGAAAGCCACGGTGAACGCAGGACTCGTTCCGACTCAGCGCGTGAGTACGCCGACCGTGTCCCACGCGTGGACCACCGCGTCGTGCTGCTGCGGCCCGTGGGCGTCGGCGGTGTCCACCGTCAGCCGTGCGAAGGACCTGAAGTCGGCGTCGGGATCGAGCTTTCCACCGGTGAGCACCTCGTACCAGACACGGCCGGCCGCGTCCCAGGCATGGCCACCGAGCTGGGCCGCGGTGAGGTAGAAGGCGCGGTTGGGAATGCCCGAGTTGATGTGCACGCCACCGTTGTCGGCGAAGGTGTGGACGAAGTCGTCCATGTGGGCGGGCTGGGGGTCCTTGCCGAGCACGTCGTCGTCGTAGGCGGTGCCGGGTGCCTTCATCGAGCGCAGCGCGACGCCCTGTACGCCGGGACGGAGCAGTTCCTCGCCGATCAGCCAGTTCGCCTCCTCGACCGTCTGCCCCTTGGCGTACTGCTCGACCAGGGACCCGAAGACGTCGGACAGATGCTCGTTCAGGGCTCCGGACTGTCCCATGTAGGCCAGGTTGGCCGTGTACTGCGTGACTCCGTGGGTGAGTTCATGGCCGATGACGTCGGGCGACTGGGTGAAGTCGCCGAAGATCTGCCCGTCGCCGTCGCCGAAGACCATCTGCCTGCCGTCCCAGAAGGCGTTGTTGTAGTCCTCGAGGTAGTGAACGCTGGCGACCAGCGGAAGGCCGTACCCGTCGATGGACACGCGGGACAGTATCTGGAGATAGAAGCCGAAGGTGGCTCCGAGACCGTCGTAGGCGTGGTTGACCGAGGTGTCCGACACCTCCGCCTGGCCCTCCGCGCGCCTGAGTTCGCCGGGCAGGTTCTGCCGGTGCTCGGCATCGTAGACGGTGCGCCGGGGGTGGTCGGCCGCTCCGGCCTCCGGGGCGACGCCCGTACCGATCTCGGCCGTCAGCCTCCGTTGGACACGCTGTGCCGCGTCGAGTGCCAGGGTGTGGCGGGCACGCTCGTGCAGTGACGGGCTTTCGGCACGGGCCAGATGGTTGAGCAGATGCGGTGGCACGATCGCACACGGCGTCGCGGCCACGGGCCTGAGGAAGGATCCTCGGATGTCGTTGCTCATGGGGTGCGCTCCGATTCGGGGTGCGGTGGTGCGGGTGACGATGTGGACAGCGACGGCGCACCTGGTCCGCCCGACGCCCACATCCCTGCGCGCATCTCAAGTCAGCTCGCTGGAAACGATGCTGTCGGTCCGTCAGTTGACGTTACGAGCCGTCGACACCCGCGTCGTACAGGGGCGCGGACACCGCGATGGGCAGGGACTCATTGCGAAGGCGACGTGATCACTGACCCGAAGGGCACGCACATCCGTCATTCGGGATGCCACGGCGTGCGGGCGCCTCCACTCGGAAGGTGATCGGTCGCGCTGCCGTGAGCGTGAAATTCTCCCCTTCCAGGGGACCACGGCTCCGGCTTCGACGGGCGATTCCTGCGCGCGCGTGCTATGAGCCCAGTTTCCGCCCGTCGTCACGAGCCTGCAACTCCGTGTCCGGCGTCTCCGGACTCGGCTCGCCGTCACGCCGGGGCCATCCCGCGCCGACGCGGTTCAGGCCACCGCCCCGCGCCGCGCAGGTCACGCCGGACCGTCGACGAAATCGACAGCAATTGCGCATGCACCAGCATGAGTTGCCCCAGCTTACCGTTCCCACGAGGCATCCCGACGGGACCCTGTTTCCGGTCGCACGACACGACCCGATTCGGCATGCTGGAGACATGCCCGAGGTATGGATGACACAAGCCGTCAAGGCGGACCTGGGCGATCACGCACCGTGTGACCCGGCCTTTCCGCCGAAGGCGATCGCGCATATCACCGCGGACCGGCAAGCCACCGCGGACGCCCCACAGGACCTCCTGTCCTTCGCCCGCCTCCAGAGCTTCTTCACCCACGGCGGGAAAGACCTGGCACCACATGTCCTGTGGGACCCCTTCACCGGTGCCTTCGCGCAGTTCTTCCCCGCCACCTCCCGCAGCAAATCGCTCGAGGACCGGCCGGGCGGTACGCGCACCAACCGGGCCGGCAAGGTCGTGCTCCAGATCGAGGCCCTGTTCTTCCCGCACTGCCGTGTCGACGGCCGGGCATGCGCCAGGCTGACCGACTCTCCCTGCAAGGGCTGGAGCGAACTCAACGCGTGGGTACGCTCCTGGGGCGTCCCGGACGACTGGCCCATGGGGCGTCCGACCGACTTCGTCGCGCACCGTTCACCGGACATCTGGAGCGCGCGTGGCGGCTGGTATGCACACGCCCATGTCCCTGAGAACACTCATGTCGATCCCGGATCCTGGCCCGCCTTCGCGCAGGGCCAGCCGCTCAGGGCAGCAGCCGGACTCTCTGAATCCGACACCAACAGCGTCTCCATGGAAGCGAGTTGGGACCGGCCCTTCCCTGAGGTCTGATCGCGGCCCGCGGGGCCGCACGGCGGCCGCCGTGCGCTGCTCCGTTTGCGGGACCGGTTCGGCCGGCGCACGCTGGAACCGAGCTGTGCCGTGCCGGACCGGGATCGGCCTCCGAGCAGAGGAGGAACGCGATGGTCTCTCTTTCGAACGTACGGTTCGGCAAGACGAACGACGATGTGAAGGCCGTACAGCACGCGCTGATCGCAGCCGGTTTCAGCCTCCCCGCAGGCGCCACGGGCCAGTTCGGCCCGCAGACGAAGTCCGCGTACGCCGCCTGGCAGCGGTCGATCGGCCTCACGGGCTCGGCCGCGGACGGATTTCCCGGCTGCTCCTCCCTGACGGCACTCGGCGCCAGAGCCGGATTCCAGGTGGACTGCCGGCACCCCGGGGCGATAGCCAAGGACTCGGTCCTGTGCACCAGGAACTCCGGGATCAGCACGAAGGAGGAGATCGCCCGCCCGTTCGTGCTGGAGGCGTGCAAGCGGACCGGCGCTCCGGCGACGTGGGTCACGGGAGCGGGCAACGGTGCGAGCCTGCTCACCCTGATCGGGCGGGAGTCGAGCTTCGACGCCAACGCGGTGAACCAGAAGGACGTGAACGCCACCGGGCCGCGGCAGGCGGACGGAGCGCGGCTCAACTGCTCCCGCGGATACGCACAGGTGATTCCCGGCACGTTCGCCGAGCATCATCAGGCGGGCACACCGAACCGGATCTACGACCCGGTGGCGAACGTGGCGGCCGCCATCAACTACATCTGGCAGAGGTACGGAGACATCTCGCGAGTCCAGCAGGCGAATCCGCACCTCCCGCGTCATCCCTACTGATCTCCGTCCCGTCGAGGAGGAAAATCATGCCTGCGCTGGAGCCGTTCCCCGGAGCGGCGTTCTTCCGTACGGGCCGACGCAGCCCGATCATCACGGCCATGGGCAGACGCCTGGTCCAGGAGCATTGCGGGAAGTACACGACGGGGCCGGGCCCCGAATGGACCGATGTCGACCGCCAGTCCTACGCAGCCTGGCAGGGCAAGATCGGTTTCTCGGCGAGCGACGCGGACGGCATACCCGGCCCGCAGTCCTGGGACCGGCTCCAGGTCCCCGCGACGCGGGACGGGGGCAGGCGCGTCTTCTCTCCCGTGCCGGGGTACACCGTGACAACCGCCTACCACAAGCTTGGACCCCACTGGAGTCTCGGCTACCACACGGGCGCGGACTACGCCGCCCCGCAAGGGACGCCGTGTGTCGCCGTCCTCAGCGGTACCGTCCGCGCCGGGTACGACAAGAGCTTCGGCAACTATCTCGTCCTGAGTTCGAACGGATTCGACTACTGGTACTGCCACTTGTCCCGTCGGGATGTCGTCGGCGGTCCCGTTCGGGCCGGACAGCAGGTCGCCGCGGTGGGCACGACCGGGAACTCCACCGGACCCCATCTGCACTTCGAGAAGCGCCCGGCCCATGGCCGCTTCGGCTCCGATCTGCCTCCCCTGTGGTGACGTCCGGTCGCTTTCCCCTGACGTCACGTCAGTCCTACTGCTACTGCGCGGGCTTGACCCAGTCCGGGTCGGCCCAGACTCGCACCTCGCTCGCCTCCGCCAGATCCGGTCGGTATCCGGGGTCTCGCTCCCGGCGCAGTCGGACGCTCGTGTGCAGTACGGCGTCCTGCGGTACGCGGCGCGAGCGCCGGCCGCCGGCCAGGATCCAGAGCGGACCGTTGTGATGGACGGCCGCGTGGGCGAACTCCTCCGTCACGGCGCACGCATCGGCGTACGCACCGGGACGGAAGACCAGGTCCTGGCAGACCCCGTCGGTGACCCACTTGAGGGCGACCGTCGAGAGCAGGGGATCGCCCTTCTCATGGGCGAAGGTCCCGCCGACGTCGCAGTGGACACCGGCGAACCAGACCTCCTGCGCCGTCGCGCCGAGCGGCTCTGGCCGGCGTGTCACCAGGAACTCGGGGAAGGGTCGCCGCTTCTCGTCGAGGGAGACGGCGTGGCGGATCCGAGCGGCGTTGGGGAGCCGGTGGGTGTAGGGCCACTGCAGATTGCCCAGGCGGAGGATTCCCGCCGCCTTCACGGTGTCCCAGACACCGAGGTAGGCGACCGGCAGCGCGTAGCGGGAGACCTGTCTCGGATCGTTGGGTTTGACCGCCGCCCACAGCGGCTCCTCATCCATGACCCGGCAGAAGGCGTGTGAGAACCGCGCCACCTCCCGCTCGCTCTTGTCGATGTCCTGGTTGAAGGCGTACTTGGCCACGGCGTAGGGGACGAGATTCTCCGAGCCGGCCCGCATGAGTCCGGGCTTGTTGAGCATCCCGACCAGCGCACGGGCAGTGTACGCGCCACGGCTGAAGCCGAAGACGTACACGAGATCGCCGGGCTGCCAGTTCCGCATCAAGTACGTGTACGCCTCGGCGAGATTGGTCCTGAGCCCGGTGCCGAAGGCGAGACCGCACACGCGGGACAGGCGACGGTCGACCGGGCCGCGGGCGACGGCCGAGGACATGGTGCCGACACCGGGGTCGTAATACAGGAGCTGGCGGGCCGGGTCGTCCGCCTCCAGCATTTCGAAGAGTCGCACCACGTTGGTGGGGTTCCGGGCGCCGACCTGGTTGCTCGTCCCGTCGAGGCACATCACGATCCTGCGCGGCATGTCCGGCTCCTGACGCTAGCGGGAGTCCGGGCCGCGACGGCGCGTCCCGTCCGCGGTCAGGGGGCCTGCCGCGGTGCGTCGGCCCGGGTCGATCTGCCCGGCGAACGCCTGGAGCGCTGCGGAGCTGTTCGGCGGCAGGACCGCCATCAGCCCCTGGTCCTGCGCCTCGGCCAGGGCGTCCGCCGCGCGGCTGCCCTCGGGGACGTGCATCAGGCGGACGTGCCCGTCTCCGGAACCCCTGCGGTCCACCGGAGCGACCGCGCCGTGGGTGCCGTCGGGCAGGGTCACCCACAGCTGGAAGTCGTCGTACCGGACGAAGTCCGCCCCCTTGACCGGCCAGGGATAGTGGTGCTCGCCAGGCACCTTGGGCAGGATCCCCTGGTGGTTGTCGTGGGTCATGGGCACGCACGCGTTGAACAGCGAGTCGGTCCACGCCTCCACACCGTCCGCGTCCGTGATGGGGGTGCGCAGGAGGTCCGCGGCCTCCTCGTACCCCAAGTCGGCGAGGGCCGGCAGGGTCAGCGGGAAGGCGTCGACGAGTTCGGCGGCTTCCTGCCGGAGGCGGTCGACCTTGACCGGTTCGGCGCAGAACTGCATGCTCCACTCGATGCCCACCCGGGCCCGGTACATCCGCCAGCCGCGCTCTGCCTTGACCCAGAGACTGCCTCCGTGGTGCATCTCCCAGTGACCGGCGCCGGCGGGCCGGGAGCCGTAGGGCAGATCCGTGTCGCCCATCTCGTCGAGAATCTTGTGTGCCGTCTTCTTCGCGGCGCGGAAGAACGACGACTCGAAGCGCTCGGGGTGCTTGACCAGCCGAATCTTCCAGGGATGGCTCTCCGACTCGATCCCGCCCGGCTCAAGCGCGCCAGGATCGAGGGACGATGCCATGGAACCGGCGCGGGTCATCTCAGACCTCCACATGCCGACCGTGGCCCGTGCTGGACCCACGGTGCCAAAACCCCTGTTCTCATCGTCCGCCCGAGGACGGGGCAACGCCAACTCAGGCAGCCGGGGTCAAGAGCGCCCCGACGCGTCGTCGTTTCCGATGCCTCGTTCCGGGCCGCGCATATTTCCCAGGACCTTGTTGCCCTGGGTGTCGAGCATGCGCGTGACGGATTCCTGCGCGAGTCCGAAAATCACCGCCCAGGCGGCGATCTGAGCGGTGGAATCCAAGTTCGACAGTCCTGGAACGACTTGACCGTTGATGAGCACTATCCCGAACAGGGCCGAGAGGGCCCCGACGGGGAGCCGCAGAAGGACGAGCATGGCCGGTATCGAATACGGAGTGTTCGTACCCTGAATGTTTCTGATGGCGAGTGAGCCCGCCAGGGCTGCCGCGCCGGCACCGAACCCCTCCACGATCAGGGCATCGACTTTACTGGCTTCCCCGCCGGTGGGGCAGACCCGCCCGCTCGGGGGGCTGAAGCAGAGAAACGACGAAATCGCCGTGTTGCTCTTGAAGTTCCAGATGATGAACAGCGCGGCCACGACACCCGTGGCGACGACAGCGGCCAGAAGGACGTTGCGGAAGCTTCGCGCCTGGGCTCGCTCCACCTCCTCCGCCTCGTGTGCGGCCAGCAGTGTGGCGATGGCCAACTCTTTCAGGTCCGGGCCCAGTTCCTGACCACTGTTCCGCAGCCGGTCTTCCAACGCCACCAGTCTGGGGTCGTTCGGACCGAGGTGCTGCCTGGCCTGAGCGAGGACGACGGTCCCGACCCATTTCAGCTCGCCTTCGTCATCCGGTACCAGTTTGAGCAGCTTCACCTCGGCCTTGTGCACATTGGAGTACGCCCGGTCGATGCGCGAACCGGTGACCATCGAAAAAGGAGTGTTCCAGCCACTGACGGCGTCCCTTGCAACCGCCAGATGGATTTTCACCTTCTCCGCGATCTTCTGATCCCCGGACGACAGGTCGGACACCTCCTCCCTTCGGTTGAGCATCGCCTGGAGATGGGCCACATGTGCGGTGACGCGTTGCGCCCAGGACGACTTTCCCTTTCCAGCCACGTCATTGTCGGCGTCGGGTTCTCCCGTGGTCATGACACCAATGGAGGCTTTGCGGCAGGTCGAGTCCACCGGCGGTGGGCCGCCGGGGTGACACGACGCAGGACCGATCAGCCCCTGTCGCGCCAACCCCGGCGGGAGGCCTTGCGGGGGCCGCTGTCCTTCGAGGGCGCGGCGATGTGCTGTGCCGGGTCCGTGGCCGCGGGCACGGGGACGGTGCGTGGCTGGATCCCCTTGAGTCCGGCCCGCCACTGCCCGTCCGCCATCTCCAGGCAGACGATCACCGGCCCCTCGAGCAGCGGCCCGAGGTCGAAGACCTCCCGCAGCCCGAACACCGCCCGCTCGGTCGGCGCGAGTGTCCCCAGCACCGGACCAGGTACGCGCGCTGGTCCCGCACGGTGTCGGGATCGACTCCGGCCCACCGCCCGCCATGCCTCTGACCGTGGGGCCGGGCATGCAAGGAACGTACAAGACCGGGGGCGACCCGCGGCAGCACGCTGATCGCATGACCGAACCCCGTGCATCCATCAACCTCGCCCGCAAGCTCTCGCAGTTCGATGAGCTCTGGACGCAGAAGAAGATCGCCGACCTGAACGACTACGAGGTCAAGCTGGCCAAACTGAAGGGCGAGTTCGTCTGGCACACCCACGAAGACACCGACGAACTGTTCCTCGTCATCAGCGGCCGACTCACCATTCGGCTGAGGGACGGCGACGTCGTGCTCGAACCGGGCGAGCTGTTCGTGGTTCCCCGGGGCGCCGAACACTGCCCGGTGGCGGACGAGGAGTCCGCCATTCTGCTGCTGGAGCCGGCCGGGGTCCTCAACACAGGTGACTCGGGCGGGCCGCTGACCAAAGCCGCTGAGCCCTTGGATTGATCTCACGGCGCCCGAGTGCCTCGGGCAGGATCACCCGACGCGCCGTCCGACCCGCAGGACGCTCAGGTAGCGGCGGGCCGCCCGGTCGCCCATCCGTGTGCGGATGCGCTCGGCGACGGCGTCGAGCAGCGGCTCACGGACGTCCGGGTCGAGCCTGCGGTACGGCGACGTCGAGCGAAGGTGATCGGCGAAGCCCTCCCCGCTGAACCACTGGACGGCCGGGTACCAGCGCACGATCGTCGGGCCGAACAGCCCTCCGGGGTCGTCGACCAGCCCCCAGCCCTCGTCGGTCGTGCGCACGTCGTCCTCCGAGGGCGGATGCCCCAGTCGGGGTTCCCCGGGCAGAACCGCTCGTGGAGATCGGCCGTCTCGGCGTAGACCTCCGGTTCTCCCGGTCGGCGGACGACGACGTTGCCGAGCAGGGCCGTCCAGCCCCCGGGGCGGAGGACGTCGTGCGCTCGTCGCCAGCCGATCGACGGGTCGACCCAGTGCCACGACGACGCGGCCACGAGGACGTCGAAGCGTCGACCGCGGTCGTCCCACTCCTCGAACGTCGACATCTCGACCTCGACGTTGTCATGGGCGGCGATCCGCCGGCGAGCGAGTGCGGCCATGCCCGCGCCCGGCTCGACGGCGGTCACCGGACATCCGAGCGCCGCCAGCGAGCGGGTCGCCTGACCGGTACCGCAGCCCACCTCCAGCACCGACGACGTCTCGTCCAGGCCGGTGACGGCGACGAGGTCCGCGAACAGCTCGTCCGGGTATCCCGGCCGGACCCGGTCGTAGAGGTCCGGCACCTCGTCGAACAGCCGGCCGAGGTCATGTCGGCTCGGGCGGGGCGGGCGCATCCGCGGGTCGTCGGTCACGGGCGCTCAAGCTATGAGACCGGTCCACGGGAGCGCCACCGGTTTGACGACGACTCCTCGACGCGTGGCCTGACCGGTCGTCAAATCCCAGGCTGCGCGCCCGGAATGCTCGCCGGGTCCGATATGCCTTTCGCTGGGGACCGGGCCTGTGCCGGGCGCGGCGCTGCTGACGCGGGCCCGCGCGGTCATGGCGCGCGAGGGCCGCCTGCTCACCGACGCAGACCTGGCGTCGCCGGCGGGCGAGGTGGCGGCGGCCGGAACGGCGGCGCACGACGGAACGGCGGCGCACGACGGGACGACGACGGCCGACCGGACGAGCACGGACAACGGGACGAGCACGGACGACGGGACGAGCACGGACGACGGGACGAGCACGGACGACGGGACGAGCACGGACGACGGGACGACGACGGACGACGGCGAGACGGCCGGCCTGCGATGACGTCCACACCTCTCAGCGGCCGGCTGTCCCTGTTCCGCCCCGACCGGCTCTCGCCCGTACAACGAGCCCCGTACGAGGAGATCACCGGCGGCCCGCGCGCCGCCGGTCCCCGCCTCTTCGCCCTGACCGACACCCAGGGGCACCTCAACGGCCCCTTCAACGCCATGCCGTCCAGCCCCCGGCTGGGCGGTGCGTTGCAGGCCTCGCCCTCCAACTGCGCCTCTTCGGTGTCACCGCACCGGACACCCCCTCCCCGACCCGCCCGGCTTCCGAGACCTCCCGCACCTCCCCGGGCAGGGAACCCCGGCCGTGAACAAGAGCGTGAGCCGGCCGAGTTGTCCGTAGCGGCCGGTGACGGCGGCGGGGGCGGTGGGGTGTCTCAGTCCGCCGGGACTACGAGCGTGCAGGTCTTCCCTGGCGTCACGGTCACGGCCCGGTCGGCCAGGACCACGCGCAGCGGTGACTCCTCCGGGTCCGGCACGCTGATCTCCAGCTGTCCGCTCCGGCACCGTACGCCCACGTCCCCGTGGCCTCGGTAGCGCAGCGAGAAGCCGTACTCGGAGAGTGCCGGCAGCGGTACCGGGTCGAACCGGAGGGCGTCCTCGCGGGGCTCCAGTCCGGTCAGGCCGCGCTGGATCAGGTCGAGGGTGCCGGCCATCGCTCCGAGATGGATGCCTTCACCGGTCGTACCGCCCTGGATGTCGGCGATGTCGGCCTCCAGGGCTTCCTGGACGTACTGCCAGGCCTCCGCCCGGCGGGCCCTGGCCAGCACCAGGCCGTGGACCAGCCCGCTGAGGGTGGAGCCGTGGCTGGTGCGACGCAGGTAGTAGTCGACCGTCCTGCGCCAGACCTCGTCGTCCACGTGGTGGCCGAGACGCGCGAAGAGCCGCCCGAGTTCGGCGGGCGGGAACAGATGGGCGAGCATGAGGACGTCGGCCTGCTTGGACGCCTGGTAGCGGTTGACCGTGTCGCCCTCGGCCTCCAGGATCCGGTCCAGCCGCCGGATGCTGTCGTACCGGGCCCGGTAGGTGTCCCAGTCCAGCTCGGCGAGATCGCCGTAGCCCTCGAACTGGCTGATGACGCCCCGGTGGAACGGGATCCGCAGCCGGCGGGAGACGTCGTCCCACCGGGCCGGTTCGTCGGCGTCCAGCCGGACGCGGTCGCACAGTTCTTCCCTGCGCCAGGCGGGCAGGCGCCGCAGCAGGTCCAGGGCACGGACGAGGACCCAGGCGGCGGTGACGTTCGTATAGGTGTTGTCGTCCAGTCCCGGCCGGACGGCGCCCGGGTAGGCGTCGTGGTATTCGTCGGGGCCGACCACGCCCCGGATGCGGTAGCGGCCCGTGCCGGGGTCCAGGATCGCGAGGCCGGCCCAGAACCGGGCGACCTGCAGAAGCATCTCCCCGCCCTTGGTGTGCAGGTACTCCGTGTCGCCGGTGGCCTCGCAGTACTGCCAGACGTTGTAGGCGATCGCGGAGCCCACATGGTGCTGGAGCCTGGAGTGGTCGGGCAGCCAGCGTCCCGACGCGGGGTTCAGATGCCACGCCTGGCTCTCCTCGCGGCCGTCGCTGCCGCTCTGCCACGGGTACATCGCCCCGGCCCGGCCGGCCTCGGCGGCCGCCCGGCAGGCCCGTGGCAGGCGCCGGTGGCGGTAGTCCAGCAGCGCCCTGGAGACCTCGGGGAAGTGCAGGTTGAGGAACGGCAGGACGAACAGCTCGTCCCAGAAGACATGGCCGCGGTACGCCTCACCGTGCAGTCCCCTGGCCGGGACGCCCACGTCCAGGTCCGCGGTGTGCGGTGACAGCGTCTGCAGGAGGTGGAAGAGGTGGAGCCGCAGGACGTGGCTGGCCCGGCCGGGCACCTGGATCTCCGCGCGCCGCCACAGCCGTTCCCAGGCGGCGGCGTGGGAGTCCAGCAGCCCCGGGAAGTCCGCCGCCGTGGCCACCCGGTCGATCGCCGCGCCGAGCGGGTCGCCGATCGCCGTGTCGCGGGAGGTGTGCAGGGCGACGGTCTTCTCCACGGTGACGGGCCGGCCGGGGACGAGCGGGACCACGAGACGGTGCGCGGCTCGGCGACGGGCCGAGGGGAACACGGACGTGACCGGGGTGGGGCCGGCGACGGCCGTACGGGCCGCCGTGGCGATCTGGACGCCGGAGGTGCTGGTGCGGCAGGTCAGCCAGATCGTGCCGGGCTCCTGGGAGCCGGTGCGCACACCGGTCAGCTGGCGGCGTTCGAGGTCCCGGTAGCGGTGCACGTTGCCATTGATCACGTCGCCGTCGATACCGGATTCGATCTCGACCGTGCCCGACCAGCCCTCGGCCGAGAAGACGGTCCGCAGCGCGGCAAGGTGGGGCTCCCCCATGTGCACCAGACGGGACTGTTCGACGGCGAGCACTCCCGTCCCGTCCACCCGGTGGCGGAAAACACGGGTGAGCGTGGCGTGGCGCAGATCCAAGGTGTGCCGGTGGCCGAGTACCGGGTGCCTGTCCGGGGTGAACCAGGCGTCCCACGCTCCGCCGTCACGACGTACGCGGAAGCGCAGGAGAAGCCAGTTCGGCAGGTTGACCAGATCCTCGTTCACCACCTGCCGTCCCACCACCGTCGACTCCAGGCGGTTGTAGCACCCGGCCACATAGGTTCCGGGACAGTGCACCAGCCCCGCCCGGCACTCGGGCACCGCACCCCGTGTGGCGAAGTAGCCGTTCCCGAGCGTGCACAGGGATTCACGCAGCTGCTCGCTCCCCGGGTCGTAGCCCTCCCACTCCCATGTCCACTCCGACATCCCACGCTCTCTTCCCGGTCGGCAGCACCGGGCCGCGCTACCGGTCCGCCGCGGTGATCCTGCGGCCGGTGAGGCTCGTGGGCCGGATCATCACCCACATCCCGCGGCCACCACCCGCCCAGGGCGTGGTGTGCGCCCGCTCGGTGAGCCCGCGCACGACGTCGGGATCCATGACCTCGCTCGCCGGGCCGACGGCGAGCACGCTCCAGCCCTGGCTCAGGAAGTCGTCCACGTGGTCGACCTCGAAGGCGACCTCCGCTCCGACGGCCGTCGCGGGCAGCGAGCCGGGGGCGGTCCTGAAGGCGATCACGTCGTCGACGACCTCGTAGTTGACCGGGACGACCGCCGGGCGGCCGTCGGGCGCCGACAGCGCGACCCGTCCCACACCGTGGGTCGAGAGCAGGGCGCGGCACTCACCCGGGTCGAGGTCCTCGATCAGTGGGTGCAGCAGCGCGTGGCTCTGCCCCGGCGGTCGGTCGACTCCCCCTCCGCGCAGCACGGCCGCGGTCGTGCCCAGTGCGTCGGCCAGCCTGACGAGAGCCGCCGTGGTCGGGTCTGCCGGGTGTTCCTCGAGGTACGACAGGTAGCGGGGCGACATCCGTGCGCGGCGGGCCGCCTCCTCGACGGCGAGTCCCTGTCTGCGGCGTTCGACAGCCACACGCCGCCCGATGTCACCCGGGGCGGGGACACCGGCCGTCGGGTCACTCAGCAATGCCGCCACCGTCGCACCGGTCTCCGCCGCACTGGTGCCTGAATCGGCGGCCCCATGAGCCGTCCCGCGCTCTCCGTGCTCAGGACGGTGGATGTGCGCGTCGGGCCCGGGGAACACAAGCACCACCTCGTCCGTGTCCGACCAGCGCACCTCGTACGGCGGTGTGCCGTCCGTGTGATGGAGTCCCACGATCTCCCCGTCGCGCCGGGCCGTGCCGGGCTTCGTGCTTTCGACGACGAGCTGGTCGCCGAGATGAGCTCGCATGATGACCGCCCTCCGTTGTCTCCAGCTTCGTACGAGAGGGAAGCCGCCGCCCGCTGGGCCGCCGACGAGGCCGAGACGCGCACCCGCACCGTGATCCCCCGTGCGCACAGTGTCGCGGAACCGGTGAAGCACCCCACATGACCCACGTCACCCACTAACCACGATAGTGGACGAAAAGGGACATGTTTAGGCACGCACACACGCTTTGACCTGCGGATTGAGAGCCAGCTCACACCAACCGGCAAACACCCCAATGCGGCCACAACTAGTAAAAGGGGTCATTGCGGACGCCTCTCGAGCCTGCTTGTCTTGAGGACGTCGCCAGGCACCACGACCCCCCAGGGTCACGGTGCCGACGCACGCCAGGACCGGAACACACTCGGCCCCCCGGCGAGCGAGCGACTCCCTGTCCCCGAAGAAAGTGGTACTCCGTGTCCCTCGCCGCCATCCGCCGCATCGCCAGCCCGAAGAAGGCCCTCACCGTGACCGCCGTCGTCGCCGC
>NZ_JBSFIA010000058.1:0-41099 GCF_053597355.1 Streptomyces sp. NPDC001443
AAGGTCCTTGTAGCGGAGCTACCAGGGCCTTTCGGCAACGCGGCGAGGGTGCGTGCCGGGCGCCGCCCGCCGGGCCCCACTTCTGTCCGGAGCTCCAAGAGCTCCGAGCGCGCGGGCCGTCAGTGCGGGGCGCGCTCCTGAAGGGCCGTGCGCCAGGCCGGGGCCGGTCCCTCCGGTTCGGGTTCCGGACGGCGGCCGCCGCGGGAGAAGAAGTCGGCGAGCGGCAGGATCGCCGCGCCGACGGTGACCGCGTCGGGCCCGAGCCGGCCGAGCTCGACGGTGACCTTCTCGGCGGGATGGCGCAGGGCGTACGCGGTCGCGTGCCGGCGGACGGAGGGCAGGAAGCGGGCGCCGAGCTGGAGACCGGCCCAGCCGCCGATGAGGATGCGTTCGGGCTGGAAGAGGTTGATCAGGTCGGACAGGCCCGCGCCCAGGTACTCGGCGGTCTCCTCCAGCACGGCGAGGGCGACCGGGTCGGCCGTGCCGTCGCCGTCGACGGGGTAGGCGGCGGCCAGCATCGCGGTCAGCGCCGTCTCCTCGTCGGCGCCCTGCGGCGGCTGTCCGCCCGCCTCGCTCCACCGCTGGAGCAGCGACTCGGCGCCCGCGTACGCCTCCAGGCAGCCGAGCGCGCCGCAGCGGCAGCGGCGCCCTCTGACCCGTACGGTCAGATGGCCCCACTCCACGGCCCGGCCGTGTTCCACGTCGGCGGTGACGAGGCAGGCCCCGACGCCGGAGCCGAAGAGGACGACGACGGCGTTGTGCGCCCCGCGTCCGCCGCCGAACCACATCTCGGCCTGGCCGAGGGTCTTGGCGCCGTTGTCGATGAAGTACGGCACGCTGTCGGGGAGCTCGGTCCCGGCGCGCAGCAGCGCCTCCAGCGGGACCGCGGTCCAGCCGATGGTCTGCCCGTGCACGACGGCCCCGCGGTCGGCGGTGTGCTCGACGATGCCGGGCACGCCTATGCCGACGCCGAGCAGCCGCTCGGCGGGGATGCCCGCGGTGGCGAGCACCTCGGCGATGCCGTCGCGGATGTGCCCGACGATCACCTCGACCTCGTACCGCTGGTGCTCCAGGGGGCGTTCCGCGCGGGCGAGCTCGGTGAGGGTCAGGTCGAACAGCTCGATGCGTACCCGGGTCTCGCCGACGTCGACGCCGATCATGTGGCCGCTGCCGGGCGCGACGCGCAGCAGGGTACGGGGGCGGCCGCCGTCGGAGTCGACGCTGCCGGCCTCCTCCAGCAGGCCGTCCGCGACCAGGTCGGAGACGACGTTGCTGACCGAGCCGGAGCTCAGGCCGGTCACCGGGCCCAGCTCGAAACGGCTCAACGGGCCGTCGAAGTAAAGCCGTTGCAGCACGACCGTGCGGTTGGCCCGCCTGAGGTCGCGCACCGTGCGCCCGTTCCGCCCCGCCATGTGGTTCCCTCCCGAACCCTGCCCGGAACCCGTCGGAACGGATCCGGCACCCTGCCCGACCTGCAACATACCGCCGCAAGCTCTCCGGGCGCACTTCTTATGACCCTTAATTCATGTAACGAGCTAAGCGACGCCACACCTTCTCGCCCTGGAAATCCGTTGGCGTCCCCCCGGGACACTGCTTACCCTTGGCAGAAACCTAGTACCCCTAGGTTTACGGGCGTCCGGGACCGTCGGCACCACCGGAACGCGACGCCGTACCCGCCGAACCCGCCTTGACCGCCGTACCAGGAGGCCACCCCCATGAGATCGCTCACCGAGCCGGAGATCCGCGAGTCCTTCGTCAACTGTTCGAAGGGCGAAGCCAAGCGGTTGTCCGTACCCCGGGATCTCGACCGGCGCCCCTGGGCCGACCTCGACTTCCTGGGCTGGCGGGATCCGGGCGCGCCGGACCGCAGCTACCTGGTCACCGAGCGGGCGGGACGGCTCGTCGGGGTGACCCTGCGGTTCCCGTCCTCGCAGCGCGGCATCCTGCACCGCAGCATGTGCTCGCTCTGCCTGACGACCCACCGTGGCGGCGGCGTCTCGCTGATGACCGCGCGCAAGGCGGGGGCCGCGGGCCGCGAGGGGAACTCGGTCGGCCTGTACATGTGCACCGACCTCGCGTGTTCCCTCTACGTCCGCGGCAAGAAGTCGCTCGACTCCGGTTCCCGGTTCGAGGAGAGCCTGACGGAGGAGGAGCAGATCGCCCGTACGACGGGCAACCTGTCCGCGTTCCTCGACAAGCTGGACGTCTGAGCCCGCGCACACCCGGCAGACGGCCCGGCCCCCCTCCATCGGAACGTTCGAGTGGTCCTGGGACGGGGAACAGGCCAAGAGATGCAAGTTGCACATGAGTGGAAAGAGTCCCTACGTCGGCTGGTGAGGCGCCACCGGGACCCCGTCGTCGTCCAGGCGTTCCGGTCGACCGCCGCGGCGACGATCGCCTACGTCATCGCCCTGCACCTCAGTCCGGAGCCCGCGCCCCTGACGGCCCCGCTGACCGCGCTGCTGGTCGTCCAGGTCACCCTGTACTCCACGCTCACCACCGGGATCCGCCGGGTGAACTCCGTGGTGGCCGGTGTCCTGGTCGCCATCGCCTTCAGCCTGCTGGTGGGGCTGACCTGGTGGAGCCTCGCGCTGGTCATCGTGGCGTCGCTGGCCGTGGGGCATCTGGTGCGGGTCGACGAGTTCGTGCCCGAGGTGGCGATCAGCGCCATGCTGGTGCTCGGTGTCACCGCGGTCGGCAACACGGCGTGGGCGCGGGTCCTGGAGACGCTGATCGGCGCGGTCGTCGGGCTCGGCTGCAATCTGCTGCTCGCCCCACCGGTGTGGGTGGACGAGGCGGGCGAGTCGATCGTGGAACTGGCGCGCCGGGTGCGTCAGCTGATGCTGCGGGTCGGCGACGAGGCCGCCGGGCACACGCCCGTGGAGAACGCGACGGCCCGGCTGCACGAGGCACGCAGGCTCGACCACGACATCGCCCAGGTGGACGCCGACCTGCGGCAGGCCGAGGACAGTCTGCGGCTCAATCCGCGGGTGCAGGAGGGCCTGTTGCACCGCATCGTGCTGCGCACCGGGCTGGACACCCTGGAGATCTGCACGGTCGTACTGCGGGTGATCACCCGCACGCTGACCGACCTCGCCAAGGAGCGTGAGTCGGAGCCCCTGTTCCCGCCCGGGACGGGGGAGGTCGTGGAGCAGTTGCTGTCCGAGGTCGCCGACGCCGTGGTCAGTTTCGCGGTCCTGGTCACCAGCCACGTGAGCGTCAACGCCGAGTCGGCCGAGGAGCGGCTCGCCGCCGCGCTGCGGCAGGCGGCGACCACCCGGGACAAGCTGTCCCGGCTGCTGCTGGAGGAGATCCAGCGCGACGCCCGGCAGTGGCAGCTGTTCGGTGCGGTGCTGACCGAGGCGACCCGCATCATCGACGAGCTGGACACCGAGCACCGCTCGCGCCGGCTGATGGAGGAGCTGGACCGCTGCGCACGGCGACAGCACGCACGACTGTCGTGGGTGGCCCGGCTGCGCGCTTAGCCCGGTCGGGCAGCCCGGCAGGGCTCCGCGGCCTGCCGGAGCCCCGCGCCGCGGCCGCCATGGGACTCGGTGTCGGCGGCTCGATGCGCCAGGAGGTCCACCGGGACGCCCGGCCGGTCGACGACCGGTCGGCCGAGCCGGCCGGGCGGGTCTTCGTGCACCTGGTGACCCCGCCGGAGTGGCGTCGTGTCACCGGCGAGGAGCCGCCGCCGCCCGTGGACCGCGCCGCCTGCACCCGGGCCGGCCTGCCCCGGTACGACTACTACGACGAGGAGGCCGAGGACCCCGCCCCCACGGACCCCCTCGAGGACGTACGACCGGTCGGCGACCGACTCGATGACGATCACGAACCCTGGCAGCAGCCGTCGCCCCATCAGGTGCAGCCGCCGAAGGACGCGCCGGGCGAGCCGGTGCAGGACGGCGACTGGTAGCGGGCCCGGACCCCGGTGGGTGTCGCACCCTGCGCAACACCCATCGGTCGTTTTGCGCTTCGGGGGCGCCGCGCGTCAGGGTGGCGGGGACGACCGGGACCACCGACGACCTGAGGTGCACAGATGGGCAGTGGGGCAGAAGCGTCGCGCGACGGCTGGAGCAGGCGCCGTTTCGTCGGCGCGCTCGGCGGAGCGGCCGCGGCGACGGCCCTGGCCGCCTGCGGGTCCTCGTCGGAGGCCTCGCGGGCGCCCGCGACGGCGGGAGCCGGGACGGCCGGCACCGGGTCCGGGTCCGGGTCCGGGACCCGGCGGCCGGACCCGGACGCGTCGGGCGGATCCTCGGACTCCACCGGCCCGCGCCCCCTCTACGTCGGCACCTACACCTCTCCCGAGGACGGCGGCAAGGGCATCGGGCTCGCCTCCTACGACACCGCGACCGGCCTGATCACCGCCACCGGCTCGGGCGTCCTCACCGGCGTCGCCGACCCGTCGTACCTCACGGCGCACCCGGACGGCCGGACGCTGTACGCGGTGAACGAGCGCGAACAGGGCACGGTGACCGCCGTACGGCTGTCCGACGGCCGCGTACTGGGCAGCCGTGCCACCGGCGGCGCGTCGCCCTGTCATCTGTCGGTCCACCCGGGCGGACGCTGGCTGCTCACCGCCGACTACGGCTCCGGCAGCGTGAGCGTGCACCCGATCGGGGCGTCCGGGGCGCCGGGCGAGCGCACGGACCGGGTGACGCACTCCTCCCCCGCCCCCGGCCCCGGCCAGCACGGCCCGCACGCGCACCAGGTCGTCACCGCCCCGGACGGCCGTCACGTCCTCGCCGTCGACCTCGGTACCGACACGGTCTACACGTACCGGCTGGACGACCGGGCCGGCACGCTCGCCGAGGTCGCGCGGGCGCACACCCGGCCGGGCGCGGGACCGCGCCAGCTGGCCTTCCACCCCGGCGGCCGGTACGCCTACCTGGCCAACGAGGTCGACGACACGGTGGCCGTCTGCCGCTACGACCCGGCCACCGGCCGGCTGGCCGTCGGCGATCCGCAGTCCACCGGGAGCGGCAAGGGCACCAACTACCCCGCGCAGTTCCTGATCACGGCGAACGGTTCCTACGCGTTCCTCGCCAACCGGGGCCACAACAGCATCGCGCGGTACGCGGTGGAGGCGGACGGCGCGCGGCTGCGGATGCTCGGCACGGTGCCGGTGGCGGGCGACTTCCCGCGCCAGATCGCGTTCTCGCCGGACGGCGGGCTGCTGTTCGCGGCGAACCAGCGTTCCGGCACGGTCAGCGTCTTCCACGTGGACGCGGAACGCGGCGGGCTGCGGCTCGCGGGCGACCCGTTCGCCTCACCCCTCGCGGTCTGTGCGCTGCCACTGTAGGGAACGCGGGCAGGCGGCGGCACTCGCCTGGGCGAGCAGGACGTGCATGCGCTCGGTGAGCTGGGCGACGTCGTCGGCGGGCGCGTGGAAGGGCAGCCGCACCTCGCCGTGGGTGCGGGCCCGTTCGATGCGCAGGGTCAGTCCGTGCCGGTCGACGGCGAGCGGCTGGACGCGTACGGCGCCGTGCAGGCTGTCCGGCCGGACCAGCCGGGTGAGCCGTTCGACCGCGTCGGGGTGGGCGTCGGCGAGGTGGGTCAGCAGATGGGCCTCGGCCAGGGCGAGCGGGTCGGGCTCGGCGGCGGCGAACTCGTCGAGGCCGACGACCGTGGCCCCGGACTGCTGCCGCAGCACCACGCGCGTGGCCCGGAAGAGGAGGTGGCCGTCCACGGGCTGGAACCAGCCGGCCAGCCAGAGCCGGCCGCGGATGCGGTTGCGCACGGGGACGGGCGCGACGTCGGCGAACTCCAGGACGGCGGACGGCTCGCCGCGGGGCGCGCAGATCGCGGCCGTGCGCAGGGCGCTCTCGTCGGGCACGTGCAGGAGCACCCGGCCGTCGGTGTCCACGGCGTGCGCGCCGACGTACTCCTCGCGTCCGCCGTCCGCGGTCACCGCGCACGACCACGCGGCGGCGAGCACCGAACGTGCCCGCTCCGCCGCGGAAGGCGCGGCCGTCCAGGTCTGGCTGTCACCCATCCCGAAGCCTCCTTAGGTAAGCCTTGCCTAACCTATCGAAGATCGGGGTGCACGCCAACCACGCGGCACGTGTCCGGTCGCGGACTCCGGTGCGAGCTTCGATCACGAGGTCCGGTCACGGGGGCCGGTCACGGGGCCGGTCAACGAGATCCGGGATCCCTACGAGATGACCCCCAGGAGCGCCCGCGCGCACAGCTCCCGCACCTGCTCCCGCGACACGCCCTCCCCCCGCAGCCACTCCAGGCAGACGGCGGTGGTGAACGCGAGCCAGCCGCGCACCGCGAGCCGTACGTCGGGACGCTCCTCGAAGACCGGGCCGAACTCCGGGTCGGCGGCGAGGGCCGCCAGGATCTGGCGTTCCTGGGCGGCCAGGGCGCGCTGATAGACCCTGCGCACGGCCTGGTCGCCGGCCGCGTCCGCGCGGTGGAAGGCGCGGTACCCGTGAGCGTGGGAGTGGACGTACTCCAGATACGCGTCGAGGCCCGCGGTGAGCTGCTCGCGCACCGGGACGCCGGGCACGGCGGCGGTCATCCGCAGCATCCGCTCGCTCTCGCGCTCCACGACCGCCGCGAAGAAGTCCCGCTTGGTCGGGAAGTAGTGGTAGAGCAGCCCCCGGGACACCCCCGCGATCTCCGCGACCTGCTCGATCCACACGTCGTCGTACGGACTCTCCGAGAACAGCCGCGCGCCGACCGACAGAAGCTGCTCCCTGCGCTCCTCGGTACTGAGCCGACGACGTGCGCGCTGCCCCTGGTTCGCGGCCATGGCCGCACTTTACTTGACGTCGGTTCAGCGGCGGGACCAGACTGGAACCGTTATTGAACCCACGTACAACACGAGCGACGCGCCGCTGATCGAGGGAGATCACGTCATGGCGGAGACGGCGGAGACGGCGAAAGCAGCGGGCCCGGCAGGGACGGCGGGACCGCCGCGGGTGGCAAGGGCGGCGGGGGCGGAACCGGTGGGCACGCCCGCGCCTCCCGACGGCGCGCTGCCGCGAGGGTTCCGCAGCGCCGAGCAGGGCTGGCCCGAGCTGGACCGCATCCCTCATCCACCGCACCGGCTGCCCCTGCTCGGCGACCTCGTCGGCGCGAGCCGGCGCACCCCCGTGCAGGACTCGATGCGGTTCGCCCGGGAGCTGGGGCCCGTCTTCCGGCGCCGGGTGTTCGGCCACGAGTTCGTCTTCGTGTGGGGGGCCGGGCTCGCGGCCGACCTGGCGGACGAGTCCCGCTTCGCCAAGCACGTCGGGCTGGGCATCGCCAACCTGCGGCCGGTCGTCGGGGACGCGCTGTTCACCGCGTACAACCACGAACCCAACTGGCAGCTGGCGCACGACGTGCTGGCCCCGGGCTTCAGCCGGGACGCCATGGCGGCCTACCACCCGATGATGCTGGACGTGGCCGCCCGGCTCACCGACCACTGGGACCGCGCGCTGGCGTCGGGCCGGTCGGTGGACGTGCCCGGCGACATGACCCGGCTGACCCTGGAGACCATCGCGCGCACCGGCTTCGGGCACGACTTCGACTCCTTCGAACGCTCCCGGCCGCATCCCTTCGTCACCGCCATGGTGGGCACGCTCAGCCATGCCCAGCGGCTCAACACCGTGCCCGCGCCGCTGACCCCGCTGCTGCTGCGCCGGGCGTCCCGGCGCAACGCCGCCGACATCGCCTACCTCAACCGCACGGTCGACGACCTCGTACGGGCCCGGCGCGCGGCGCACACCGACGGCGGCGACAGCGACGGCGGCGGCGATCTGCTCGACCGGATGCTGCGCACCGCGCACCCGGAGACCGGGGAGCGGCTGTCCGCGCAGAACGTACGCCGCCAGGTCGTCACGTTCCTGGTCGCGGGCCACGAGACGACCTCGGGCGCGCTCTCCTTCGCCCTGCACTACCTCTCCCGGCACCCCGAGATCGCGGACCGCGCCCGCGCCGAGGTGGACCGTGTGTGGGGCGACGCCGCCGTGCCGGGGTACGAGCAGGTGGCCCGGCTGCGCTATGTGCGCCGGGTGCTGGACGAGTCGCTGCGGCTGTGGCCGACGGCGCCCGCCTTCGCCCGGGAGGCCCGGCAGGACACCGTACTGGGCGGCACGCATCCGATGCGGCGGGGCGCGTGGGCGCTGGTGCTCACGCCGATGCTGCACCGCGACCCCGAGGTGTGGGGGCCGGACGCCGAGCGCTTCGACCCGGACCGCTTCGACGCCCAAGCGGTACGGGCCCGCGCCCCGCACACCTTCAAGCCGTTCGGGACCGGCGCCCGGGCCTGCATCGGCCGCCAGTTCGCGCTGCACGAGGCCACGCTGGTGCTCGGCCTGCTGCTGCGCCGCTACGACCTGCGGCCCGACCCCGACTACCGGCTGCGGGTGACCGAGCGGCTCACGCTGATGCCGGAAGGTCTGCGGCTGCACCTCGAACACCGCGCCCCCGCCCACCGGGCGGACGGCTGAGCCCGGCGTCGGGCCGCCGTCGAAATCTCACCGCGGTGTTTCCGGTCCTGTGGGGGACTCCTCATCCAACGGAAAACAACGTCGGCTACCAAGGGGGGAGGAGCCGACCGAGGCAGGAGCCCGCGGATCGAGGAGAGACGTCATGTGCAGCCACCAACCCCCCTGTCCCAGCGCGGACAGCACGCACCACCACTCCGCCGTGACCGTGTCGGCCCATCCCGAGCAGGGCTGGAGCCTGCTGTGCAACGGCACGATCGTCTTCGACGACACCGGTGAACTGCTGCCCGACGGGCGGGTCGTCGGCCCGCTCGCGGTCGCCGGCTGAGCCGCCCGGCCGGCCCTCGGGCCCGCCGCGGCCAGCTCGGGCGTCCGGGCCGTCGTCCAGTCCGCCAGGTCGTTCAGTCCGCCAGGTCGTTCAGTCCGCCAGGGTGTCGAGGCCGAGGTCGGCGAGGCGTTCCGGGTCGGCCAGGATGTACATGCCGGTGATCAGGCCGTCGACGACGGTCACGGCGGCGACCGACTGCGGCTGCCCGTCGGGCACGGCGGCGAGCCCCAGCGAGCCGTTGACCGACACCAGCCGGGTGGCGTCCGCGAACCGGGAGAACATCGCCGCCTGTTCGGCCACCCGCCGGGCCCCGCGCACCACCTTGGACGCGGCCGCGCCACGCACCAGCGCACCCGAGTCGACCCGCAGCACCACGTCCGGATGCAGGACGGCGACCAGCCCCTCCAGGTCACCGGCCCGGGAGGCGGCGAGGAAGGCCTCCAGCACCTCGCGCTGGCGTCCGCGGTCGGGCTCGGCAGGCGGCGCGACGTCCTTCACCCGGCGCCGGGCCCGGCTGGCCAGCTGCCGGGTCGCGGCCGGACTGCGGTCGACGATCCGCGCGATGTCGTCGAAGGGCACCGCGAACATGTCGTGCAGGACGAACGCGAGCCGCTCGGCGGGCTCCAGGGTCTCCAGCACGACGAGGAGCGCGAGGCCCACCGAGTCGGCCTGGAGCACCTCCGCCTCCGGGTCGATCCGGGTCGCCGGACCGACCACGGGGTCGGGAACGAAGGTGTCGAGGGCGTCGAAGGTGCCGCCGGTGTCCGTCAGTTGCTCACGACGCGCGGCCCGCGACCGCAGCAGGTCCAGGCACACCCGCCCGATCACGGTGGTCAGCCAGCCCCCGAGGTTGCGAATCTCCTCCGTCTCGGTCCGGGCGAGCTTCAGCCAGGTCTCCTGGACCGCGTCCTCGGCCTCGGCGAGCGAGCCGAGCATCCGGTAGGCGACCGCCTTCAGATGCCCCCGGTGCTCCTCGAAACGCTGTGCGAGCAGTTCCGTGTCGCTCACTGCATGTCCCCCCATTGCCCCAACGGCTCGAACACCACGGCCGACGCGCCGTGAAGACGCTACCCGACGCCCTGCGCCACCCCCTCGACGACAAGAGCCGACTGCGGCGTCGGTTAGGGAACTCCTCTGTGCCGCACGTCGATGGCGGCACCCGCCGAAGTGGTGTCGCGCCGCCACGGTAGGGTCACCCCCTGCAGACGGGGAGGGGCCGACAGATGACGGCGTACCAATGGGGCTATGCGGTAGGACAGTGCGCGTTCTGGATCGCCCTGGGGCTGGCGGTGTTCTGGTTTGCGACGGGCCGGTGGCGGAATTGACCACGCGCATCGAATTCGGTTCGGAACTGCCGTCACACCGGGGGAACATGACATGCCCGTCGCCAAGTATCTGAGGCCCGTCCTCGCCGCCGCTCTCCTGGCGTCGCTCACTGCCTGCGAAGCATCGTCCGCGCCGGACGCCCCGGCGAGCTCCACGAACAGCTCGGTGGCCGCCGGGACGCGTCGTCCGGCAGAACCCGAGCCCATTGCCGCCGTCATGCCCGATGTCATCGGCGGCAACGCCGGGCGGGCATTCGAGCAGATGAGCTCCGAACTCGACATGGTCTTCAAGGACGCGAGCGGACAGGGCCGTGCGGTGGACGACCCCACCGAGTGGAAGATCTGCGGTTCCCGGCCTGGCCCGAACCAGCCGATCTCCAAGTTCCCGGTGGTCTTCGAGGTGGTGGAAGTCTCGGAGAGCTGCGCAGACGCGACGCCGAAGTGACGTCCGCCTGACGCGCCGACTCCGACGGCGCGTCACGGTCCCCGGCCCCCGATGTCACGCCCTTGGCGAGGGGCCGGTCCTACGGAAGTTCCGGCATCCAGTGCCGGGGCGAACCGGCGTACCCGTAGCGCGGCAGGCCCGTGATCGCGGTGGTGCGGAAGGGACGGCCGCGGTCGTCGATCCGTATCGTGCCGACGCGCCCCTGCGAGGACCAGTCGAGGTCGAGGTACCACTCACAGGCGCAGGACCCGGTCTTTGCCGTGACCCGCAGCACCTCCGGGTCCTGCACGGAGACCCGGTACGGGAGCCGCCGCGCCGGCACGGTCACGTCCCCCCTGCTCCCGGGCATCGCCCGGGCGACGGGATCGTGCGCGTCGAGGCTCACCTCGAACGACCTGGGCGTGATGCCTCCGCCGCAGCCCGGGGACGTGTCGTAGACGTAGACCCCACCGGCGGGCGGCGCGGCGCGGCGCACGACGCGCACGTGCAGGGCCTCCAGTACGACGGCCGAGGAGGTACGCCCCTGCACCGCCACCTGCACGATCGTCTCCCGGCCGTGCACCGCGTCCTGGGCGTTCGCCCACGCCTCGGCGTCCTCGGCGAGCGGTGGCGGCGGGACCTGCCCCGGGGGCTTGTCGATGATGTAGTCGTGGCCGCAGTCGTCCTCCCACATATGGGAGTTCACCGTCCAGGTGAACGGTGCGGCCGGGGCGGACGGCCCTACCGTGGCTCCGGTGGGCGACGCCGACGGACGGTGCCGCGGCAGTGCCCCGCCGCCGGACGAACTCCGGTCCGAGAACGCGGGGATCGCCGAGAACGCCGACAGCCCCGCGGCGGTCAGCCCGAACACGGCGCCCAGAACCACGCACACCACGACCGAGCGCCTCAGCCACAGGACACGAGAAGGCCGCGCCCCGGTCCTCCCGGGCGTCACCTCCGGCGCTGCCGGCGCGGCTAGCACGGGCAACTCGTCCGGCAGAGACCGTGCGAGGGAAGCGGTCACGCCCCGCGGCACGCCCGGGCGGGACCGCCGGCGCCGCTCGCCGGCCAGGATCCACCGCCGGTGCAACTCCACGCGCTCCCGGTCCGAGGCCCCACACAGCGCAGCGAAGCGTTCCACCACGGCGAACTCCCGTGGCACCGCGTCCCCCGCGCAATAGCGGTACAGCGTCGAGACGTTCATGCCCAGGCACCGGGCGAGATCCGCATAGCTGCGATCCGTACGGTCCCTCAGGACCGTCATCAGCTCCGCGAACCCCGTCACCTCGTCGTCGGCTGCTGCCACGACCCGTGCCCACCTCCGCTCGTACAGGGCCGTCCCATTCCGGAACGGCATCTCAGGCCCCCCATGTCTCTGCACGTCAACAGCCCTGAGACGGTTCCACTGTTGCGGATGGGACGTCGGCGGTTGCCATACGCCGCCGCAGCCGACGATGCTCTTGGTGTCGCCAGCGGTACGGCCCCACCGGTCGGCAGGTTCACCGCAGCGGCGTCCACAGCACCCACCCGTCCCCGGGGACACCCATGCCCGAGCGCACCCACGACGGCGCGTCCGGCAGTCCCGTGCGACGGCGTACACCGACCCGGAACGAGGAACACACATGCACGGCAACACTCTCGGACGCCGCCGCGTCCGTCGTATCGCAGCCCTTGCCACCGGCCTCGCCCTGGGCCTCGGACTCGGCGCGACAGCCCAGGCCTCCGCCGCCGGGTCGCAGGCCGTCACCGGCAAGCCCGCCCACTCCGCTGCGTCCACCACGCTCGCCGGCTCGGACGGGACGGTGCTGACCGGCCACCAGATGGCCAGGGTGCTGAAGTCCCTGCTCCCCAAGGGCGGGAAGATCAGCGACGAGTTCAACCAGGACGGCTACGCCCAGCTGGTCTGGGACGACGGCCGCGGCAAGAGCCTGATCGGCGTGAACGCCCAGCTCGACATGGGCGACGTCGTCGCCGGGCACATGCACTGCGAGGGCCAGTACCTCGAGTGCCAGGCGCTGACCCTGGCCGACGGCACCCTGGTCATGCGCGCCAAGCGGGCATCCGAGAAGGGCGGTTCCGCCGTGGTCTGGCTGGTCGACACCCTCCACCCCGACGGCCGCCGGGTCGTGATCCAGGAAGTCAACGCCGCCGCCGAGAGCGGCCCCGTCACCAGGCCGGAGCCCCCGCTCACCCTCGACCGGCTCCAGACCGTCGCCCTCAGCCCCCGCTGGGCAGGCTGAGGGCGGGAGCGGTGGACCGGGCAGCCCGGTGCGGGGGTTGGGCCCCCGCACCGGGCTGCCCCTTCGACTGGTCCGGGGCCGAGTTCCAGTTCCCGCAGCGTCGGTTCTATCCGTCCGCGACGTGGATGACGACCTTGCCGCGCCGGTGCTCCTGCTCGAGCGCCTCGTACGCGGCACGGGTCTGCGCGAGGGGAACGATCCGGTCGATCTGCGGACTCAGCCGTCCGCTCGTGATCAGCTCGCTGATGGAGTCGAGTCCGTCGCGGTCCGGCTCGACGACGAAGAACACTCCGCGTGTGGCAGGGTCCTCGGCCGCGCCGGGGTCGGGGGGCGCGACGATGCTGACAAGGACGCCGCCCGGCCGCAGAACGGCCCAGGAGCGGGTCTGGGTGGCGCCGCCCACCGTGTCGAACACGACGTCCACGTCGGCCACCTGATCGTCGAACCGGCCGGCCGCGTAGTCGATGACGTTCCGGGCGCCGAGGCCCGCGACGAACTCGGTGTCGCGGGCCGAGGCGGTCGCGGTGACCGTGGCGCCCAGCGCGGCGGCGATCTGCACGGCGAACGCGCCGACTCCTCCGGCGCCGCCGTGGACGAGCACGTGCCGGCCGGGCTCCAGGCGGGCCTGGTCGACCAGTCCCTGCCATGCCGTGAGCGCCGCCAGGGGGACGGCCGCCGCGCGCTGGTGGTCCAGCCCGTCCGGCTTGTCCGCGAGAATCCCGGCCGGTACGGCGACGTACTCGGCGGCGGCTCCGTCACGCAGGAACGGGATGAGCCCGTACACCTCGGCGCCCACGGCGGGAGCCGTGACACCGGCCCCCCGCTCGACCACGACGCCGGACACCTCGTGCGCGGGAACGATGGGCGTCCGGTCCCGCCCGGATCCGTCGAAGCTGTCGGTCCAGGTGGCGTCCCAGGCGAGTTCTCCGGTGGTGATGGAGGCGGCGCGTACCGCGACGACAACGTCGCCGGAGCCGGGCTCGGGACGCGGCGCGGTCTCGTAGACCAGTTGTTCGGGGCCTCCGCGCCGGTGCCCACGGACTGCGCGCATCGTGTCCATGAGGCGATCACTCCTGATGATGGGCGGTGCCGTGCCGGTGGCCAGGCCGTCGCGTCCAGCATCACAGGTACGGCCGCTGTCGTTCATCGCCCGTTCAAGGGATCTTTGCCCCTTCGGAGGCGCCGTTCGACGGCAGTCCGAACCCGGCTCCGCTCCCCCGCAGCCGGCGGGTTCACAGCGTGTGGCGACGCCGGCGGACTCCCGCCTCCTCTGCCAGGTGGCCTGCGCCTCCCAGGACGATCACGCGGAAAGCCGTACCGACGTACGCGGTCACGAAGCGGAAGATCCTGCGGGTGGTGCGCATGGTGGGTTGCCTTCCTGCTCGGGTCTGTGGGCTGCTGTTCTTCGAGCGCGCGTTCAGGCGTCACCAGGTGACGGCGTCGTCCATCGACTGCTGCCAGTACGTGACCTTGAGCGAGCCGTCGACGTAGACGCCCTTCGCGGGCAGCGGCGGGTGGGCGCCCGCGCCGACGCTCTCGTTGCCGGAGGGGCCGTGGAAGTAGACCGTCAGGGACTTCGCGGTGTAGCCGTTCGAGCCACTGCCGTCGCCGGCGGAGAGGCTCACGGAGGCGTACCCGGTCTCGCCCGGTCCGAGCGTGACGACTGCCTGCGGCTGCGAGTCCTCGATGACCGGAGGCACGGCCTGGGCCTCGCCGAAGCGGACGGCCGGGTAGCCGTAGAGGTAGCAGCTCTTGCCACCGGTGTTGGTCACCGTGAGCAGCATGTGGTTCACGGGACGGCTCAGCGGAGCCGCGACTGTCTTGGTGTTGGACCCCTCACAGGTGACCGGCTTGCCGGAGGAGACGGGCGCCTTCGTCGCGGAGGTGTGCGGGGCGGGCGCCGTGGTGGTGGTGGCGGCGGCGGGCTTGCCGTCCGAGGAGGAGGAATCCGAGGAGGAGTTGGAGCCGGAACCGGAGGAAGGAGCGCCGGAGGAAGAGCTCGCGGTCGGGGTGGTGGCCGTCGAGGCGCCCTCGGTGCGAGCGCCTGTTCCGTCGTTGCACGCGGTCAGGGAGAGCGCGGCGAGGGCGACGGTCGCGGCGGCGCCGGCCAGACGGGTGCGGGAAGTGCGAAGGCTGGACATGTGGCTGAGCCCTTCGGTGTTCGGGTGGGGATGGTGATTGGATGACTGAAGCTTGTGAGGTGATCCGTCCCAACCGCCACGCACAGCGGGCAGTTGGGGACACTGGAACACTGGAACGCGCTCCGACCAGGGAGAAGGCAGTACCCCTGGAACGCGGGGCTGGGACACGGGGGATGGGGGAACGGGTGTCGGAGGCAACAGGGGCCGGGGAGACGGAGGCGTTCGCACGACTGCTGCGGGGCCTCAAGGACCGCTCGGGACTCAGCTACGGGGCGCTCGCCAAGCGGCTGCACATGAGCACGTCGACGCTGCACCGTTACTGCAACGGCACCGCGGTGCCGATCGAGTACGCACCGGTGGAGCGCCTCGCCAGGGTCTGCCGGGCAACGCCGCAGGAGCTGGTGGAACTGCACCGGCACTGGATCCTGGCGGACGCGGCACGAGGGCGCAGGCCGGATCAGGTCGCGACGAAGGGTTCGGCTCAGGGCGCCGGTTCGGACGGCTCGGACGGCTCGGCGGATGCCGTCGGTTCGGCGGCCGCGCCAGAAACGGCCGAAACAGCCGGAATGGCCGGAACAGCCGACAACGGCTCAACTGCATCGCGCGGAAGGAGCGGCGGCGAGAACGGTGAGCCGATTGTCGTCGGTGCGCCGCGCGAGCTCGCGCGGCCGCATCGGCCCCGTCGAGGCCGTACCGTGCTGATCGCCTCCGTCGCGACGGCCGCCGTGCTGGGAGCCGTGGCGCTCACCGTGCCTCCGCTGTTCGGCGACCGGAACGACACGGGTCACCGGCAGGCGGCCGGTGCTGCCACCGCCGCGGCCACCGGCACGGCCGACGCCGGGAAGCCGTCCGCCGCACCGTCCCCGAGCGCGACGGGACACAAGCCCTCCGCAACGCCCTCCCCCTCCGCCACCGAGTCCGGGGGATCCGGGAAGGGCGACGGCAAGCAGCAGGGCGCGACCCACCCCAATGGCGGCAGCGCCACCGACGCCGTCCCGCTCACTGTCGGCACCCGCCCATACGTCTACGACAGCCCGTGCAGCCAGCACTTCCTCGTCGACAGCGAACCGGCGCAGGTCGGTCCGCCGGCGAGCGAGGAGACCGCCCCGCGCTGGGCCGCCGCGTACGGGGCGGTCTCCTCGGGCGAACAGCGGGTCGCCCTCACCGTTCAGGGCACTGGCAAGGACACCGTCGTACTGGAGGCGTTGCATGTACGTGTCCTCACCAAGAGGACGCCGCTCGCCTGGAACGACTACGCAATGGGCGTCGGCTGCGGTGGCGGCGTCGACACCGAGTCGTTCGACGTCGCCCTCGACGCCGGCAGTCCTGCGGTCACCGTCAAGAACGGCCAACGTGACTTCCCGTACAAGGTCAGCGAGTCGGACCCCGAGGTCTTCTACGTCACCGCCCACACCGAGGCACACGACGTCCGCTGGGACCTCACCCTGGACTGGTCCAGCGGCCGCCACCGCGGCACCGTCCACATCGACGACAACGGCACCCCGTTCCGCACCAGTGCCGACGCGCACCGCCCGGGCTACGACTACCCGCTGGGCGGCGGCGAGTGGATCAAACGGGAGAGCTAGCGTGGCGCGCGATCGGCGTCCTGAACCGTCAGCGGCCGATCCGCGTAGAGCTACGGATCAGAAGGTTGCAGGTTCGAATCCTGCCGGGTGCACAACAGACCAGAGGCCCTGTGGAGAGATCCACAGGGCCTCTGGCTCTTGCGTTGACGGCAGTGGCTGACGGCAACCGCTCCAGAGGGCTGACGCAGGGTTGACGGGAAGGCGCTCGGCGGATCACGGGATCCATCCGGTGCGGAACTGAGTATCCGTGCTCATGCGCCGCCCTACGCGCGTGGGCAGGGTGGCGAGTATGGACTTACCCGTTGACCCTCAGGCCCTCGGTGCCACCACCGGCTCCGGACCGCAGCGTCGTGTGGACCGTGGTGCCGACATCGCAGCCGGGTGCGGTCTCGTGCTCCTGGAGCTGATCGCCCTGGCGGTGATCTTCGGGCTCTGGTTCCTGTCCGGTTTCGATCTCGACCCGGAGGGGAGCGTCGCGACCGATCCCTTGTGGGGGTATCTGGTCGCTGCCGGTGGAGTCGGAGTTCTCGCCATCGTGGCGGCCGTGATAGCCGCACGGGTCGACGCCGTCGTGACGGTTGTCACCCAAGCCGTTATGGCCGTCTTGGTCTTCATGATTTTCTTGGGTGGGGGTCAGGTCCAGTCCCACCAGGATCAGTTGTGCCACGACGCGCCGTCAGCGGCTGGCTGCAAGGACAGTGGCTAGTTGTATCGATCACGAGCGTTGTTGACACTGGCGGGTCTTGATCGGATGCACAGCACGACTACAGACGTGGCAGGCACGTTGTTTCGGCGATGCATGTGCACTTGGTCTTCGCGACGAAGTACCGGCGCGGGGTGTTCGACGACGAGACGCTGACACGCTGCGAAGAGAACATGCGCAAGGTCTGCGAGGACTTCGAAGCGGAGCTGAAGGAGTTCAACGGCGAACGCGATCACGTCCACCTCCTCGTGCACTACCCGCCCAAGGCCGCCGTCTCCAAGCTGGTCAACAGCCTCAAGAGCGTCTCCGCCCGCCGGATACGGCAGGAGTTCACCGGCCAAATCAACCGCGCCATCATGCACGGGCACCTGTGGTCGCCCTCGTATTTCTCCGCATCGTGCGGGGGAGCACCCCGCGCTCGATCCCACGGCGCCCGGCTCCACGGCATGCTCGCCGGGATCGTCTTCAGCTTCGAGCAGCATCACCATCGCCCGCTCGGTGTTCGTCACGAAGGCCGGCGATCGCACGGATCCGAGAGGCAGTGGGGCGCCGGTCCGCGGGCAGGGCCGGACCTGAGGGAACCTCGGTCCGGCCTGCCCGTGGGTCCGTCGGCGGGCGTCACCCGCGAGTCGGTCGGTGCGCCGAGCGGCTCAGACCTCGTCGCGGGTCAGGGCCAGGAGGCGGTCCAGGACGCGGGGGCCGCCGGCTCGTACGCCGTCGTGTTCGAACTCGTCCGTGACCCAGGTGCGCAGGCCGCGGACGGCGCGGGCGGTCTCCAGGGAGTGGGCCGTGTCGACGTACATGTCGTCGTGGTAGACGGCCGCCGCGACCGGCACCTCGTTGGCGGCCAGGCGCGCCGGGTCGTAGAGGGGCTGCCAGTCGGTGCGGGCGGCGAGGTGTTCGGCGGTCTCGCGCAGCGGTCGCAGCGCCGGGTCGCAGTCGAACATCCAGGGGTGCACGGACTCGCCGGTGAACAGCAGGGGTGCGTCGCCGGTGAGCGTCTTCGCCGCGTCGAACTGCGGGAACTCGGCACGGACGCGTTCCGCCGACCATGCGGTGGGGCGGCCGTCCTGGCCGTAGATCGCCTCGTGGACGAGGGCGTACAGGGGGTGCCCGGCGTACGAGAGCAGGCCCTGTACCTCTTCCTGGAAGGCGTCGGACAGCTCCAGGCCCGACGGGGTGCGCACGAAGGCGCGTTCGAGGAGGAAGTGCAGCTGATGGCTGCCCTCGGCGCCGCCGAGGAGGATGCCGAGGGACTGGAAGGCCTCGACGGTGAACCGGTAGCCGTTGGGGAGGGTCACCTCGTGGTGGAGGAGGTGGTCGGCGATGCGGCGGGCGCGCTCGACGTCCTGCGGGTAGCGGGCGTAGTGGGCGACGACCTTGCGTTCGATGCGCGGGTAGGCGGCCCGGTAGACGTCCTCGGCGTGGGCGTGCAGGGAGGGCAGGCCGCCGGTGAGCATGGCCGCCGCCAGGCCTTCGGGCGCCTTGGACAGGTACGTGACCGTGCAGAAGCCGCCGAAGCTCTGGCCGAGGACGGTCCAGGGGGCGCCGCCGGTGACCTGGGGGCGGATGGCCTCGCAGTCCCGGACGATGGAGTCGGCGCGGAAGCGGGCGAGGTAGTCGGCCTGCTCGGCGGGGCCGCCGCGCAGCGGGAGCGTCTGGCGGTTGGCGGGCGTGGAGTGGCCGGTGCCGCGCTGGTCCAGGAGGAGGACGCGGTACTCCTCCAGGGCGCGGCCGAGCCAGGCCTGCCGGCCGACGAACCGGTTGGCGCCGAAGCCGGGGCCGCCCTGGAGGTAGACCAGCCACGGCAGGTCCTGACGTGCCCGGTCGCTCGCGACGACTTCCCGACCGTAGAGCTGGATCGTTTCTGCGGCCGGGTCGTCGTGATCGAGGGGGACGGTGAAGTGACGGTCGGTGAGGACGACACCGGGCTGGCGGTAACTGACGGTCAACAGGGCTCCCCATACGGACGGACTGGGCCGTCCCAGTTCAGCACACCCGGGGCGGCGCGGCCCGACCGGGGATCATGAACAGCAACTGAACCGTGGCTCAGCGCCCGGGAAGGCTGGAGCGCCGGACGACCAGCTCGGGCTGGAGCACCACCCGTCGGTGTTCGTGGGCCTTGCGACCGGACTCCGCCTCCGCCTCCGTCTCCTCCAGGAGCAGCTCGGCGGCGAGCGCGCCCAGGGTGACGGCGGGCTGCCGTACGGAGGTGAGCGGGACGGCCGCGGCGGCCGCGAACTCGATGTCGTCGTAGCCGACGATCGCGAGGTCGTCGGGGACGCCGACCCCGGCCGCGTACATGGCCTGCAGGACACCGAGGGCGAGCAGGTCGTTGGCGCAGAAGACGGCGGTCGGCCGGTCGGCGAGACCGAGCAGCCGGGCGCCCGCGTCCCGGCCCGCCGCGACGTCGAGCCGTTCGGTGGGCAGCTCGCGCAGCGCCTCGGGGCCCAGTCCCGCCTCGGCGAGCGCGTTCAGGGCGCCGGTCCTGCGGTCGCGGACCTGGTTGAGGCCCGGCGGCCCGCAGACGTAGGCGATGCTGCGGTGCCCGGCGTCGACGAGATGGCGCACGGCCAGCGCGCCGCCCGCCACGTCGTCGACGGAGACCGAGCACTCGGTGGTGCCCTCCGCCACCCGGTCGACCAGGACGAACGGGATGCCGTGCCGGCGGAAGGAGTCGATGTTGCGTCCGGTGGCGTCGGCGGGGGTGAGCAGCACGCCCCGCACCCGCTGCTCGGCGAAGAGCGAGAGGTACTCGGCCTCCTCGCTCGGGTTCTGCGCGCTGTTGCAGACCATCACGCCGAGCCCGGCCTCGCGCGCGGCCCGCTCGGCACCGCGCGCGACGTCCACGAAGAAGGGGTTGCCCATGTCGAGGACGAGCAGCCCCATGATCCGGCTGCGGCCCGCGCGCAGCTGACGCGCGGACTCGCTGCGGACGTAGCCCAGCCGGTCGATCGCGGACAGCACCCGGGCCCGGGTCTCGCCGGCGACCGTGTCCGGGCGGTTGATGACGTTCGAGACCGTGCCTACGGAGACTCCGGCGGCACGGGCGACGTCCTTGATACCCACCGACTGGGCCATCGGGCGGGGACCTCCAGAAGAACAAGGGGCGGCGGGAATGCTTCACATTACCGCCAGGCCCCGGGCGAGCAGGGGTGATCAGGCGGGCAGGGCGAAGTCGGCGACACGCAGTGCCGACGGGGTCGTACCGGTGGACTTCTCCTGGTACATGAACGACAGCACGTTGTCCGCCTTGACACGCCATTCGTCGATCACGACTTCGCCGAAGGCGTTCAGCCCGGCGGCGTCGTACAGCAGGGTCCAGTCGGTGTACCCGGAGGACTTCGAAGCGCCGGTGATCCGGCCGTAGGGCAGGACGGCGTAGGCGTTGTCGTACTTGTCCAGGACCAGTTTGGTGCGCTGGCTGGAGTTCGGGGCGACGGGGATCTCGGTCTTCTGCCAGCCGCCGGAGGAGTTCTTGCGCAGGTGGAAGGCGCGGCCGTTGGCCGTGCGGTCGGCGACGTAGTTCGTGGTGCACTGGCCGAAGCGGCCGGGTACGTAGCTGATGATCGCGTGCGGCAGCCCGGCGGAGTCGGTGGCCTGGCTCTCCTGGTTCATCAGGGAGTGGTCGGGGTTGAGCGCGTCGACGACCAGGCCGCTGTCGGTGACCGCCACCGGGTCGGAGCCGCCGGTGGTGGCGACGAGCGTGCCTGCGTCGTTGCGCCAGGTGCGGCCGCGGTCGGTGGAGTACACGTAGCCGGTGTCGTGGTTGGTGATGCCGCCGCCGTTGCACATCACGGCGCTGTTCTGTTCGCGCCAGGTGAAGAAGGCGTGCAGTCGGCCGCCGGCGTCGTAGTCGATGCCGTGCAGGTACATGTTGCGGGCGGTGCTGGAGCCGTGCTCGCTGGTGTAGGTGCCGGTGGCGGAGGTCCACTCCCCCAGTGCCTTCCAGGCCGAACCGTCGTACTCCGCGAGGGCGTTGCGGCCGTTGCCGGAGACGCCGACGCGGTAGCTGAGCTGGAGCCTGCCCTCGGGGGTGGCGACGAACTGCGGGTAGGTGAACTGCGAGGTGGGCGCGAGCCCGTCGAGGGTGGTCTGGACGGAGCCGAGGACCGCCGCGGTCCAGGCGGTGCTCGCCGGGTTGTCGAGGAGGCCCGCGACCGACTTCACGTAGAAGAAGCCGTCGCTGTGCGAGTCCATGTTCAGGTGCAGCCGGCCGTCCGTCCTGGAGACGCCCAGACAGATCACGTTGTGCGAGTCGTCGCTCTTGAGCTGGTGGGAGAGGGTGATCGTGGACCAGCCGGTGGCGCCCAGGGCCCGGCGGGCGACGACCGCGTTGCGGGTGGCGGTGTACCAGGCCGCGTACTGGTAGCCCTTGTACGTCAGCAGGCCGTTCTTCTGGAAGGCGTTGTTGTTGACGAGACCGTCGTAGGAGACGAAGTAGATCGCCCGTGCGTCGAGCAGGGTCGTGCCCGACGCGGTGACCGAGGGGCCGGGGCCGGCCGCCCGGGCCGTGCCGGGGACGGCCACCGCGGCGGCCAGGGCACTCGCGAGAACCGTGCGTCTTCTCATGGGGGCTCCAGTCATGGGGTTTCCAGTCGTGGTTCCGGTCGTGGTTCCGGTCGTGGGGGGGCTCCGGTCCTGGCGGGGGCTCGGGCCCTGGGAGGACCGCTCGAACCCCCTGAGGGCTCGAACCCGGTGCGGGTTCGAGCCCTGGGGCTCCAGGTCAGGAGAGGTGGAAGACTTCCGTGAGGGGTTTCATCGCCTCGTCGGGTCTGGCGCCGTCCAGCGACTCGAAGAACGGCGCCATCTCCGCCTGCCAGCGGGCGTTGACGTCGGTGGCCTCCATGCCTGCCTGGGCGGCCGCGAAGTCCTCGGTCTCCAGGTAGCCGACGAGCAGGCCGTCCTCGCGCAGGAACAGCGAGTAGTTGTGCCAGCCGGTGGCGGAGAGCGCGTCGAGCATCTCCGGCCACACGGCGGCGTGCCGCTCGCGGTACTCGTCGAGGCGCTCCGCCCGGACCTTCAGCAGGAAGCACACGCGTTGCATCAACACCCCTTGGTGAATCAGAAGTTGAACTGGTCGATGTTCTTGGCGTCGAACACGGTCGGCTTGCCGAGGCTGATCACGCCGTCCTTGCCGATCGTGTACGAACCCATGGAGCCGGCCGTGAAGGTCTCGCCCTCCTTGCCGGTGATCTGTCCCGAGGACAGCGCGACCGCGGTACGGGCGGCGAGCTCGCCGAGCTTGGCCGGGTCCCACAGCTCGAAGCCGTCGACGGTGCCGTTCTTGACGTACTTGCGCATGTCGTTCGGCGTGCCCAGACCGGTGAGCTTGACCTTGCCCTTGTACTTCGAGCCGGACAGGTACTGCGCGGCCGCCTTGATGCCGACCGTGGTCGGGGAGATGATCCCCTTCAGGTCCGGGTACTCCTGGAGCAGGCCCTGGGTCTGCTGGAAGGACTGCTGGGCCTCGTCGTTGCCGTAGGCGACCTTGACCAGCTTCATGTCCTTGTACTTCGGGTCCTTCAGCTCCTCCTTCATGTAGTCGATCCAGGTGTTCTGGTTCGTCGCGGTCTGCGCCGCCGACAGGATCGCGATCTCGCCCTTGTAGCCGATCTGCTCGGCCAGCAGCTGCACCTCGGTACGGCCCAGGTCCTCGGCACCGGCCTGCGAGACGAACGCGTTGCGGCAGTCCGCCTTGGTGTCGGAGTCGTACGTGACGACCTTGATGCCGCCCTTCATCGCCTGCTTCAGCGCCGTGCACAGCGCGCCCGGGTCCTGCGCCGACACCGCGATCGCGTCCACCTGCTGCTGGGTGAGCGTGTTGACGTAGGAGACCTGGCCGGCCGTGTCGGTGGCGCTGGAGGTGCCGACCTCCTTGTAGCTGGAACCCAGCTCCTTCAGCGCCGCCTCGCCGCCCTTGTCGGACGTGGTGAAGTACGGGTTGTTGACCGCCTTGGGCAGGAAGCCCACGGTCAGGCCCTTCTTCGTGGCGGCGTTCGGGTCGGCCGTACCGCCCGCGACGGCCGAACCGCTGTCGGCGGCGACGTCCTTCTTGGTGGTGCCACCGCACGCGGTGACGGCCAGGGCGAGAGAGGTGACGGCGGCCAGGGCCGCACAGGCACGACGGAGCGACGACTTGCGCATGGGCGTGTTCCTTTACGAGGGTGGGCGAAGCGGGATGCCGGGCTGAGGTGGAGCGGGAGTTACGACGTCGGGGTCGAGGCGGCCCTGCGGCCCGCCCGTGCCACGGAGATCTGCCGCGCGACCCGGGGGCCGAGCACGGAGACGACGAGCAGGACGCCGGTGACGACGATCTGCGACTGGGCCGAGACGTTCACCAGGCTCATCACGTTCTGGAGCGCGCCGAGCAGGAAGACGCCCGCGATCGCGCCGCCGAGCGTGCCCTTGCCGCCGTCGAAGTCGATACCGCCGAGCAGTACGGCGGCCACGACGGACAGTTCGAGGCCGGTGGCGTTGTCGTAGCGGGCGCTGGCGTAGTGCAGTGCCCAGAAGATGCCGGTGAGGGACGCCATCAGGCCGGTCATCGTGAAGAGGATCAGCTTCTGGCGCCGGACGCGGATGCCGGCGAACCGGGCCGCCTCCTCGCTGGCGCCGATGGCGTAGAGCGAGCGGCCGAACGGGGTGGCGTGCAGCGCCACCACGGCGATCGCGAGCAGGACCAGGAAGGGCAGGAAGGCCTGCGGGAGGAAGCTGTCCCCGAGCCGTCCGGCCGCGAAGTCCAGGTACTGGGTGGGAAAGTCGGTCACCGCGTCGGAGCCGAGCACGATCTGCGCGATGCCTCGGTAGGCGGCGAGGGTACCGATGGTGACGGCGAGGGAGGGCAGTCCGAGCCGGGTCACCAGCAGACCGTTGATCAGCCCGCAGACCACGCCGAGCAGCAGGCACAGCGGGATGATCGTCTCGATCGTCATGCCCTGGTTCCACAGGGCGCCCATCACGGCGCCGGACAGGCCTGCCGTGGACGCCACCGAGAGGTCGATCTCGCCGGCCACCACGAGCAGCGTCATGGGCAGCGCGACCATGGCGATCGGCAGGGTGTTGCCGATCAGGAACGACAGGTTGAGGGCGTTGCCGAACCCGTCGACGAAGCCGAAGGAGAACAGCAGGACGACGATGAGCAGGGCGCCGACGACCGTGTCCCAGCGGACGGCGCGCACGAGAGCGGAGTCAGCCATGGCGGGCGTTCCTCTTCTTCAGGGCCTGGGCCACGCGCAGCGCGACGATCCGGTCGACCGCGATGGCGAGGAGGAGCAGGATGCCGTTGATCGCGAGCACCCAGACGGAGCTGACGCCGAGGGCGGGCAGCACGCTGTTGATCGAGGTGAGCAGCAGGGCGCCGAGGGCTGCGCCGTAGACGCTGCCGGAGCCGCCGGTGAAGACCACGCCGCCGACCACGACCGCGCTGACGACGGTGAGTTCGTAGCCGTTGCCGGTGCCGGAGTCGACGTTGCCGAACCGGGCCAGGTACAGGGCGCCCGCGAGGCCGGCCAGGGCGCCGCAGAAGGTGTACGCGGCCAGGATCCGCTTGCGGACCGGGATGCCGGCGAGCCGGGCGGCCTCGGGGTTGGAGCCGAGCGCGTACATCTCGCGGCCGCTGCCGTAGTGCTTGAGGCAGTAGGCGGTGCCCACCAGTACGGCCAGCGCGATCAGGGCGAGCCAGGGCACCGCGGAGATGCCTCCGGCGCCGAAGTCGACGAATCCGCCGGGCAGGTCGGCCGCGGTGATCTGCCGGGAGCCGACCCAGATGGAGTCGATGCCGCGGATGATGTACAGCGTGCCGAGGGTGACCACGAGCGCGGGCACCTGGCCGAGGCTGACCAGCAGTCCGTTGAGCAGTCCGAAGCCGATGCCGAGCAGGATCGCCAGGACGACCGCCACGACCGGGTTTCCGCCGCCCTGGAGGTAGACGCCGGCGGCGAAGGCGCTGATGCCGAGGGTCGAGCCGACCGACAGGTCGACGTTGCGGGTGATGACCACCAGGGACTGTCCGGTGGCGACCAGGACCAGGATGGTCGCGTTCAGCAGCAGGTCCTTGATGCCCTGCTCGGAGAGGAACTCGCTGTTGCCCATCTGGGTGACGGCGATCATCACCAGGAAGACGACCAGGATGGCGAGTTCGCGCATCTTGAAGACGCGGTCGACCAGTCGGGTGCCACTGGACCCGGACACTTCGTCGGCCGGGGTGGGGCTGGGTGCGGTCACCGTCATGCGGCGGCCCTCCCGGTGGCTGCGGCCATCACGGATTCCTCGGTGGCTTCGGAGCGGGGGATCTCGGCCGTGAGCCGGCCTTCGTGCATGACCAGCACGCGGTCGGCCATGCCGAGGATCTCGGGCAGGTCGGAGGAGATCATCAGGACGGCGACCCCGTCGGCGGCGAGCTGCGACAGCAGCCGGTGGACCTCGGCCTTGGTGCCGACGTCGATGCCGCGGGTGGGCTCGTCGACGATGAGCACCTTGGGGCCGGTGGCCAGCCACTTGGCCAGGACGACCTTCTGCTGGTTGCCGCCGGACAGGGTGGCGACGGCGTCGGCGATCCGGGCGTACTTGACCTGGAGCTTCACGGCCCAGTCGAGGGAGCGGCTGCGCTCGGCGCCCCGGTCCACGAGACCGGCCTTCACGCTCGTACGCAGTCCGGTCAGGCCGATGTTCCGCTCGATGGACATGTCCATCACCAGGCCCTGGGCGCGCCGGTCCTCGGGGACCAGGGCGATCCCGGCGGACATCGCGGCGGACGGGGAGCCGCCCGCGAGCGCGCGCCCGCCGACCTCGACCTCGCCCGCGTCCCGGCGGTCGATGCCGAAGACGGCCCGCGCGACCTCCGTGCGGCCGGCTCCGACCAGTCCGGCCAGCCCGACGATCTCGCCGCTGCGCACCTCGAAGGAGACGTCGGTGAAGACGCCCTCGCGGGTCAGGCGGCGCACGTCGAGGACGACCTCGCCGGGCGTCACGTCCTGCTTGGGGTAGAGCTCCTCGAGGTCGCGGCCGACCATGCGCCGGACGAGGTCGTCCTCGGTCATGCCCTCCAGCGGCTCGCTGGAGATCAGGGCGCCGTCGCGCAGGGTGGTCACCCGTCGGCAGATCGCGAAGATCTCCTCCAGGCGGTGGGAGATGAACAGGACGGCGGCGCCCTGGTCGCGCAGGGTGCGTACGACGCCGAAGAGGCGCGCGACCTCGCTGCCGGTGAGGGCGGCGGTCGGCTCGTCCATGATCAGGACCCGCGCGTCGAAGGAGAGCGCTTTGGCGATCTCGACGATCTGCTGGTCGGCGATGGACAGGCCGCTGGCCGGGCGGTCGGGGTCGAGGTCGACGCCCAGGCGCCGCATCAGGGCGGCGGTCGCCTCGTGGGTGGCCTTGTGGTCGATGCGGCCGAGGGCGCGCCGGGGCTGGCGGCCCATGAAGATGTTCTCGGCGATCGAGAGGTCGGGAAAGAGCGTGGGCTCCTGGTAGATCACGGCGATGCCGGCGTCACGCGCGTCGCCGGGGCCGTGGAAGACGACGGGCGCACCGTCGAGCAGTACCTGGCCGGCGTCCGGTCGGTGCACCCCGGCGAGCGTCTTGATGAGGGTCGACTTGCCCGCGCCGTTCTCGCCGGCGAGGGCGTGGACCTCGCCGGGGAACAGCGTCAGGGAGACGTCCCGCAGGGCACGGACGGCGCCGAAGGACTTGGTGATGTCCTTCAGCGCCAGCACCGGGGCCGGACCCGTGTCGGACGGGTTGGTCATTGGGGGCTCCTCGACGACGCCGGCGGGCTGCCCCTCAGCGTCGTGAAAGGTTTCAACTGGATTGCCGGGACGTTAGACAGATCCGGCATGTGACGTCAATGGGTCCGTGTCGAAAAAGTTTCGACAGCGCAAGGTCTCGTTCTTGTTACGGAGGGACACCCTCGCCGCAGGGGTTGACACCCGTCCGGAGGGCTCATAACTTCCCGTTCTGAAACGTTTCATTGAATCGTTCGCCCCCAACGACGTCCCAGGAGCCCTGAAGTGACCGATCTCGCCGCGGTGAAGGCCGCCCTCAAGACCCAGGCCGTCGAGACTCCGTCGTGGGCGTACGGCAACTCGGGGACCCGCTTCAAGGTGTTCGCCCAGCCCGGTGTGCCCCGCGATCCCCGGGAGAAGCTGGACGACGCGGCCCAGGTGCACGCCCACACGGGCGTCGCCCCGACCGTCTCGCTGCACATCCCCTGGGACAAGGTCGGCGACTACGCCGCCCTCGCCAAGCACGCCGAGGACCGCGGGGTGCGGCTGGGCGCGATCAACTCCAACACGTTCCAGGACGACGACTACAAGCTGGGCAGCATCTGCCATCCGGACGCGGCGGTGCGCCGAAAGGCTGTCGATCACTTGCTGGAGTGTGTCGACATCATGGACGCCACCGGGTCGCGCGACCTGAAGCTGTGGTTCGCCGACGGCACGAACTACCCCGGCCAGGACGACATCCGCGGCCGCCAGGACCGGCTGGCCGAGGGGCTCGCCGAGGTGTACGCGCGGCTGGGCGAGGAGCAGCGGATGCTGCTGGAGTACAAGTTCTTCGAGCCCGCCTTCTACACCACCGACGTCCCGGACTGGGGCACCGCGTACGCCCACTGCCTCAAGCTCGGCCCGAAGGCGCAGGTCGTGGTGGACACCGGGCACCACGCGCCGGGCACCAACATCGAGTTCATCGTGGCCACGCTGCTGCGCGAGGGCAAGCTCGGCGGGTTCGACTTCAACTCGCGCTTCTACGCGGACGACGACCTGATGGTCGGCGCCGCCGACCCCTTCCAGCTCTTCCGGATCATGTACGAGGTCATCCGCGGCGGCGGCTTCGTGTCCGACGTGGCCTTCATGCTCGACCAGTGCCACAACATCGAGGCGAAGGTCCCGGCGATCATCCGCTCGGTGATGAACGTGCAGGAGGCGACCGCGAAGGCGCTGCTGGTCGACGGGGAGGCACTGGCCGCGGCGCAGCGCTCCGGCGATGTGCTGGAGGCGAACGCGGTGCTGATGGACGCGTACAATACGGACGTACGTCCGCTGCTGCGCGAGGTGCGCGAGGAGCTCGGGATCGACCCCGACCCGATCGCGGCGTACCGCCGGTCCGGCTGGGCCGAGCGGATCGTCGCGGAGCGGGTGGGCGGGGAGCAGGCGGGGTGGGGCGCGTAAGTCCCTCCCGGGGGCGGGCCGGCTGATGGTGGGCGGGGCCGCGGGGTCGGTTCCCTGGCCCCTCAGCCCCGTAAGGGGCGCGGGGAACTGCGCGACCAGCCCCCACCGGACCGCAGCCGCGGGCTCCGCGTGGTGCCCCCGCGCGGGTGCGTCGTGGCTTGTCGCGCGGTTCCCCGCGCCCCTGAGTGGGCTGCCGGAAGGCCTCCCGACCGGGGGCCGCACCCGGCCGAAAGCGCCCCTGGGTGGGCCGCCGGAAGGCCTCCCGACCGGGGGCCGCACCCGGCCGAAAGCGCCCCTGGGTGGGCCGCCGGAAGGCCTCCCGACCGGGGGCCGCACCCGGCCTGGAAAGCCCCTGGCCCGCCCGGAGGGCCCCGCGCGGGTGCGTCGTGGCTTGTCGCGCAGTTCCCCGCGCCCCTGGGTGGGCCGCCGGAAGGCCTCCCGACCAGGGGCCGCACCCGGCCTGGAAAGCCCCTGGCCCGCCCGGAGGGCCCCACGCCCCTTGTGGGGCCCGACAGAAGGATTCCCGATCAGGGAGCCGCCCCGGCCGGAAGGCCACCTCGTTCGCCCGGTAGAGCCCGTTACCAACGTGACCTAAGGAATCCGCATGTCCACTCATCCCGAAGCCGCCGCCCTGCTCGCACGGTCCCATCGGCTCGGCGCCGATCCCCGCAACACCAACTACGCGGGCGGCAACACCTCCGCGAAGGGTTCCGACACCGACCCGGTCACCGGTGGTGACATCGAGCTGATGTGGGTCAAGGGCTCGGGCGGCGACCTCGGCACGCTCACCGAGGACGGTCTCGCCGTCCTGCGGCTGGACCGGCTGCGGGCCCTCGCCGGCGTCTACCCGGGCGTCGAGCGCGAGGACGAGATGGTGGCCGCGTTCGACTACTGCCTGCACGGCAAGGGCGGTGCGGCCCCCTCCATCGACACCGCGATGCACGGGCTCGTCGACGCCGCCCACGTGGACCATCTGCACCCCGACTCGGGAATCGCGCTGGCCTGCGCCGCGGACGGCGAGAAGCTGACCGCCGAGTGCTTCGGCGACACGGTGGTGTGGGTGCCCTGGCGGCGGCCCGGCTTCCAGCTCGGCCTGGACATCGCCGCGGTCAAGGCGGCCAACCCGCAGGCGATCGGCTGTGTCCTCGGCGGACACGGCGTCACCGCCTGGGGCGACACCTCCGAGGAGTGCGAGCGCAACTCGCTGCACATCATCCGCACCGCCGAGGCGTTCCTGACCGAGCGGGGCAGGCCGAAGCCCTTCGGAGCGGTGGTCGAGGGCTACGAGGCGCTGCCCGAGGGCGAGCGCCGGGAGCGGGCCGTGGCGCTGGCGCCGTACGTCCGTGCCGTCGCCTCGAAGGACCGGCCGCAGGTCGGGCACTTCGACGACTCCGACACCGTGCTCGACTTCCTCGCGCGCGCCGAGCACCCGCGGCTCGCCGCCCTGGGCACCTCCTGCCCCGACCACTTCCTGCGCACCAAGGTCCGCCCGCTGGTCCTGGACCTGCCGCCGGGCGCCCCGCTGGACGAGGCCGTGGCGCGGCTCAAGGAGCTGCACGCCGAGTACCGCGAGGAGTACGCGGGCTACTACCGGCGCCACGCCGAGCCCGACTCCCCCGCGATGCGCGGCGCCGACCCGGCGATCGTGCTGATCCCCGGTGTCGGCATGTTCTCCTTCGGCAAGGACAAGCAGACCGCGCGCGTCGCCGGCGAGTTCTACCTCAACGCGATCAACGTGATGCGCGGCGCCGAGGCGGTGTCGACGTACGCGCCGATCGAGGAGTCGGAGAAGTTCCGCATCGAGTACTGGGCGCTGGAGGAGGCCAAGCTCCAGCGGATGCCGAAGCCCAAGCCGCTCGCCACCCGGGTGGCCCTGGTCACCGGCGCGGGCAGCGGCATCGGCAAGGCGATCGCGCACCGGCTGGTCGCCGCGGGCGCCTGCGTCGTCGTCGCCGACCTGAACGCGGAGAACGCGGCCGCGGTCGCCGAGGAGCTCGGCGGCCCGGACAAGGCCGTGGCGGTGACCGTCGACGTCACCTCCGAGGAGCAGATCGCGGACGCGGTCAAGGCGGCCCTGCTGGCCTTCGGCGGGATCGACCTGGTGGTCAACAACGCCGGGATCTCGCTGTCCAAGCCGCTGCTGGAGACCACCGCGAAGGACTGGGACCTCCAGCACGACATCATGGCCCGCGGCTCCTTCCTGGTCTCGCGCGAGACGGCCCGGGTGATGATCGCCCAGGAGCTGGGCGGCGACGTCGTCTACATCGCGTCCAAGAACGCCGTCTTCGCCGGTCCGAACAACATCGCCTACTCCGCGACCAAGGCCGACCAGGCCCACCAGGTGCGGCTGCTCGCCGCCGAGCTGGGCGAGCACGGCATCCGCGTCAACGGCGTCAACCCGGACGGGGTCGTGCGCGGCTCCGGGATCTTCGCGGCCGGCTGGGGTGCCCAGCGGGCGGCCGTGTACGGGGTGGAGGAGGAGAAGCTGGGCGAGTTCTACGCCCAGCGGACCCTCCTCAAGCGTGAGGTGCTCCCCGAGCACGTCGCCAACGCCGTGTTCGCCCTCACCGGCGGCGACCTGACCCACACCACCGGACTGCACGTCCCCGTCGACGCGGGTGTGGCGGCCGCGTTCCTGCGATGAGCGCCGTCGACACGCCGTCCACCGTGCGGTCGTACGCCGCGGTCGACCTCGGCGCGTCCAGTGGGCGCGTCATGGTCGGCCGGGTGGAACCTGACTTCCTGGAGCTGTCCGAGGCGCACCGCTTCCCCAACCGGCCGGTCCGGGTGCCCGAGGGGCTGCGCTGGGACGTCCTCGGGCTGTACGCGGGAGTGCTGGAGGGGCTGCGGGCGGCCGGGGCCGGTCACGGCGGCCGGCTGGACTCCGTCGGCATCGACAGCTGGGCGGTGGACTACGGACTGCTGGACGCGGACGGCGCCCTGCTCGGCAACCCCGTGCACTACCGCGACGCCCGCACCGAGGGCGTCGCGGAGAAGGTCTGGGCGACCGTCCCGGCCGCCGAGCTGTACGCGCACACCGGGCTCCAGTACGCCCCCTTCAACACCCTGTACCAGCTCACGGCGGCCCAGGGTTCGGCACAACTCGCGCACGCCAAGCGCCTGTTGCTCGTCCCGGACCTGCTGGCGTACTGGCTGACCGGCGAGCAGGGCACCGAGCTGACCAACGCCTCGACGACCCAGCTGATCGATCCCCGGACGCGCGAGTGGTCGTACGACGTCGCCGCCCGGCTGGGTGTCGACCTCGGCCTGTTCGCGCCGCTGCGCCGGCCCGGCGACCCGGCGGGCCTGCTGCGGCCCGAGGTGCTGGAGGAGACCGGGCTGAGCGGTCCCGTGCCGGTCACGGCGGTCGGCTCGCACGACACGGCGTCCGCGGTGGCCGCGGTGCCCGCAGTGCCCGCGACAGGCGCGCGGTTCGCGTACATCTGCACCGGCACCTGGTCGCTGGCCGGTCTCGAACTGGCCGCGCCCGTGCTGACCGAGGAGAGCCGGGCCGCCAACTTCACCAACGAGCTGGGGCTGGACGGCACGGTCCGCTATCTGCGCAACATCATGGGGCTGTGGCTGCTCCAGGAGTGCGTACGGGCCTGGGGCGACCCCGATCTGGGCGAGCTGCTGCGCGAGGCGGCCGGGGCGGCGCCGCTGCGCTCGGTGGTGGACGCGGGCGACGCGGCCTTCCTGGCGCCCGGCCGGATGCCGGAGCGGATCGCCGAGGCCTGCCGGGCCGCGGGCGAACCCGTGCCCCGCGACCGGGCCGAGACCACCCGTTGCATCCTCGACTCGCTCGCCCTGGCCCACCGCCGGGCCGTCGAGGACGCCCAGCGGCTGGCGGACCATCCGGTCGACGTCGTGCACATCGTCGGCGGCGGCACCCGCAACTCCCTGTTGTGCCAGCTGACCGCCGACGCCTGCGGGCTGCCCGTGGTGGCCGGCCCGACGGAGGCGGCCGCGCTCGGCAACGTCCTGGTGCAGGCCCGGGCCCACGGGGTGGTCGGCGACCTCGCCGACATGCGCGGCCTGCTGGCCCGTACCCAGCCGCTGACCCGCTACGGACCGCGCGGCGACACCGCCGCGTGGCGCGCGGCACAGGACCGGCTCACCGCGCGCTGAGCCGGGCCTTCCCCGGCCCCCGCGCTTCCCCGTCCCGTCCGCGCCTCCCCACTACGCTCACGCGTGGGGGGAGGCGCGCAATTCCCATCCGATGATCCATGCGATCCAAGACTAGGAGCCGCGATGCGTGTCGCACTGTTCCTGACCTGTGTCAACGACACGCTCTATCCGGACACCGGCCGCGCGGTGGTGAAGCTCCTGACCAGACTGGGCGTCGACGTCGACTTCCCGGCGGCGCAGACGTGCTGCGGGCAGGCGCACTACAACACCGGCTACCGGCACGAGGCGGAGCCGCTGGCCCGGCACTTCGCCGAGGTCTTCGGTGAGTACGACGCGATCGTGACCCCCTCGGGGTCGTGCGGGGCGATGGTGCGGGAGCTGTACCCGCGGATGGGCGAGCGGGCGCGGGCCGAGGGGCGCGGGGACTCCCTCGCCGCCACGCTGGCGCCGGTGGTGCCGAAGACGTACGAGCTGTCGGAGTTCCTGGTCGACGTGCTCGGGGTGACGGACGTGGGGGCCTGGTACCCGCACACCGTGACCTACCACCCGACCTGCCACGGGCTGCGCGGCCTGGGCCTGGGCGACCGTCCCCGGCGGCTGCTGGGCGCCGTGAAGGGGCTGGAACTCGTCGAGCTGCCGGGCGCCGAGGAGTGCTGCGGGTTCGGCGGCACCTTCGCCGTGAAGAACGCCGACGTCTCGGCCGCGATGGGCGCGGACAAGGTGCGCAACGCCGAGTCCACCGGCGCCGAGGTGCTGTGCGCGGCCGACAACTCCTGCCTGATGCACATCGGCGGGACCATGACCAGGCTGCGCGCCGGCATCCGGCCGGTGCACCTCGCGGAGATCCTGGCGAGCACCGAGGAGGAACCGGCCGTATGAGCGGGACGTTCGTGGGAATGCCGGCCTTCCCCGTGGCCGCGCGCGAGGCCGTCGGCGACGGGACGCTGCGCGCCAATCTTCGGCACGCCACGCACACCATCCGGGCCAAGCGGGCGAACGCCGTGGCCGAGGTGTCCGACTGGGCCGGGCTGCGCGAGGCGGGCAAGCAGATCAAGGACCACACGCTGCGCCGACTCGACGACTACCTCGTGCAGTTGGAGGAGGCGGTCACCGCGGCGGGCGGCATCGTCCACTGGGCCGCCGACGCCGACGAGGCCAACCGGATCGTGGCCGAACTGGTCAAGGAGACCGGCGAGTCGGAGGTCGTCAAGGTCAAGTCGATGGCCACCCAGGAGATCGGCCTCAACGAGGCGCTGGAGGCCGAGGGCATCCGCGCCTACGAGACCGATCTCGCCGAGCTGATCGTGCAGTTGGGCAAGGACCGGCCGTCGCACATCCTGGTGCCGGCGATCCACCGCAACCGGGGCGAGATCCGGGACATCTTCGCCCGCGAGATGGGCGAGTGGGGAAGGGCCGCCCCCGAGGGGCTGACCGACTCCCCCGCCGAGCTCGCCGAGGCGGCCCGGCTGCATCTGCGGGAGAAGTTCCTGCGCGCCAAGGTCGGGATCTCCGGGGCCAACTTCATGGTCGCCGAGACCGGCACGCTCGTGGTCGTCGAGTCGGAGGGCAACGGGCGGATGTGCCTGACCCTGCCCGAGACGCTGATCTCGGTGGTCGGCATCGAGAAGGTCGTGCCGACCTGGCGCGACCTGGAGGTGTTCCTCCAGACGCTGCCCCGCTCCTCCACGGCCGAGCGGATGAACCCGTACACCTCGACGTGGACCGGCACCACCGACGGGGACGGGCCGCGCGTCTTCCATCTGGTGCTGCTGGACAACGGCCGCACCGACACCCTCGCCGACGAGGTCGGCCGCCAGGCGCTGCGCTGCATCCGCTGCTCGGCGTGCCTGAACGTCTGCCCGGTGTACGAACGGGCCGGCGGTCACGCCTACGGCTCGGTCTACCCGGGGCCGATCGGCGCGATCCTCAGCCCCCAGCTCAGGGGCACCGGGAGCGAGATCGACGCCTCGCTGCCGTACGCCTCCTCGCTGTGCGGCGCCTGCTACGAGGTCTGCCCCGTGGCCATCGACATCCCCGAGGTGCTGGTGCACCTGCGCGAACGGGTCGCCCAGGGCGGCGAGGTGACGCGCGAGGGCAACAAGGTGGTGCTCAAGCCCGCGAAGGGCCATGCCGCCGAGCGGGCGGCGATGCGGGCGGCGCGCTGGGCGTTCGCCCGTCCGGGCGTCCTGCGTGCCGGGCAGCGGCTCGCCTCCCGCACCCGGCGGCTGCATCCGCGGTCGCTGCCCGGCCCCGGCCGGGCCTGGAGCGCGACCCGGGACCTGCCGCCGGTGCCCGCGGAACCGTTCCGCGACTGGTGGCAGCGCACGAACGGCGGAAAGGACGGCGCGAAGTGAGCGGCAGGGAACGGATCCTGGGCCGGGTGCGGCGGGCGCTCGCCGACGTGCCGCGGGACGACACTCCGTACGAGCGGGCGGTGGAGCGCGACTATCTGCGCGAGCACGGCGGTCTGGGCGTCGAGGCGACGGTGGACCTGCTGGCGGAGAACCTCGCGGACTACCGGGCGATCGTGCACCGCGTGACCGAGGAGCAACTGCCGTTGCTCGTCATGCGGCTGCTCGCCGAGCGCGGGTCGCGGTACGTGCTGGTGCCGCCGGGACTCCCGCCGGAGTGGATGTCCGCGGCCGACCCCACCCGGATCCACGACCGGGCCGTGAGCACGCCCGGGGAGCTGGACGAGGTGGAGAGCGTGGTGACCGGCTGCGCCGTCGCGATCGCCGAGACCGGGACGATCGTGCTCGACGGCGGACCGGACCAGGGCCGCCGCCGGATCACCCTGATCCCGGACCACCACATCTGTGTCGTGCGGGTCCCCGGCCAGGTCGTGGCGTCCGTGCCCCAGGCCCTCGAACGCCTCGACCCGGCGCGCCCGCTGACCTGGATCTCCGGCCCCTCCGCCACCAGCGACATCGAACTGGACCGGGTGGAGGGCGTACACGGCCCTCGCACGCTGGAAGTGGTGCTGGTCGGCGGCGAGTGACGGGCCGGGCCGGGCCGCGGGGTGCCTGACCCACCCTGCGGCCCGGCCTCGGCCTCACCGGGGATCGTCCGGCCTTGGCTTCACCGGGAGCAGGTGACAGCATGGGTGAGCAAGCGCTTGGAAAGTCGAGCGGTACGCGCCTGGACGGACGACCGGACCCCGGTTCGCCCACGACCACCGGAGGCCCCCGTTGTTCACGTCCGTCGACGATGTCACCGCCCGCCTGGCGGCGACCGGCTATCTGGCCTCCCCCGCCGTGGCGACCGCCGTCTTCCTCGCCGACCGCCTCGGCAAGCCCCTGCTGGTGGAGGGCCCCGCGGGCGTCGGCAAGACGGAGCTCGCCAAGGCCGTGGCCCAGGTGGCGGAGGCCCGGCTGGTACGGCTCCAGTGCTACGAGGGCGTGGACGAGTCACGCGCGCTGTACGAGTGGAACCACGCCAAGCAGTTGCTGCGCATCAGCGCCGGGCGCGACGAGACCTGGGACGAGGCGCGCACGGACATCTTCAGCGAGGAGTTCCTGCTCCCCCGCCCGCTGCTGACCGCGATCCGCGGCGAGGAGCCGACGGTCCTGCTGATCGACGAGACCGACAAGGCCGACGTCGAGGTGGAGGGTCTGCTGCTGGAGGTGCTCAGCGACTTCCAGATCACCGTTCCGGAACTCGGGACGATCACGGCGACCCGCCGCCCGTTCGTCGTGCTCACCTCCAACGCAGGCCGCGAGCTGTCCGAGGCGCTGCGCCGGCGCTGTCTGTTCCTGCACATCGGCTTCCCCGAGGAGGAGTTGGAGCGGCGGATCGTGCGGCAGAAGGTCCCGGAGCTGAGCGAGGCGCTCACGGCGTCGGTGGTCCGGGTGGTCGGCGCGCTGCGCGCGATGGACCTGCGCAAGCTGCCGTCGGTGGCCGAGACCGTCGACTGGGCGCACACCCTGCTCGCGCTCGGTGCCGACACCCTCGACGAGGACGTCGTACGCGCCAGCCTGGGAGTGCTCCTCAAGCACCAGGACGACATCCTCAAGGCGGCCGCCAAGCTGGACCTGGACGCCGTATGACCGCGTCGGCGGACGACACGACCGTTTCCGCGGACGACGTGGCGGCCCGGCTGACGGGCTTCGTCGCCGCGCTGCGCGCCCACGGTCTGCGCATCGGCACCGGCGAGACCGTGGACGCGGCACAGGCGGTGGCCGCGCTGGGCCTGGCCGACCGGGACCTGCTGCGGGCGGGTCTGGCCGCGACCCTGCTGCACACCGAGGGTCAACGGCGGGTGTTCGACCCGGTCTTCGACCTCTACTTCCCGAGCCGGGTCGGAGCGCCGACCGCCACCGGTGCCGCGGACCGGGAGGATCTGCGCGAGCGGATCGCGCGGGCCCTGGCCGCCGACGACGCGGCGCTGCTGGGGCGGTTGGCGGCCGAGGCGGTCGACGGCTTCGGCGGGTACGGGAGTTCGCCGGGCTCGGACGGCTGGTCGTCGTACCAGGCCCTCGACCGGATCCGGCCGCAGACCCTGTTCGCGCGCGTCCGGGACGACGTCCGCGCGGGCAGCGGTGGTTCCGGGTTCGCCGACCGGTTGCTGGACGACGAGATCCGGCGGCGGATCGAGGCCTTCCGGGGGCAGGTGGCCACGGAGGCACGACGGCGGGTGGCCGAGCGGCGCGGCCGCGACGAGATCGCCCGGCGCGCGGTGGCCCCGAGCGCCGACCGGGTGGACTTCCTGTTCGCCGGGCGGGACCGGCTGGCCGAGCTGCGCCGGAGCGTGCAGCCGCTCGCCCGCAAGCTGGCCACCCGGCTGGCCGCCCGCCGCCGCCGGGCCGCCCGCGGCACCATCGATCTGCGCCGGACGCTGCGCGGTTCGCTGTCCACGGGCGGGGTGCCGATGCGGCCGGTGCTGCGTCGGCGGCGGCCGGTCCGCCCCGAGCTGGTGCTGCTGTGCGACGTGTCGGGCTCGGTGTCCGGATTCTCGGACTTCACGATGCTGCTGGTGCAGGCGCTGCACGAGCAGTTCGGCAAGGTGCGCGTGTTCGCCTTCGTCAACCGGGTCGACGAGGTGACCGGTCTGCTGGTGCGCGGCGCGGCCGACCCCGAGGGCCTGAGCGCCCGCATCCGGGCGGAGGCGACCCTGACCGGCTGGCACGGCAGCAGCGACTACGGCGTCGCGCTGGGCGAGTTCGCGGAGCGGTACGAGGGCGCGGTCGGGCCGCGCACGACCGTCTTCGTGCTGGGTGACGGCCGGACGAACATGAGCGACCCCAATCTGCCTGCCGTACGCCGGATCGGCGAGCGCGCCCGCCGCCTGTACTGGCTCAATCCGGAGCCGCGCGCCCAGTGGGGCACCGGCGACTCGGCCGCCGCGGCCTACGCCGAGCTGGTCGAGATGCACGAGTGCCGCAACGTACGGCAGCTGGAGACGCTGGTGGGGCGGCTGCTGCCGGTGTGACCCACCTGGTTCGGGTGAGATGCCCCCCTGGCCGGGCCGGTCGGGCCAGTCCGGTCAGGCCGGGTCCGCGCACAGGGCGGCGAAGCGTGCGGCGTCGACGTTCCCGCCGGAGACGATCACGCCGACCCGGGGCGGGAGGGGGCCCGCGCGACCCGCGAGCAGCGCGGCCAGCGGGGTGGCACCGCTCGGCTCGACGACGGTCTTCAGCCGCTCGAACGCGAACCGCATCGCGCCCCTGATCTCGTCGTCGGAGACCAGCGCGATGTCGTCGACGAGGCGGCGGTTGACGGCGAAGGTCAGTTCGCCGGGGGTGTGCAGGGCCTGGCCGTCGGCGATGGTGCGCGGCACCGGGACGGTCACGCGCCGGCCCGCGGCCAGCGACCGCCGGGTGTCGTCGCCCGCCTCCGGCTCGACGCCCGTCACCCGGATGTCCGGGCGCAGTCCCTTGGCCACGGTGGCGCTGCCGGCGATCAGCCCGCCACCGCCGACCGGCACCACCAGCAGGTCCAGCTCGCCGACCTCCTCCAGGAGTTCCAGCGCGGCGGTACCCTGGCCCGCCATCACATCCGGATGGTCGTAGGGCGGGACGATCGCGAGACCGCGTTCGGCGGCCAGGGCCTCTGCGATGACGACCCGGTCGCCGGTGTAGCGGTCGTACGTGACGATCTCGGCGCCGTAGTCGGCGGTCGCGTCCCGCTTGGAGCGCGGGGCGTCCTCGGGCATCACGATGACGGCGGTGGTGCCGAGTTCGCGGGCGGCCAGGGCGACCGCCTGCGCGTGGTTGCCCGAGGAGTAGGCGGCGACGCCCCGGGCGAGCTGTGCGGGAGCGAGCCGGGAGAGCGCGTTGTAGGCACCGCGGAACTTGAAGGCCCCTACGCGCTGGAGGTTCTCGCACTTGAGGAACACCTGCGCGCCGACGAGGCCGTCGAGCGTCCTGGAGCGCAGGACCGGCGTGCGGTGGGCGACGCCCTTGAGCCGCGCGGCGGCGTCGAGGACGTCGTCGAGGGTGATGGGCAGGGATGCGGCGGCGGTCACGGCTGTACTCCCTCGTCGGTCCGGGCGGTGTCGGGCGCGGGCGGGTCCGGGGCGGTTGCGGGGGCGGGCGCGGGTGAGTCGGATCCGGGGTCCGCCGCTCTCGACTGCGAGAGATAGGTGTAGGCGGAGGCGCGGGAGATGCCGAGGCGGGTGGCGACCTGCTCGACGGAGCGCCGCACCGCGAAGACACCGCGTTCGTCCAGTCCGCGGAACAGCTCCAGGCGCTGCGGGCGGTCCAGCGCGGCCCAGGGCTGGTGGTGGCGCAGCTGGTGCGTGTCGAGGATGGCGTCGACGACCGAGTCGATGTCGTTGCCGTACGTCGTGACGGGCGGCTCGGCGGTGCCGCGCCCGAATCCCGCGAGTGCGCCGAGCAGGGCGTGGGCCTGGCCGACCGCCGTCACGTCCACGTTGACGCAGAGCGCGCCGAACACCGCACCCGTGGAGTCGCGCAGCACCATCGTGGACGCCTTGACCAGGGCTCCGGAGTCGGTCCGGGTCAGATAGTTGAGCTCGTCGGACGCGTGGTCGCCGCGGGCCAGCATCCGCATGCCGATCTCGCTCATCGCCCCGCCCACCGCACGCCCCGTCACCGAACCCGCGACGGCGACCACCGAGTGCTCCGGACGCCGGTAGTCGTGCAGCACCACCTCGCACACCGGCCCGAAGGTCGCCACGAGCCCGTCGAGGACCGGGGCCAGGGCGCCGAGGACCGCGTCCCGCTCCCGCTCCAGGTTCGGATCCGTCATCCACGCCCCCTTGCGTCTGGATTGTCAGTCCAATCTCTGTACGAAAAATCTAACCCGAAGGCAGGGGAAACGGCAAGGGCGGACCGCTGGGATCCGCCCTTGCCGTGCCGCGCCCGCGCGGCGGGACGTACTCGCTCCGGGACCGGTCAGGCGGCCAGGATCTTCTCCTTCGCGCGGCGGAACTCCTCGTCCGTGATGTCTCCCTTGCTCCGCAGCTCGGACAGCTTGGCGAGCTGGTCGGCGCTGCTGGGCGTGGTGGCGGTCTGCCGTATGTAGCTGTCGAACTCCGCCTTCTGCGCCTGCGCCTGTTCGATCTGACGGCGGCCCATGTTCTTGCCACGCGCGATGACGTAGACGAAGACACCGAGGAAGGGCAGCACGATGACGAAGATCAGCCAGCCCGCCTTGCCCCAGCCGCCGAGCGAGTCGTCACGGAAGATGTCGACGATGATGCGGAAGAGCAGGACGAACCACAGGATCCACAGGAAGAACCACAGCATGGTCCAGAACGTGCTCAGCAGCGGGTAGTCGTAGGCGAGGTACACGTTTCCGTCCACTTTCCGTCCTCCTCCGTACAAGGCGGTCGCCCGTCGGTCGGTTCGTGCGCATCCAGCGTGGGCGGTGGACCGCCCGGCCGCCTCACCCGGGAGGGGTGAGCTTCCCGGACGGTCAGGAGGTGAGTCCGCGGTCTCTCGCGACCTTGCGGAGCCCGGCCCTCAGGGTGAACGCCACGGCCACCTCCAGCAGGCCCAGCAGTACGAGCCACAGGCCGAGCAGCCGGGTCAGGACGACCGCGGACTCGGTGGGCAGGGCGAGCACCACGATTCCCGCGACGACCCCGAGCGCGCCCACGCCGATCAGGACGCCGCGGTGCGGCAGACCCTTGGCGGCGACGCCGATGTAGACGGTGACCATGCCGGACACCAGCCAGGTCACGCCGACGATCAGGGAGAGCGCGGCGATCGTCTGGAGCGGGTTGCGCAGGCACAGCACACCGGCCAGCACGAACAGCACCGCGAGCAGGAGCCGGGTGATCCGCTCCCCGTGGCTCTCCGGGCCGAAGGCCATGATGAATCTGAAGAACCCGGCGAGCAGCAGGTACACACCGATGATGACCGCCAGGATGTGCAGGGTCTCGTCGGGCCACACCAGGATCAGGATGCCGGGCAGCAGGGTCGCGAGCGCCGTGGCCAGGGCCCAGTGCCACGACGAGCCGATGGCGCCGAGCACCCGCTCGGGGTCGTCCGGGGCGCTCGGACCGTGCCGGGCGGGGGACTGCTCCGGCCCGGCCGGAGGTGTCGGACGAGGCGGTACGGTCATGGCTCCTCCGTAAGTTGTTAGGCGGCCCGGGAGGGCCGGGTGTGGCTTATGGCTTCTTGCCTTCAGTGGCTTCCGAGGAGTGGCCGCCC
>NZ_JBSFIA010000059.1:0-40259 GCF_053597355.1 Streptomyces sp. NPDC001443
CCGATCGGCCGGAGACGGGGTATCAACATATCTGGCGTTGATTTTTGGCACGCTGTTGAGTTCTCAAGGAACGGACGCTTCCTTTGTACTCACCCTCTCGGGCTTTCCTCCGGGCTTTTTCCCTTCGGTCTTGCGTTTCCGACTCTATCAGACCGTTTCGCGATCCGATTTCCTCGGTGCTTTCCAGGTTCCCGCTCTCGCGTTTCCCTTTCCGGCGACTCCGACTTTATCAGAGATTCTGAGTCGGAATTCCCGCCCCGTTCGGGGACTGGTTCCGGCGCACAAGGCGGCCGGGTTCCCGTTCAGGCGGAGACGTAAACGTACTGGAGCGGGGTGCCCCGATGCAAATCGAGGCACCCCGCTCCAGGTTGACGTGGACGACGGGTCGTCCGGGTGTCAGACCTCCACCACGACCGGGAGGATCATCGGCCTGCGGCGATAGGTGTCCGAGACCCACTTGCCCAGGGTCCTGCGGATGAGCTGCTGAAGCTGGTGCGGCTCCACCACGCCGTCCTGGGCCGAGCGTTCCAGCACCTCGGTGATCTTCGGCATCACCCCGCCGAACGCCGCGTCCTCGATGCCCGAACCGCGGGCCTGGATGTGCGGACCGCCGGTGATCTTGCCCGTCGACGAGTCGACGACCACGAAGACGGAGATGATGCCCTCGTCCCCGAGGATCTTGCGGTCCTTCAGGGCCGGCTCGCCCACGTCGCCGACCGAGAGGCCGTCCACGTAGACGTAGCCCGCCTGGACCTTGCCGGAGATCTTCGCCTTGCCCTCGACGAGGTCGACGGCGACGCCGTCCTCGGCGATCACGATCCGGTCGTGCGGGACCCCGGTCAGGGCGCCCAGCTCGGCGTTGGCCCGCAGGTGGCGCCACTCGCCGTGCACCGGCATCAGGTTCTTCGGGCGGCAGATGTTGTAGAAGTACAGGAGCTCGCCCGCGGACGCGTGACCCGAGACGTGCACCTTGGCGTTGCCCTTGTGGACGACGTTCGCACCCCAGCGGGTCAGGCCGTTGATCACGCGGTAGACCGCGTTCTCGTTGCCGGGGATCAGCGACGAGGCCAGGATGACCGTGTCTCCGTCGACGATCCGGATCTGGTGGTCGCGGTTGGCCATGCGGGACAGGGCCGCCATCGGCTCGCCCTGGGAACCCGTGCAGACCAGGACCACCTCGTGGTCCGGGAGGTCGTCGAGCGTCTTCACGTCCACGACCAGGCCCGGCGGGACCTTCAGATAGCCCAGGTCACGGGCGATGCCCATGTTGCGCACCATGGAGCGGCCGACGAAGGCCACCCGACGGCCGTACTCGTGCGCCGCGTCCAGGATCTGCTGGATGCGGTGCACATGGCTGGCGAAGCTCGCCACGATGATCCGCTTGCGCGCGCTCGCGAAGACCTGGCGCAGCACGTTGGAGATGTCGCGCTCGGGCGGGACGAAGCCCGGTACCTCGGCGTTCGTCGAGTCGGCGAGCAGAAGGTCGATGCCCTCCTCGCTCAGCCGGGCGAACGCGTGCAGGTCCGTCAGCCGGTTGTCCAGCGGGAGCTGGTCCATCTTGAAGTCGCCCGTGTGGACCACCATGCCGGCGGGGGTCCGGATGGCGACCGCGAGGGCGTCCGGGATGGAGTGGTTGACCGCGACGAACTCGCAGTCGAAGGGGCCGATGCGCTCGCGGTTCCCCTCCGCCACCTCCAGGGTGTACGGGCGGATGCGGTGCTCCTGGAGCTTCGCCTCGATGAGGGCGAGGGTCAGCTTGGAGCCGATCAGCGGGATGTCCGGCTTCTCCCTGAGGAGGTAGGGGACACCGCCGATGTGGTCCTCGTGGCCGTGCGTGAGGACGATGCCCTCGATGTCGTCGAGGCGGTCCCGGATCGACGAGAAGTCCGGCAGGATCAGGTCGATTCCGGGCTGCTCCTCCTCGGGGAAGAGCACTCCGCAGTCGACGATCAGCAGACGGCCGCCGTACTCGAAGACCGTCATGTTGCGGCCGATCTCACCGAGACCGCCGAGCGGGGTGACGCGCAGACCGCCTTCGGGCAGCGGCGGGGGCGCACCGAGTTCAGGATGCGGATGACTCAAAAGACTCTCCTCACCACACGCGCCACGTACCGGTAGGGCACGTGGCGCGCATGACGTTCGTGCAGAAGCAGTTGTCATTGTGGGGCGCAGGCGCCGGTGGCCCGCTTATTCAGTTGTGAGGTCTCGTGGTGCCAAGTCTGTTGTCAAAGCTGTACCCCGCCCGCGGCAAGATCGATCTTGAGCTGGGCGATCTCGTCCGCCGTGAGCTCCAGCATGGGCAGGCGCAGGGGTCCGGCGGGCAGGCCCTGGAGGGCGAGCGCGGCCTTGGTGGTCATGACGCCCTGGGTACGGAACATGCCCGTGAAGACCGGGAGCAGCCGCTGGTGGATCTCCGTGGCCTTGTGGACGTCGCCGGCCACGTAGGCCTCGACCATGGCACGCAGCTCCGGTGTCACCACATGGCCGACGACCGACACGAAGCCGACCGCGCCCACGGAGAGCAGCGGCAGGTTCAGCATGTCGTCGCCGGAGTACCAGGCCAGGCCCGACTGGGCGATGGCCCAGCTGGCGCGGCCGAGGTCGCCCTTGGCGTCCTTGTTGGCCACGATCCGCGGGTGCTCCGCGAGGCGGACCAGCGTCTCGGTGTTGATCGGGACGCCGCTGCGGCCGGGGATGTCGTAGAGCATGACCGGCAGCCCGGCGGCGTCGGCGACGGCCGTGAAGTGCCGGTACAGGCCCTCCTGCGGGGGCTTGTTGTAGTACGGCGTGACGACGAGGAGGCCGTGCGCGCCGGCCTGCTCGGCGGCGCGGGCGAGTTCGATGCTGTGGTGCGTGTCGTTGGTGCCGACGCCGGCCACGACATGGGCGCGGTCGCCGACCGCTTCGAGCACGGCTCGTACGAGATCCGATTTCTCCGCGTCGCTCGTGGTGGGCGACTCACCGGTGGTGCCGTTGACGATCAGGCCGTCGTTGCCTGCGTCCACCAGATGGGTGGCGAGCCGCTGTGCGCCGTCGAGGTCGAGTGCGCCGTCCGCCGTGAAGGGCGTGACCATGGCGGTGAGGACCCGCCCGAAGGGGGTCTGCGGAGTGGAGGTCGGAGCCATGGGTAACACGCTACTCGCTGCTCACCGCGTGGTCTGCCCGCGGGGTGCGGGGAAAGTCAGGACAAATGCGGAACCCGGCACTGCCTGCTCGGGGGTTCAAGCAGTGCCGGGTCCGTTTGATCAGGCTAGATGAACTTCTCTAAATGCCGCAATACGGACACTTCACACGGCTGACCCGCACATGTGTACTCGGCACCGAGACGCGGTTCCGCTACGGGGCGACACGGCCGTTGGCGTTGAAGGCCGCGTGCGTCAGCGGCATCAGCTCGGCCCACGCGGCCTCCATCTTCTCGCCGACCATCTCGATCTCCCGCTGCGGGAAGGACGGCACCTTGGCCAGCTCGTGCTGGGTGCGCAGGCCGAGGAAGTGCATCAGCGAGCGGGCGTTGCAGGTGGCGTACATCGAGGAGAACAGGCCGACGGGAAGGACGGCACGGGCCACCTCGCGGGCGACGCCGGCGGCGAGCATCTCCTGATAGCGCTCGTACGCCTGGACGTAGGAGTCCTGCATCGAGCGCTCCACGATCTCCTGCTGCGCCTCGGTGCCCGCCACGAACTCGTACTTGCCCGGACGGCCCTGCTGGACGAGCTTGCGGTCCTCGCCGGGGACGTAGAAGACGGGCTGGAGCTCGCGGTAGCGCCCGGACTCCTCGTTGTACGAGTTGTGGACGACGATGCCGTTCGCGAGGAAGTTGTGCCAGGGGCCTTCGACGGAGAGGTCGTAGGTCATCTCCTCGCCGTCCTGCTCGATGGCGACGACGGGGTCCGGGATCGCCTTGGCGACCTTGCCGCCACGTCGGGCCAACGCCTGCTCGCCGCCACTCTTGGCGGTGTGGCAGGGCTCGCAGGCCGGGGCGAGGTTCGTCTCGTCCAGAGCCCTGGTGAGGTCGCCCGCGACCGGGACGACATGATCGAGGGCGAGTTCGGCGCGGGGGAACTCCCGGCCGCAGAGGTGGCAGGCGTCGGTCTCCTCGATCAGCCGCTCACGCTGCATGGAGGTCCACACCCCGATGCCGCGGCGCAGGCTCGGCGGCACGAGTCGCTCGGAAGGCCTGGGGGCCGTTCCGCCGACCATGACGGAGTCGCCGACCACGAGCTCACCGGCCTTGACCCAGCCCTCCGGGGTGAACACGGCGTGGTCCACCGTGCAGCGCAGCGTCTTCCCGGACTGGGTGGTGATCTTGATGAGCTGCTTGACGCCCGACTCGATCACGTCGACGATCCTGGCACGCTGGGCGAGCAGGGTCTCCTCGTCGAAGCACCTGACGTGGTTGCGCCGGACCGACTCCAGCTTGCGCAGGCGGGTGCTGGGATTCTGCTCGCGGAACTCGGCCACCGCGGACTCCGCGGCCTCCCGGTTCTCGTACAGGCCGAGGTAGTGGTTGGTCTCGCCACGGCGCACCTGCGCCATCCACTTGCCGGCGCGGCTGTGCCAGGTGACGCCGCCGGCCGAATGCGGGAGGCGGTCCTCCACCCCCAGATGCCAGAGCTTGTACAGCTCGGCGATGGAACGCCGACGGAGGTTCCCGGCCTCGCTCTCCAGGGTGATCTCGGTGTCCCCGGAGACGCACCAGCCCACCCGGTGGCGCATGAACTCGCGGAAGACGAAGATCGGGGCACTGATGAAGAAGGTCATCGAGTTGTGCTCGAAGGGGCTGCCGTGCCGGTCCCGCATCAGGTAGTTGATCAGGCCCTTGGAGCGCTCCGGGTCCTTGGTGAGCTCTTCCAGGGACTGCTCGCCGGCGGTGGAGACACGGGCGGCCCACAGGACGTCCGAGTCGGCCGCGCTGTGCTTGACCAGCTCGACGGTGACATCGCTGCGGAAGCTGGGCTTGAGGTCGTCGGCGGGGGTGTCGGTCACGGCTCGGCGGATCCTTCCATCACTTCACTCGGGCGGCGCCCACTCTACGGCCCGGCACTGACATAGGGCGTACGGTGCCGGTCCGCGACATCTTCGGTGAACTTCTGTCAATTCGGTGAAACCGGGCACCGTGGGGGACACTCGCTCGTCTGTATGGAAAACAGTCGTGCGTTCGGTCCGTATCGTCCGCCGATCGTCCCGGATCATCCGGGATCGTCCCCAGAGGAGAAGCAGCAGCTATGTCCCGTCGGCGTGAACCCGTCCCGTTCGACTTCCTCGCCGAAGCCGACAGGTTCCGCAGCAATGTCGCTCCCCCGCCCGGCGAGCGGGCGTCCGCCGGTCAGATAGCCGGGCGCTGGCTGCTGGGCCTCACGGTCGTCGCCGGGCTCGTGGGCGCCCTGCTGATCGGCATGCCCGCGCTGACGCTGGACCACTCCACGGCGGGCACCCAGCGGTCCCAGGCGTCCGAGGGGCGCTGACCCGCCCCCGTCCCGCCGCACGAGGGCGTGACGGCGCGCCCTTGGCCCCCCGAGGGTGGTGAGGGGACAGGCAGGCGGATAGCCTCACCGGGCACAGCCCATGCATGGAATGAGTGAGGACCAGCCGTGCCCCTGCCCTTCCTGACGGCCGACCGCACCTTCGAGGCGACCGACGACAGCACGCTGCCGTACGACGACCGCGACCGCTGGCGGCGGCCCTACCGGCCCGGCCCGTGGCGCGTGGGGGCGGCGGCGCTGTGCCTGCTGCTCGCCTCGTACGTGCTGTTCGCGGCGGTCATCATCGCCCTGACCGACTCGCCGTCGGCCGCCGCCACCGTGTTCGGCCTGGCGCTGCTGATCATCGCCGCGTCGCTGCGGACGCTGCGCGTCGGCGTGTGGGTGAGCGCCGCCGGGCTGCGCCACGTGAGCTTCCTCGTCACGCGCACGGTGCCCTGGAAGCGGGTCGTCGCCGTGCGCACGGTGCAGCAGCCGGTGCGCTGGCTCGGGCTGCCCCGGACCGTGCAGGGACAGGCCCTGGTCCTCGTCCGCAAGGATCGTGCGGGACAGGACGTGCCGCCGCTGCTCACCACGCACAACGCGGACTTCCTGGCGCGCCCCGAGGGCTTCGACCGGGCCGCGGACACCATCGAGGTGTGGGCCGACGAGTACGGCCGCCGCGGCTGAGCCCGCTGTCGCGACCCGTCGCGGTGGTCCCGTGCGGACCACCGCGATTTCTGTGTCGGCGCTCGGCTACCCGTGCAGCGTGATCGCGCGTTGCATCGCCTTGCGGGCCCGTGGGGTGTCGCGGGCGTCGTGGTAGGCGACGGCGAGCCGGAACCAGCTGCGCCAGTCGTCGGGGGCGTCCTCCGTCTCGGCCTTGCGCCGGGCGAAGACCTCGTCGGCCGAGTCCCGGTCGATCCGGCCGTCCGGGGTGCGCCTGAGTTCGTCGACGGGCAGGCCGCCCTCGGCGTCGAGTTCGGCGGCGAGCCGGTTGGCCCTGCGGACGAACTGGGTGTTCTTCCACAGGAACCACAGGCCGATGACGGGCAGGATCAGGACCGCCACGCCGAAGGTGACGGTCAGCAGCGTGCCGGTCTGGATGAGCATGACGCCGCGGCTGCCGACCAGGACGAAGTAGAAGACCAGGACGGCGGCCGTGACCGCGTAGGTGAGCTTCGCGCGCATGATGTCGTCGGCGTCCGTGCTCAGCCGAGGTCCAGGAAGTGCTCCAGGCCGAAGGTGAGGCCCGGAGTGGTCACGACGCGGCGCACGCCCAGCAGGATGCCCGGCATGAAGCTGCTGTGGTGCAGGGAGTCGTGGCGGACGGTGAGGGTCTCGCCCTCGCCGCCGAGCAGGACCTCCTGGTGGGCCAGCAGACCGCGCAGCCGGACCGAGTGCACCGGCACCCCGTCGACGCTGGCGCCGCGGGCGCCGTCCAGCGCCGTGGCGGTGGCGTCCGGGGCCGGGGCGGAGCCGGCCCTGGCCCGCGCCTCCGCGATGAGCTGCGCGGTGCGGGCGGCGGTGCCGGACGGCGCGTCCACCTTGTTCGGGTGGTGCAGCTCGATCACCTCGACCGACTCGAAATACGGCGCGGCGATCTGCGCGAACTTCATGGTCAGGACGGCGCCGATGGAGAAGTTCGGCGCGATGAGCACGCCGGTCTCGGGCGACTCGGCCAGCCAGCCGTTCAGCCGGGCGAGGCGGTCGTCGTTCCAGCCGGTCGTGCCGACCACGGCGTGGATGCCGTGGCGGACGCAGAAGTCGAGGTTGTCCATCACCGAGTCGGGGGTGGTCAGCTCGACCACGGCCTGGGCACCGGTCTCCGTCAGCGTCTCCAGCCGGTCGCCCCGGCCGAGGGCGGCGACCAGCTCCAGGTCCTCGGCGGCCTCGATCGCCCGTACCGCCTCGGAGCCGATGCGGCCCTTGGCACCGAGGACCGCCACGCGCAGCTTGCTCATCTGTCTTGCTTCCTTACCGAAGGGGTTGGGGCGGACCGGGGAGGGGTCAGGCGACGGCGTCGTTCAGCCGGGCGGCCTGCTTGTCCTTGAGCGGGCCGATGACCGACAGCGACGGGCGCTGTCCCAGGATCTCGCGGGCGACCGAACGGACGTCGTCCGGGGTCACGGCCGTTATCCGGGCCAGCATGTCGTCGACCGACATCTGCTCGCCCCAGCACAGTTCGCTCTTGCCGATACGGTTCATCAGCGCGCCGGTGTCCTCCAGGCCGAGGACCGTGGAGCCCTGGAGCTGGCCGACCGCGCGGCCGATCTCCTCGTCGGACAGGCCGTGCTCGGCGACGTGGTCGAGTTCGTCGCGGCAGATCTTCAGCACGTCGTGCACCTGACTCGGGCGGCAGCCCGCGTACACGCCGAACAGGCCGCAGTCGGCGAAGCCCGAGGTGTACGAGTACACGCTGTAGGCCAGGCCGCGCTTCTCGCGGACCTCCTGGAAGAGGCGGGAGGACATGCCGCCGCCGAGGGCGGTGTTCAGCACGCCGAGGGCCCAGCGGCGGTCGTCGGTGCGGGCCAGGCCCGGCATGCCGAGGACGACGTGCGCCTGCTCGGTCTTGCGGCCGAGCAGTTCGACGCGGCCCGCGGTGCGGATGGTGCGCCGGCCGTCGCGGGGGGCGATGGGCGAGGCCTCCTGGTTGCGGAAGGCGCCCGCCTTCTCGAACGCGGCACGCACCTGTCGTACGACCTTGTTGTGGTCGATGTTGCCCGCGGCCGCGACCACCAGGTGGGTCGGGTCGTAGTGCTTCTTGTAGAAGCGGCGGATGCGGTCGGCGGTCAGGGCGTTGACCGTGTCGACGGTGCCGAGGACCGGGCGGCCGAGGGGGTTGTCGCCGAACATCGTGTGCGCGAACAGGTCGTGCACGCAGTCGCCCGGGTCGTCCTCGGTCATCGCGATCTCTTCGAGGATCGCGCCGCGCTCGACGTTGACGTCGTCCTCGAGGATGAGGGAACCGGTCAGCATGTCGCAGACGACGTCGATCGCCAGGGGCAGATCGGTGTCGAGCACGCGCGCGTAGTAGCACGTGTACTCCTTGGCCGTGAACGCGTTCATCTCGCCGCCGACCGCGTCGATCGCGGAGGAGATGTCCAGCGCGCTGCGGCGCGAGGTGCCCTTGAAGAGCAGGTGCTCAAGGTAGTGCGTGGCGCCGTTCAGGGTCGGGGTCTCGTCGCGGGAGCCGACGTGCGCCCAGATGCCGAAGGTCGCCGAGCGGACCGAGGGCAGGGTCTCGGTGACGATGCGCAGGCCGCCCGGGAGAGTGGTCTTGCGGACCGTGCCGATGCCGCTGGTGCCCTTGATGAGGGTTTGGGTACGGGCGACGGCCCGCGCCTCCGAAGAGGTGCGGGCCGTCGCCTTGGAGCTACGGGACGTCACTGGTCGGCGTCGTCCTTCTTCGTCTCGTCGCCCTCTTCGCCCTCGATCACGGGGATGAGGGAGAGCTTGCCGCGGGAGTCGATCTCGGCGATCTCGACCTGGACCTTCTGGCCCACGCCGACGACGTCCTCGACGTTCTCCACGCGCTTGCCGCCGGCGAGCTTGCGGATCTGCGAGATGTGCAGCAGACCGTCCTTGCCCGGGAGCAGCGAGACGAACGCGCCGAAGGTGGTGGTCTTGACGACCGTACCCAGGTAGCGCTCGCCGACCTCCGGCATGGTCGGGTTGGCGATGCCGTTGATCGTGGCGCGGGCGGCCTCGGCGGCCGGGCCGTCGGCGGCACCGATGTAGATGGTGCCGTCGTCCTCGATCGTGATCTCGGCGCCGGTGTCCTCCTGGATCTGGTTGATCATCTTGCCCTTGGGGCCGATGACCTCGCCGATCTTGTCCACGGGGATCTTGACGGTGATGATCCGCGGGGCGTTCGGGGACATCTCGTCCGGCGTGTCGATCGCTTCCATCATCACGTCGAGGATGTGGAGGCGGGCGTCGCGGGCCTGCTTGAGGGCCGCGGCCAGGACGGAGGCCGGGATGCCGTCCAGCTTGGTGTCGAGCTGGAGGGCGGTCACGAACTCCTTGGTGCCGGCGACCTTGAAGTCCATGTCGCCGAAGGCGTCCTCCGCACCGAGGATGTCGGTGAGGGCGACGTAGTGCGTCTCGCCGTTGATCTCCTGGGAGATCAGGCCCATGGCGATGCCGGCGACCGGGGCCTTCAGCGGCACACCGGCGTTGAGCAGCGACATGGTGGAGGCGCAGACCGAGCCCATGGACGTCGAACCGTTGGAGCCGAGGGCCTCGGACACCTGACGGATCGCGTACGGGAACTCCTCGCGCGTCGGCAGCACCGGCACGATGGCGCGCTCGGCGAGGGCGCCGTGGCCGATCTCGCGGCGCTTCGGGGAGCCGACGCGGCCGGTCTCGCCGACGGAGTACGGCGGGAAGTTGTAGTTGTGCATGTAGCGCTTGCGGGTCACCGGGGAAAGGGTGTCCAGCTGCTGCTCCATGCGGAGCATGTTGAGGGTGGTGACGCCCAGGATCTGGGTCTCGCCACGCTCGAACAGCGCCGAGCCGTGCACGCGCGGGATGGCCTCGACCTCGGCGGCGAGCGTACGGATGTCCGTGACGCCGCGGCCGTCGATGCGCTTCTTCTCCTTGATGACGCGCTCACGGACCAGGGACTTGGTCAGCGAGCGGTACGCGGCGGAGATCTCCTTCTCGCGGCCCTCGAACTCCGGCAGGAGCTTCTCGGCGGCGAGCGTCTTGACGCGGTCCAGCTCGGCCTCGCGCTCCTGCTTGCCCGCGATGGTCAGCGCGGAGGCCAGCTCCGGGCGGACGGCGGCGGACAGCGCCTCCAGGACGTCGTCCTGGTAGTCGAGGAAGACCGGGAACTCACCGGTCGGCTTGGCGGCCTTCGCGGCGAGGTCGGCCTGAGCCTTGCACAGGACCTTGATGAAGGGCTTCGCGGCGTCCAGACCGGAGGCGACGACCTCCTCGGTCGGCGCCTCGGCGCCACCCGCGACCAGCTGGATGGTCTTCTCGGTGGCCTCGGCCTCGACCATCATGATCGCGACGTCGCCGTCCTCCAGGACGCGACCGGCGACGACCATGTCGAAGACGGCGTCCTCGAGCTCGGTGTGCGTCGGGAACGCGACCCACTGGCCGTTGATCAGCGCGACGCGGACGCCGCCGATCGGGCCGGAGAAGGGCAGACCGGCCAGCTGCGTGGACGCGGACGCGGCGTTGATCGCCACGACGTCGTACAGGTGGTCGGGGTTGAGCGCCATGATCGTGGCGACGACCTGGATCTCGTTGCGCAGGCCCTTCTTGAAGGACGGACGCAGCGGACGGTCGATGAGACGGCAGGTGAGGATGGCGTCCTCGGAGGGGCGGCCCTCACGGCGGAAGAAGCTGCCGGGGATCTTGCCGGCGGCGTACATCCGCTCCTCGACGTCCACCGTCAGGGGGAAGAAGTCGAGCTGGTCCTTGGGGTTCTTGGAGGCGGTGGTGGCCGACAGCACCATGGTGTCGTCGTCCAGGTACGCCACTGCGGAGCCGGCGGCCTGCTTGGCCAGGCGGCCCGTCTCGAAGCGGATGGTGCGGGTGCCGAAGGCGCCGTTGTCGATGACGGCCTCGGCGTAGTGGGTCTCGTTCTCCACTAGCGTTTTCTCCTCGTCTTCGTCCCTCCTCGCCCGTGTGGCGGGGGGACGGTGGCGGAGAAGCGCTCCGTGCGGTGCGGGCCGGTCTTCGATCGAAGCACCCGGGGCTCGCTTTCCCCCGGGCGCCACTACCGAGGACCGGCGGCGGCGAGGTGCGCTTCTCCTCGTTCGGTGTGTGTGATCACGCGATACCCGGTACGGGTAGGGCCTATCACACGGTGTCGTACGTATTGCGTTGTGCTACCACACTACAAAGCGCCGGCGACACTCCGCACGTTTCCGCACGTACGGCAAAGGGGAGCGGCCCCGAGCACTTCGGGAACCGCTCCCCTCATGGCGTCTTACTTGGCGCCCGCAGCACCACGGCGGATGCCGAGGCGGTCGACCAGCGCACGGAAGCGCTGGATGTCCTTCTTGGCCAGGTACTGCAGCAGGCGGCGGCGCTGACCGACCAGGATCAGCAGACCACGACGGGAGTGGTGGTCGTGCTTGTGGGCCTTGAGGTGCTCGGTCAGGTCCGAGATCCGGCGGGACAGCATGGCGACCTGGACCTCGGGGGAGCCGGTGTCGCCCTCCTTGGTACCGAACTCGCTGATGATCTGCTTCTTCGTAGCGGCGTCGAGCGACACGCTTACTCCTCGTAGTCTCTGAGTAGCCACCGAGTGCCCCTGGTCCACTTCTCAGGGGAGCTTCCGTTACTCGGGAGGCGGGGATCCGCTGGGCGCGGCCTGCAGAGCGATGCTCCGCGGGCGCGTACACAAACGGCCGTCGTCCAGAGTACCAGCAGCGCAGGGCCCACTCGGCCGGGGTCCCCGAACTACCCGGTCGGCGACCTTGCGGCCACTAGGGTGAACGCCGGGATCATCCGCACGTCGGGAAGGGGTCGCTTGACCATGGCGGAGGAACTGAGCGCGGACGTCAAGGCGCGCAAGGAACGGGAGCGGGACGAGCTCTACGCGCTCGACATCTCGGACGTCGAGTGGCTCGGCGCACCGGGCACCGAGGAGCACGAGGAGCGGGTCGAGATCGCCCACCTCCCGGCCGGCGCGGTGGCCATGCGGTCGTCCCTCGACCCCGGCACGGTGCTGCGGTACACGGAGGCGGAGTGGCGGGCCTTCGTGCTCGGCGCGCGGGACGGCGAGTTCGACCTGGAGCCGGCGCCGCACGACGGCGGTCCGGACGGCGGTCCCGACGTGGCGTGAGCGGCCGTCGGCGCGACGGCCGACGCGACAGTACAGAGGAATATGGGGAAGGGGCGGCGCGCACGAGTGCCGCCCCTTCCCCGTGTCGGCGTCCGCGCCGGAGATCCGCGTCCTCTTCCACTGGTTCCACTGGTTCTACTGGTTCTACTGGTCCCACTGGTTCCACTGGTTCCACTGACGCGTTGGTCAATGCGCTTACGGGGTACCTCGGTTGGGGGCTAAGAATCAGTCAACTCCCGCCAGGTCCTGTCCTACTTGTTCATGAATGTCATGTGGTTTGTTCACCAATATGCGTGCTGTGTACGGCACTTCCGGGCAGGCTGTGACGCAGTGGACAGGCGCTCAGGGGCGGACGGGCCTGCCGGGGTGGGGCCTGCGGTGATTAGGCTGGGACAGGGCGCGATGCCAGAACCCGTGGACCGGGCATCGGCGTCCCAGGGGGAGAGCCGGCTGATCGGACGACCTCGAACGATTTCGGACGACGAGAAACGGTCGCCCCGGCACGGCATGAGGGTGCTCGACCACACCAGGAGGAACTGTGAGCAGCGATCGGGACGGGATCCGCGGGGGCTGGGCCACACCCGGCGATGACCAGCCCGACGTCGAGTCCGACATCGAGATGACGGGCGAGTTCACCCTCGACTACGCACCGCCCGCCTGGTACACGCAGAACGCGGCGGGGAGTTCGGGTTCGGCGGCCGCCACGGGTCCGGGTGGCGGTGCCGGCGGCAGCGGTGGCGGTCCGACGGCCGGCGCCGGCGCGACCACGCCGGGGGCGCAGGGCGGTCCCGCCCCGCAGGCCGGACCCACGGCCCCCGCGGCACCGGGTGTTGCGGGGCCGCCGTTCCCGTCGGGGCCCTCGGGGGCGCCGCTTCCGGGGCTCACACCGCCCGCCCATGCCACGCAGCCGTCCGGGGCTCCCTTCCCGCCGTCGGCTCCCGTTCCCGGGGCGCCGTTCACCGCGCCCCGGCCGCCCGTGCCGCCCACCGGCGGCCCGGTCGCCGTGCCCCGCCTTCCGGTCGGCAGCGGGTTCGAGCCCTCGGCTCCTCCGGTGCCCCCGGGGCCCGCTTCGCCCCCGGCGCCCGCTGCTCCCCCGGCCGTGACTCCCCCGGTGGTCGCCCCGTCGCCGACGGCCGTGCCGAACATTCCCGTGGGCGGGTTCAACAGCCCGTGGGGTACGGGACCGGCTGCCGCGGTATCGCCCACCCCTGAACCTCCGGCGGTTCCGGCCGCGCCCGCGGTGCCCGCTGTCCCTGCCGTACCCGCCACGCCCGTAGCGCCTGCCGCCTCCGTTGCGGAGGGCGGCGACACCGGCAACGGTGACCTGGAGAGCGGCGCCACCATGCGGTTCTCCGCCATCACTCTGAAGCGGGAGATCGCGGAGCGGGCCGCCGAGGCCGCGGCCGAGGAGCAGGAGCGGGAACAGGGACCGGAGCAGGAGCAGGAGCAGGAGTCGCAGGAGGCGAAGGCCGAGAGCCCCGCCGGCGACGAGTCCTTGCCGTCCGCGGCCCCGGAGCCGGCCTCCGAGACCGAGGTTCAGGCCGAGGACCAGGCCGAAGCCGAGTCGGAGTCGGAGTCGGAGACTGGCGAGGTGGCCGGTGAGGTGGCCGACGGCCAGGAGCCGACGGAGGCCCAGGAGTCGGCGGAGGCCCAGGAAGTGTCCATGGAGGAGGACGGCGAGGGTGAGTCCCTGACGCCTTCGGACGACGCCGAGCCCGAGGAGGCGGCGGCCGCCGAGGGCACCCCGGAGGACGGTGACGCGGTGTCTCCGGACGCTGATGCAGTCGCCGGGGAAAGCGGTGCCGACACCGTCGGCCCCACGGACGCGGATGTCGTGGACGCGAATGTCGAGGACACCGTGGACACCGACGTCGAGCCCGCGGACGCCGCGCCTTCCGACGCAGTGCCCTCGAACGACGAGCCCGCGGACGCCGTGCCCTCCGACGCAGTGCCCTCGAACGACGAGCCCGCGGACGCCGCGCCCTCCGACGCAGTGCCCTCGAACGACGAGCCCGCGGACGCCGTGCCCTCCGACGCAGTGCCCTCCGGCACAGTGCGCTCCGACGCCGAGGCCGACGAGCCGCAGGACGCCGTTCCGGGACCGGCCGACGCGCCGCAGGACGCTCCGCCCGCCTGGGCACCCCCGCCTGCGCCGCAGGGCGGGCTGCCCCCGCTGCCGCCGACGTACCAGCCCGCGGCCCCGGTCGCCGCGGCCCAGTGGCCCGCGCAGCCCCCGGCGCAGCCCGAGCCCCAGCCGGCCGCGCCGACGGTGCAGCCGCCGTTCCAGCCGCAGGCGCCCGAGCCCGCGCCCGCCGCCTGGGGCCCGCCTGCCCCGCAGAGCGGTTACGGCTTCCCGCAGCAGGGCGAGGCCCCCGCCCCGGCCGCCCCCAACCCGCCTGCCGGATACGGCTTCCCGCACCCCGGCGCCGCCCCCGCACCGGCCCCGGCTCCCGGACCGGTCCACTCCCCCGGCGGCCATCACCTCCCGCCCGTGCCGGGCCCCCGACCGGAGCCCGCACCGCAGGCACCGGTGGACGCGACGCCGCACCCCGCCCCGGGCTACGGCTTCCCCCACCAAGGTGCTCCCGCTCCCGCACCGGCGCCCAACCCCCAGAACGGCTACGGCTTCCCCCACCAGGGCGGCGCCCCCACCCCGCCGCAGGCTCCCGGCGCCCATCCCCTCCCGCAGCCCGGCGGTTACGGATTCCCCCAGCCGCCCGCTCCGCAGGGGCAGCCGCAGCAGCCGCAGGCGCAGGACCCGCAGGCGGCTCCGCACGGATTCACACCGCAGGCGCCGCAGACCCCCCAGGCACCGCAGCCGCCTCAGACCGTTCAGCCGCCTCAGGCAGCCCAGATGCCCCAGGCGCCTCACTCGCCGCAGCACCCGCAGGCGTACCCCCAGCCCCAGCAGCCCCAGCACCCGCAGCAGGCTCAGCAGCAGCCCGGTCAGCAGCCGCAGGCTCCACAGCCACAGCAGCAGCCCGTGGACCCGCGGGTCGGTGCCGCCTGGCCGCAGCCCATGCAGCACGACCAGCGGCAGCCCACCAACCCCGGTGCCGCGCCGCTCGGTTACACCGCTGCCGTGGAGCTGTCGTCGGACCGGCTGCTCAACAACAAGCGGCAGAAGGCGAAGAGCGGACGACCGGCCGCAACCGGCGGGCGGTTCAAGCTCGGTGGCAAGCGGGAGGAGGCCGAGCGGCAGCGGAAGCTCGACCTCATCCGGACGCCCGTCCTGTCCTGCTACCGGATCGCCGTCATCAGCCTCAAGGGCGGTGTCGGCAAGACCACCACGACCACCGCGCTGGGCGCCACGCTCGCCACCGAGCGACAGGACAAGATCCTCGCGATCGACGCGAACCCGGACGCAGGCACCCTCGGCCGCCGCGTACGGCGGGAGACCGGGGCCACCATCCGCGACCTCGTCCAGGCGATCCCGTACCTCAACTCGTACATGGACATCAGGCGGTTCACCTCCCAGGCCCCCTCGGGGCTGGAGATCATCGCCAACGACGTCGACCCGGCGGTGTCGACGGCGTTCAACGACGAGGACTACCGACGCGCGATAGACGTGCTCGGCAAGCAGTACCCGATCATCCTCACCGACTCGGGCACCGGTCTGCTGTACAGCGCCATGCGCGGTGTGCTCGACCTCGCCGACCAGCTCATCATCATCTCCACGCCGTCCGTGGACGGTGCGAGCAGCGCCAGTACGACGCTGGACTGGCTGTCCGCGCACGGGTACGCCGACCTCGTCTCCCGCTCCCTCACCGTCATCTCCGGGGTGCGCGAGACCGGCAAGATGATCAAGGTGGACGACATCGTCAGCCACTTCGAGACGCGCTGCCGCGGTGTCGTCGTCGTCCCGTTCGACGAGCACCTCGCCGCCGGTGCCGAGGTCGACCTCGACATGATGCGCCCGAAGGTGCGCGAGTCGTACTTCCACCTCGCGGCGATGGTCGCCGAGGACTTCGTACGGCATCAGCAGATGCACGGGCTGTGGACCTCGGACGGCAACCCGCCGCCGGTGGCCGCACCGCCGATGCCGGGGCAGCCGTACCCGGGCCAGCCCTATGCCCAGCAGCCGGGTCAGCCCTACGCGCAGCCCGGACAGCCGTACCCCCGGCCCGGACAGCCCTATGCACAACCGGGGCAGCCGGGACAGCCGGGACAGCCCTACGCGCAGCCGGGGCAACCGGCCCAGCCGGGACAGCCCGGGCAGCCCGGGCAGCCCGGGCAGCAGCCCTATCCGCCCGCCGGTCAGCCGTACCCGCCGCAGGGCTACCCCCAGCAGCCGGGACAGCCGTATCCGCAGCAGCCCGGTTACCCGCAGCAGCCCCAGCCGCCGCAGCAGTAGCCCCGGCCCCCTGGCCGGGTGAACGCGAAGGGCGGCCGGTGTCCCGAGGACACCGGCCGCCCTTCGTCGTCGTACGAGCGGGGGAGCTAGTCGGCGGGGGTCCCCGCCGCCTCCACCAGCGCACGGCAGCGCTTCACGTCCTCGGCCATCTGCTCCAGGAACGCCTCGAGCGACTCGAACTTCGCCTGGCCGCGGACGTAGGCCAGGAAGTCGACGGCGACGTGCAGGCCGTACAGGTCCAGGCCGACGCGGTCGATGGCGTACGCCTCCACCGTGCGCTCGGTGCCGTCGAACTGCGGGTTCGTGCCGACGGAGATGGCGGCCGGCATGGCCTCGCCGTCCGCGTGCAGCCAGCCGGCGTAGACGCCGTCGGCCGGGATCGCGGTGTGGGGCAGCGTCTCGACGTTCGCCGTCGGGAAGCCCAGCTCACGGCCGCGCTGCGCGCCGCGGACGACCACGCCCTCCACGCGGTGCGGGCGGCCGAGGATCTCGTGGGCGCCCTCGACGTCACCGGTGGCCACCAGACGCCGGGTCAGGGTGGAGGAGAACGGCTCGCCGCCGCCCGCCGCACCGCTCACGTACAGGTCCACGACCTCGACCTCGAAGTCGTAGACCCCGCCCTGTTCGGTGAGGAACTCCACGTTGCCCGCGGCCTTGTGGCCGAAGCGGAAGTTCGGGCCCTCGACGACCGCCTTGGCGTGCAGCTTGTCGACCAGGACCTTGACGACGAAGTCGGCCGGCGACAGCTTCGAGAACTCCTTGGTGAACGGCAGGATCAGCACCGCGTCCACGCCCAGGTCCGCCATCAGCTCGGCACGGCGGTGGTGCGGGGCCAGCAGCGGCGGGTGGCTGCCGGGGCGGACCACCTCGCTGGGGTGCGGGTCGAAGGTGACGACGACCGACGGCACGCCCAGCTCACGGGCGCGCTCCACGGCATGGCTGATGATCAGCTGGTGGCCCCGGTGGACTCCGTCGTAGGAGCCGATGGTGACGACGCTGCGCCCCCAGTCCTCGGGGATGTCCTCCAAGCCACGCCAGCGCTGCACTGTGACCGCTCCTTGTCGAACCTGTGTTTGTTGCCTGCCTTATGCGCAGGTCTAAGGGTGCCATGCCGAGTGCTTCCGCCCCGCATCGGCATGGGGGCTGTGACGGGGCGCACTCCTCGGGCCACGGACTCGGGCCAACGGACTCACGCCGCGTGGCGTCGGTCAGCCGGCCGGCCGTGCGCGCGGCAAGGCCGGGCCCGCGGCCGTCACCAGGGCTGCAGGCCCGGTCCGGGCCGCCACCGCCTCCTGCACCAGGGCCGCGACCCGGCACGCCAGGGCGGGCGTGGTGACACCGGCGAGGATACGCAGTGCCTCGCCCGCGTCGGCTCTGCGCAGCCGGGCCCGGAAGGCGGCGAGGACCGGTTCGGGGTGGGTGGCGAGGGCGGGGACCAGCGCGCTCGGCGGAAGCTGCGGATCGGCCGCGGCGAAGTGCCTCAGCGCCCGCGGGAGGTGGCGGGAGCGGGTGCGCGGATCGCGTACGAGGAGGGCGAGCGCCGCTCCGTGCACGGTGCAGTCGGTGGGCCGGGCGAGCAGGTCGAGGGCCAGGTGGCGCAGGAGTTCACGGTCGGCGTCGGAACGGATGTGCGGGGCGGCGCGCAGCCCGTACGTCACCGCCGCCAGACGCCGGGCCGGTCGCTCGTCGCGCGCCCAGCGGTCGACGGCCCGGCACACGGCGGACGGCTCGTCCTCGGCGAGGACGGCGAGGAGTTCGCCGGCCCGCCGGTGCGGGCTCTCGACCAGACGCTCGGCGAGGTCGTCCAGGGCGCGGTGCCGGTGGGTGTGCAGCAGGGCCTGGGCGGCCGTGGCGACGGTCGCGTGCGGGGTGGCGGGCAACGGCCGTTCGTCGTCGAACCAGCGCACGAGGTGCGGTTGTACGGCCGCGGGGTCGACGGCGAGCAGTTCGGCCGCCGCGTCGAGGTAGCGGGGCGGGCCGGTGTCGTGCGGGGCGGCGTCGGCGCGGACGAGACGGCGCAGCAGGTCGAGGCGGCCGACGTCGGGCAGCGCGAGGCCGGTCCAGAAGGCGGGGCCGAACTCGCCGGGCGGCGGCCGTTGTTGTCGGCGTCGGGCGACGATCACCTCGGTGAGCCGGCGCAGGACGCCGGTGTACGGGGTCGCGTCCGGCACCCGTCGCAGTACCTCGGCGAGCAGCCGGGCCGCCCACCAGGAGTGCGGGTCGGTGTCCAGGGCGCGCACCAGTTCCTCCAGGCGGACGGCGAGCCGTCGGCTGCCGTGCCGGCGGGCGACCAGGAGCAGGGCCTGGACGACGGGGCCGACGCGGTGCGGCGGCACCGGCAGCGCGGGCCCGTCCGGCGGGTTGTGGACCAGGACGCGCAGCGCCTCGTCCAGGTCGAGGTGCAGGCCCTGGATCCAGTCGGCGAGTTCCTCGTGGGCGAAGCGGTAGCCGTCTCCGGCGGGGACCAGGAGTCCCTCGGCGAGGACGGCGGAGGCCCAGCCGGTGCGGCCGTCGAGCCGGGCCGGGGCGGTGCCCCGGGGGAAGAGCGCCTCGAACGACGTGCGGTCCAGCTCGCCCTGGCCGGGTCCGAGGCTGTGCCGGGCCGCCAGGTGGACCTGGCCGGAGACCTTCGCCGCGAGGCGTCGTACGGCGGTGCCGCGCAGGCCGTTCCCGGCGGCGAGGCGGACGGCGATCCGCAGGCACATCAGATCGAGGTGGGCGGCCAGGACGTCGTCCCCGTCGAGCGGAGTGTCGCGCGCTTCGGGGACGGCGGCCCGGACCTCGGACAGCAGGCGCAGGGTGAGGGGGTGGCGGGCGTGCGGCTCGCCGAGGGCCGTGCCGGGGATGCCGTAGCGCTCGCGGGCGAGCCGGGCCTCGTCCTCGGTCAGGTCCCCGAGGCGCACACAGGGCGGCAGCGTGCCGTGAGGGTCCGCGGCCGGGTCCGGGTCGCCGTGCAGGAGTTCCCGCGGGAACCCGGCCCCGGCGTGCTCCCAGTACTCCGCCCGGCAGCCCACCACGAGGCGCGCGCCGGACTCACGCAGCCAGTCCGCCGTGCCCGCCGTCCAGTCGGGCAGGCGGTGGGCGAGGGCGGGCGGCATCTCCTCCGGGCCGTCGAGCAGGAGCAGCAGGGGGCGGCCCGCGGCGCGGGCGAGGCGGGCCAGGCGTTCGGGGGCGATGTCGCCGAGGTGGGCGGGGTGGGCCGGGTCGGAGGCGGCCACGACGCGGGCGGCGCGGGCGAGCGCCCGGCGGGCGGCGTCGGCGACGGAGCCGTCGTCGTCCTGGAGGTCGGCGCCGCGCAGCCACAGGGTGGGGGCCGGGCGCGGGCCCCGGTGACGGCGGGCGGCGAGCGCCGCGAGTTCCGTCGTACGGCCGCTGCCGGGGGCGCCGACGAGGGCGAGGACGGCTGCCGGGCCGTCGGCGAAGGCGGCGAACTCCGCTGCGGTCGCCGCCCGTTCGACCGGTTCGACGGCGGGGCTCGGACCTGCCGGTGCCGGTGCCGCCGAACGCGGGTGGGGCGGGCCCGGGTCCGGCGGATCGGCGCGGCGGGTCCGGTGGGTGAGGGTGCCGGGTGGGCCGTCCGCGCCGACGGAGATGGCGGTGAGCTCCAGCACGCCGGCCAGGTTGAGGTCGGCGCCGTGGGCGGGCACCGTCTCGGCGTTGCGGGCGAGCAGGTCGGCCAGCGGGTCGGCGTCGGCGTGCGGGGTGCGTCCCGCTCGGGCGGCGACGGTCGCCCGGCGCGGCAGCGGGACGGCGAAGCCGGTGGCACTGTGGCCGGAGCGGAGGGCGGTGCCGACGACAGCGACGACGGCACCGGTCGCCGCGTCGAGCACCGGTCCGCCGGTCGCTCCGCCGCCGGGGCGCAGGGCGTCCCGGCCCGTCGTGCCGATCGCCAACTCCAGCGCGTCGTCGAGGAGATGGGAGCGGTCCGCGGCCGTGTACGTCACCGGTGTCCGGCCCAGGACCCGTGCCTGGCGCCAGCAGCCCGCGGCGACGCGGACGTAGGTGCCGGTCCCGATCGCGTCGCGCACGGTGACGGGCAGCGGCTCGACGCCCAGTCCCTCGGTGCGTACGAGGGCCAGGCCGAGGGCGGGCAGCGCGGTCACGGCGTCGGCGGTCACGAGGCGGGGGCGGTCGGCGGCCGTGCGCAGAACCAGGTGGGGCAGTCCGTCGACCGCCTCGTGGCTGGTGATCACCGTGCCGTGGTGGTCGGCGACGAACCCCGTGCCGCGGGGGCGGCCGGCCGGATCCTGGATGCTGACGAGAAAGCGGTCGGCGGGATCGCCGGGGCGGCCGGGGGCGGCGGCGGTGGTTCGTGGGTCGCCGGCCCGCGCGTCACCGGTCCGTGCCTCGCCGAGGGCCCGTGTCTCGCCGACGGCCGGTGCCTCACCGGCGGTCCGTGCCGGCTCGGCGGTCGAGGCCGGGTCGGCGGTCCAGGTGTCGCCGACGGTCGGCGTACGACCGGCCGTTCCTGTCCCGTCGGCCGTCCAGGTGCCGCCGGCGGCCCACACGCCGGTCACGGCCCGTGTGCCACCGACCGCCCCCGCGCCGCCGACGGTCCACGTGCCGGCCACGGCACGCCTGTCACCGGCGGTACCCGCGTCGCCGACGGCCCAGGTGTCGTGCCGTGCGCCCCGGGCGTCGCTCGCGCCCGGGCCCCGTCCCGCCATCGTCGTACCTCCCCGCCTGCGCGTGTGACCTCGGTCCGACGGTAGGCGGGTGATGATCGACGGGGCAGATCGCGAGGTGAACGCGCCCCCTCACGCTCCCTCCGTTCACTCCGAGCGCCTGCCCGGACGGGTGAATGGAGCGGGGGCGGTGGATACACCCTAGGGGTGGGGGAACCGAGGGGGGACCGTGGAGCGGCGGCAGTGGAGGACCCCGTGCTCGCCGCTCCACGGGCACCATGTCCCGGTGCCCGCCGGCGTCGGCGTCAGCCGAAGACGGCCAGGCTCTTGGCCTTGCCCCGGTGGGCCTCGACCAGAGCCAGGAAACGGCCCTCGGGGTCGAACACCGCGACGGCGCCGCGGCCTTCGTACTCGTCGGGCATCTCCAGCCGCACACCGTTGAGGAGCAGCCGCGCCCGCTTGGTGTCCACGTTCCAGCGCGGGAAGGCGGCCGTGGCCGCGTCGGTGATCGGCATCACCGTCAGTTCCTGCTGGTGCTGGTCCAGGGTCCGCGCCGCGTCCAGCTTGTACGGGCCGACGCGGGTGCGGCGCAGGGCGGTCAGATGGCCGCCGACGCCGAGGTCGGCGCCCAGGTCGCGGGCGAGGGCGCGGATGTAGGTGCCGGACGAGCAGACCACCGACACCACCAGGTCCTTGACCGGGGTGCCGTTCTCGGCGACGGCGTCACGGACGTCGTACACGGTGAAGGAGGAGATGGTGACCGGGCGGGCCGGGATCTCGAACTCCTCGCCCTCGCGCGCCCGCTTGTACGAGCGCACGCCGTCGATCTTGATGGCGCTGACCTTGGACGGCACCTGCATGATGTCGCCGCTCAGCTTGGCGACACCGGCGTCGACGGCGTCCCGGGTGATCGCGGAGGCGTCGGTGGAGGAGGTGATCTCCCCCTCGGCGTCGTCGGTGAGCGTGTTCTGCCCCAGGCGGACGGTCCCCAGGTACTCCTTCTCGGTGAGGGCGAGATGGCCGAGGAGCTTGGTGGCCTTCTCCACGCCGAGGACGAGCACACCGGTCGCCATGGGGTCGAGGGTGCCGGCGTGGCCGACGCGTCGGGTCCGGGCGATCCCGCGCATCTTGGCGACCACGTCGTGCGAGGTGAAGCCCGACGGCTTGTCGACGATGACCAGGCCGTCGGGCGTCTTGTGCTTCTCGGTCATTACGGGGCGTCGCCGTCCGTCTCGACGGTCTCGTCCTCGTCGTCCGGCTTGCGGTACGGGTCGGCTTCGCCCGCGAAGCTGGCGCCCGCGGAGACCTCGCGGACCTTCGCGTCCGAGGCCCGTGCCTTGTCGAGCAGGTCCTCGATGGTCTTGGCGGTGTCCGGCAGGGCGTCCGCCACGAAGGTCAGGGTCGGCGTGAACTTCACGCCCGCCGCCGCACCCACCGCGGAGCGCAGCACGCCCTTGGCGCTCTGCAGGCCCGCGGCGGCCGCGGCCCGCTCCTCGTCGTCCCCGTACACCGTGTAGAAGACGGTCGCCTCCCGCAGATCACCCGTGACCCGGGTGTCCGTGATGGTGACATGCGAGCCGAGCCGCGGGTCCTTGATCCCGCGCTGCAGCTTCTGGGCCACCACCTCTCGGATGAGGTCCGCCAGCCTCTTAGCCCGCGCGTTGTCGGCCACTGGTCCGTCTCCCGTTCTTTCCTGATCTGAGTTCTTGGGTCAGTCGTCTTCGCCGTGCAGGCGCCGCCGTACCGACAGCAGCTCCACCTCGGGGCGAGCCGCGACCAGCCGTTCGCACCGGTCCAGTACGTCGTTGAGATGGCCGGTGTCGCCGGACACCATCGCGAGGCCGATGCCGGCCCGCCGGTGCAGGTCCATATGGTCGACCTCGGCGGCGCTCACCGCGTACTTCCGCTGGAGCTCGGCGACGATCGGACGGACGACGGAGCGCTTCTCCTTCAGTGACCGAATGTCGCCGAGGAGCAGGTCGAAGGACAGAGTCCCTACGTACATGTGTACCCGGTTCACCCGCCGGTACGGGATCGATGGCCCCGCCATCCACTGGGCAGGGACATCAAGAACGGTACAACGAACGGGCCGGGTACTCGACGGGATTGTTCGCCCGCCGCCCCTGCCCGTCCCCCGGAACACGCCGAGGCGGCCGACGGGAAAAGCTCCCGCCGACCACCTCGGGCCAGGGCATTACACCCGCGGCTTCTCGCGCATCTCGTACGTCGCGATGACGTCGTCGACCTTGATGTCGTTGAAGTTGCCGAGGTTGATACCACCCTCGTAGCCTTCGCGGATCTCGGTGACGTCGTCCTTGAAGCGACGCAGGCCCTCGATGTTGAGGTTCTCCGCGATGACCTTGCCGTCGCGGACGAGTCGGGCCTTGGTGTTCCGCTTGACCTCTCCGGAGCGGATGAGGACACCGGCGATGTTGCCCAGCTTGGACGACTTGAAGACCTCGCGGATCTCCGCCGTGCCGAGCTCGACCTCCTCGTACTCCGGCTTCAGCATGCCCTTCAGGGCCGCCTCGATCTCCTCGATCGCCTGGTAGATGACCGAGTAGTAGCGGACGTCCACGCCTTCGCGCTCGGCCATCTGCGCCGCGCGGCCGGCCGCGCGGACGTTGAAGCCGATCACGATGGCGTCCGAGCCCATCGCCAGGTCGATGTCCGACTCCGTGACCGCACCGACACCGCGGTGCAGGACGCGGATGTCGACCTCTTCGCCGACGTCCAGCTGGAGCAGGGACGACTCGAGCGCCTCGACGGAACCGGAAGCGTCACCCTTGATGATCAGGTTCAGCTGCTGGACCTCGCCGGCCTTGAGCACCTTGTCCAGGTCCTCGAGGGAGACGCGGCGCGTGCGCTTGGCGAAGGCCGCGTTGCGCTCGCGGGCCGCACGCTTCTCGGCGATCTGGCGAGCCGTGCGGTCCTCGTCGACGACGAGGAAGTTGTCGCCCGCACCCGGGACGTTGGTCAGGCCCAGGACCTGGACCGGCGTCGACGGGCCCGCCTCGGCGACGTTGTTGCCGTTGTCGTCGAGCATGGCGCGCACTCGGCCGTAGGCGTCGCCCACGACCATCGTGTCGCCGACCCGCAGGGTGCCTCGCTGGACGAGGACCGTGGAGACGGCACCGCGGCCGCGGTCGAGCCGGGACTCGATCGAGATGCCCTGCGCGTCCTGGTGCGGGTTGGCACGCAGGTCGAGCGAGGCGTCGGCGGTGAGGATCACGGCCTCGAGCAGGGAGTCGATGTGCAGACCCTGCTTGGCGGAGATGTCGACGAACATGGTGTCGCCGCCGTACTCCTCGGCCACCAGGCCGTACTCGGTCAGCTGACCGCGCACCTTGGTCGGGTCGGCGCCCTCGACGTCGATCTTGTTGACCGCGACGACGATCGGGACGTCGGCCGCCTTGGCGTGGTTGAGCGCCTCGACCGTCTGCGGCATGACGCCGTCGTTGGCCGCGACGACGAGGATCGCGATGTCCGTCGACCGGGCACCACGGGCACGCATGGCGGTGAACGCCTCGTGACCCGGGGTGTCGATGAACGTGATCTTGCGCTCTTCGTCGTTGACCTCGGTCGCGACCTGGTAGGCACCGATGTGCTGGGTGATGCCGCCGGCCTCGCCCGCGATGACGTTCGTCTTGCGGATGGCGTCGAGCAGTCGGGTCTTGCCGTGGTCGACGTGACCCATGACGGTGACGACCGGCGGACGGACCACGAGGTCCTCCTCGCCGCCCTCGTCCTCGCCGAACTCGATGTCGAAGGACTCGAGCAGCTCGCGGTCCTCCTCCTCCGGGCTGACGATCTGAACGGTGTAGTTCATCTCGCCGGCGAGGAGCTGGAGCGTCTCGTCGGAGACGGACTGCGTGGCCGTGACCATCTCGCCGAGGTTCATCATGACCGCGACGAGCGACGCCGGGTTGGCGTTGATCTTCTCCGCGAAGTCGGTGAGGGACGCACCGCGCGACAGGCGAATGGCTTCGCCGTTGCCGCGAGGCAGCATCACGCCGCCGACCGACGGGGCCTGCATGGCCTCGTACTCCTGGCGCCTCTGCCGCTTCGACTTGCGACCGCGACGCGCGGGACCGCCGGGACGGCCGAAGGCGCCCTGCGTGCCACCACGGCCACCGGGACCACCGGGACGACCGCCGAAGCCGGGACGGCCACCGCCGCCACCGAAACCGCCGCCGCCACCGGCGCCGGGGGCACCGCCGCCGGGACGGCCGGCGAAGCCGCCGCCACCACCGGGACGACCGGCACCGCCGCCACCGCCCGGACGGCCGGCGAAGCCGCCGCCCGCGGGACGACCGGCGCCGCCGGGACGACCCGCACCGCCCGGACCGCGGCCGCCGGGGCCACCGCCGGGACGCGGGCCGGCAGCGGGACGCTGCGGCATCATGCCGGGGTTCGGACGCGGACCCGCGGGACCGCCACCGGGACGGGGACCGCCCTGCGGACGGGGCATACCGGCCGGCGACGGACGGGCACCGCCCGGAGCCTGCGGACGCGGACCGCCGCCCTGGGCGCCGGGCGCCTGCGGACGGGGACCGGCGCCGGGGGCACCGGGACCGCCGGGACGCGCGCCCTGCGGACGCGGCGCCTGCGGACGCGCCATGCCGGTGGAACCACCGGAGGTGAAGGGGTTGTTGCCCGGACGGGGACCGGCCGGACGGGCACCCGGACGCGGGGCCTGACCACCGGGGCGCGGGGCGCCACGGTCAGGACGGTCCGAACGGTCGGAACGGGGCGCCTGACCCTGTCCCTGGCCGGGACCACCCGGACGGGCACCGGGCTTCGGGCCGCCGGGGCCCGGACGGGCACCGGGGCGCGGACCCTGGGCGGCGGCCGGAGCGGCCGGCGCGGCGGGGGCCGACGGCGGAGCGGTGAACTCCGGAGTCGTGGGAGCCGTCGGGGCCGGACGCGGCGCGGGCTTGGGGCCCGGCACCGGACGCGGGCCGGAGGCGGCCGGCGCGGGGGCCGACGGAGCCGCCGGGGCCGCGGGCTGCGGGGCCACGGGGGGCTTGGGGGCGACCGGCGGCTTCGGAGCAGCCGGACGAGCCGTCTGCGCCGGAGAGGGCGCGCCGGGCTTGGGGGCCGCCTTGCGCGGGGCGGGACGGCCGGCGGACTTGCCGCTGCCACCACCCTGGAAGGCGTCTGTCAGTTTGCGTACTACCGGCGCCTCGATCGTCGAGGACGCCGATCGGACGAATTCACCGAGTTCCTGGAGCTTGGCCATGACGACCTTGCTCTCCACACCGAACTCCTTGGCGAGTTCGTATACCCGGACCTTAGCCACTTCGCTCCTTTTAGGTCCGGGTTGCGGCCGGACCGTCGCTACTTCATGGGCGTACTCATCGCGTGCTCATCGAGTGCTCATCGCAATCTCGACCTACTTCCAACTCGCGGGGTACCTGGGCCGCACGGGTGTCCGCGCGACGCTTCTTACGGTGTTGCCTACTCAGCAACGTTCTGACTGCTCGACGTACTGGCGCAACACCTTTACGTCGAGCGGGCCCGGGACGCGCAGCGCCCTCGGGAACGCCCGGCGGCGTACCGCCAGGTCGAGACAGACCGGGACGGGATGTACATACGCACCCCGGCCGGGCAGCGTACCGCGAGGATCGGGGACGCATGCGTCCCCGGCCGCCACGATGCGCAGCAGATCGGTCTTGGCCGCTCGCTCCCGGCACCCCACACAGGTGCGTTCAGGGCATACGCGGGCTCGCGTCCGGCCAGACACTGCTAAGTCTACCTCCCCGCACCGACCTCACCCCTTTGGGGCAAAAATCGAACGGTTGTTGTCGTGATCCAAGCAACACAGGCCGGGATCTATTCCCGCTCCCGGGGGAGCGCTACTCGGACACCTGCTCGGTGTCCGGACGGATGTCGATGCGCCAGCCGGTGAGCCGGGCCGCGAGCCGGGCGTTCTGCCCTTCCTTGCCGATCGCCAGCGAGAGCTGGTAATCGGGCACGGTCACCCGCGCGGACCGGGTCGAGAGGTCCACGACCTCGACCTTGTTCACCCGGGCCGGGGACAGCGCGTTGCCCACCATCTCGGCCGGGTCGTCCGACCAGTCGACGATGTCGATCTTCTCGCCGTTCAATTCGGCCATCACGTTGCGCACCCGGCCGCCCATCGGGCCGATGCAGGCGCCCTTGGCGTTCAGGCCCGAACGGGTGGACCGCACGGCGATCTTGGTACGGTGACCGGCCTCACGCGCGATGGCGGCGATCTCGACGGAACCGTCGGCGATCTCCGGCACCTCCAGCGCGAAGAGCTTCTTCACCAGGTTGGGGTGCGTGCGCGAGAGGGTCACGGACGGACCGCGGACACCCTTCGCCACCCGGACGACGTACGACCGCAGCCGCATCCCGTGCGGATAGGTCTCGCCCGGCACCTGCTCCTGCACCGGCAGGATCGCCTCGAGCTTGCCGATGTCGACCAGCACGTTCTTCGGGTCGCGGCCCTGCTGCACCACACCGGTGACGATGTCGCCCTCACGGCCGGCGTACTCGCCGAGCGTCGCGTCGTCCTCGGCGTCGCGCAGCCGCTGCAGGATCACCTGCTTGGCCGTGGTGGCGGCGATCCGGCCGAAGCCGGACGGGGTGTCGTCGAACTCGCGGGGCTCCTGGCCCTCTTCGAGGTCCTCGGGGTCCTCCTTCGCCCACACGGTCACATGTCCGGTCTCCCGGTTGAGCTCCACGCGCGCGTGACGGCGGCTTCCCTCGGTGCGGTGGTAGGCGATGAGGAGGGCCGACTCGATCGCCTCGACCAGCAGGTCGAAGGAGATCTCCTTCTCCCGCACCAAGCCCCGCAGGGCGCTCATGTCGATGTCCACGGCTACGCCTCCTCCTCTTCCTTCATGTCCTTGTTGCCCTTGTCGTCCTTGTCGTCCTCGCGGCCCTTGCGGTTGAACTCGACCTGGACCCGGGCCTTGGCGATCTCGTCGAAGGCGAGCCTGCGGGAGGTGGCCTTGCGGCCCTTCACTCCGGGCACCTCGACGTCGAGACCGGCCTCGTCGACCGTCAGGATCCGGGCGGTCAGTTCGCCGCCCTCGGTGAGCTGGAACCTCACCAGCCGGTCCTGAGCACGCACGTAGTGGCGGTGCTCGGTGAGAGCGCGCTCCGCGCCCGGGGTTCCGACCTCGAGGGTGTACTCGCCCTCGCCCATCGCGTCCGTCTCGTCGAGCTTCGCCGAGAGCGCGCGGCTCACATCGGCGATCCGGTCCAGATCCGCTCCGGTGTCGGAGTCGACGACGACGCTCAGCACCCGCTTGCGGCCCACGGAGTCCACGTTGATCTCTTCGAGATCGAGGCCCTGGGAGGTCACGAGCGGTTCCAGTAGTTCTCGCAGCCTCTCGCTCTGAGTGGTGCTCATCCGGGTGACTCCTCGGCCGCGTGTGCTGTTGTGGGATGGGGCGTGTGTCTGCTCAAAGGGTATCCGGTCGCAGGGAGTGTTGCCGTCCACCAGCGCGTGGGCGGTGCCGATGAGTGATGCCGGGCGGGCGCGCGGGTACCGTGATCACCGGCGGGGCCGCCCTCCCCGTCCATGTGTTCGCACAAGCCCCCCTGAGGACGTCTGCCGTGCCGTACTTCCCGCCACCGCGCACCCCCTCGGGGCCGCGAAGAAGAACCCTGCTCGCCTCCACCGCCGGGGCCGCCCTCCTCGTGGGCTGCTCCCCCGCCCGCGAGGGGTCCGAGGGGACCGCGAGCGGCGGCCCGTCGGTCACCGAGCGGGCCCGGGCTCGTGCGGCACAGGACAGCACGGGGATCGTCGAGCGATACGACCTGGTGATCGCGGCGTATCCGGGGCTGGCGCAGCGGCTCGAGCCGCTGCGGGCCGAGGTGCTCCGGCATGTGACGGCGTTCGGGGGCGTCAAGGCGAAGCCGTCCGCCACGCCGTCCGCCTCCTCCTCCGGCTCCTCCGCCTCGGTCTCCCCGGCTTCGGAGCCCGACGGGTCGGCTGCGTCCGGGTCCGCCTCGCCCGGGTCGACGTCTTCCGCGTCGGCCCCCTCCGGGCCGGCCGCTGTACCGGGCACCGAGAAGGAGGCACTCACCGGGCTGGCCGCGGCCGAACGGGCGTTGGCGGACCTGCGCGCCAAGGCGCTGCTGGACGTGCCGGGCGAACTGGCCCGGCTGCTGGCCTCGGTGGCTGCGGCCGGGGCCGCACACGCGTATCTGCTGACGGAGGGGGCCAAGTGAGCGGGGCGAAGAATCCGGAACTGGAGGCGTTGCAGGCCGTGCTGGCGGCGGAGCACGCGGCCGTGTACGGGTACGGCGTCGTCGGCGGGCGGGTCGCCGAGAAGCGGCGCGCGGAGGCGCAGACGGCGTACGACGCACACCGGGCGCGCCGGGACGCGCTGGTGCGCAAGGTCCGCGACCTGGGCGGCGAGCCGGTCGCGGCGAGCGCCGCGTACGCCCTGCCGTTCCCCGTGGCGGACTCCGCCGCGGCCGTGCGGCTCGCCGCCGAGCTGGAGGAACGGGTGGCCGGGGTGTACTCCGACCTGGTGCGGGCGAGCAAGGGCGGACAGCGCGGCGAGGCGGCCGGGGCGCTGCGCGAGGCGGCGGTCCGCGCGGTGCGCTGGCGCGGCGGGAGCGTAGCCTTCCCTGGTCTCGCCGAGTGGGCGGGTACCGGTGCGACCGCGGGGACGAGTGCGGGGGCGAGCGCCGCCGCGGGTGCTGATTCGACGGTGACGCCGGCCTCGGCGACACCGACGGCGTGACCCTGGAGCGGAAGGAATCGACTCGCGCATGGCTTTCGAACCGCCGCAGCGTCTGGTGCGGGCGCTCGGCGAGACGGCACCGAACGGTGACGCCTGGCTGGAGAAGCTGCCCGAGGCGGCCCGGCAGGCCGTCGCGCTAAGCGAGTTGACCGTGGAACGGGTCCAGCTGCCGGGCGGCCGGAGCAGTCTGGTGGTGCTGGTGCGGCGGGCCGACGGAACGCCCGCCGTGCTGAAGCTGGCCCCGGGCCGGGCCCGGCCGGAGAGCGAGCGGGCCGCACTGGCGCACTGGGCCGGCCTCGGCGCCGTACAACTGCTCGAAGGCGTCACGACGGAGGGTGTGCTCCTGTTGGAGCGGCTGCACCCCGATGTCTCGGTGCGGTCGCTGCCCGAGGCGAAGGCCCTGCTGGAGGCGGCGGGCACGCTGCGCCGGCTGTGGGTCGAGCCACCGGGCGGCGAGACCGGGCACGTCTTCGAGACCGTGGACGAGCGGACCGGCCGGCAGGCCGAGGCGATGGCGGCGAGCGCGGCGGCCGATCCCGAGCTGGCGCCGCTGGTCGACGTCGCCCTCGCGGTGCGTGCGGAACTGCTGGCCGAACCTCCCGAGCACCGGCTGCTGCACGGCACCTTCCGGCAGAGCAAGGTGCTGTCGGGCGAACGGATGCCGTGGCTGGCCGTGGGGCCGGACCCGGTGGTCGGCGAGTGCGCGTTCGACCTGGCCCGGCTGGTACGGGACCGGGTGGAGGACCTGATCGCCTCTCCGTCGGGGTCGTCGACGACCCGGCGGCGGGTGAAGCGGCTCGCGGAGTCGCTGGAGGTGGACCAGGAACGGCTGCGCGGCTGGACCCTGTTCCGGGCGGTGGAGTCAGGGGTACGGGCGCGCAGAGTGGGCCGGACTGCGGACGCAGAGCTGCTGCTGGAGTTCGCGGGCTGGCTGTAGCGGGCCGACGGGCGGAGCCGGGGCTGCACAGCGGATGGGCCGGGCGCGGCACGACCGGCGGGGCCCGACGCGGCCGACCGGCAGGACCGACGCGAGGCTACGGGCGGCACCGGATGCGGAGCCGCGGCGGCACGTCAGGCGGGACCCGGCGCGGAACCGCGGGCGTCGCGGGCCGCCAGGCCCTCGCCGTCACAGGCGGAACCGGGCGCGGAGCTGCGGATGTTGTGTGCGGGGCAGCGCTCCCCTGCTGGTGGTCCCCCGCAGGGGAGCGCTGGTCCGGCCGACGTGCCTCCCGAGCCTGCCAACCGGAGTTCGCGGTGGTCCGAGGACCGTCCCGTGCGGCGGTGTCAGTGCTCGGCGGGCCGTGCCGACGGCTGTTTCTCGGCGGGGACGGCGAACAGGGTTCCCTCGATGGCCAGCAGCCTGGTGTGACTGCGGATGTGCGCGGCCTGCTCCAGGGCGCCGGGGCCGTCCCGCTGCAGCGGTCCCGTGCTGCGCTCGGCGTACGGGACGTGCCCGAACAGCGGGAGGTCCTTGGGGAGAAGGTGCCAGGACAACTGCCGCTCCCCGGCCACGAGCCGCAGCAGGTGCGTGCCGTCCCCGCCGAGCCCTGCGGCCGGGGTGATGACCGCGCTCGACGGGTGCAACGCCGCCAGCCAGGCGAGGAGGTGCGCGCGCTCGAAGGCGACGCGGCTCAGCTCCCGTTCGAAGGAATCGGCGTGGTGCTGCCAGCGGGCCAGCTCCTGTCGGCAGCTGTCCAGATCGACGGAGGGATGCTCCGGCGGCTCCGTCTCCTGCGCGGCACGCCCGCGCGGCCTGAGGAAGCGGAACAGGGCGGCCGTGCGGCCGGCGGGACGGTCGGCTCGGGAGCGGCGGGCACGGGAGCCGCCGGCCACGGGCTCTTCGGGCAGCGGGCCCGTCGAAGGTGCGGACATGAAGTACTCCGGTGGCGGTGAACGAGGGATCACTTCCGGGGCGGACTGCCGGGAGTCCCGGCCACGTCCGGTACACGGTCGCGGCCCCGGGCGTCTTCGTTCCAGCCACGGGTGGAGCCGGTGCGGCGGTAACGGCCGGCGCTGCGCGCATTGGCGAGGCGACAGGCCTCGTCGACGGTCTCGCGCAGGCGCAGATGCCGTTGGTAGGCAGCCCGGGTCCCGCACGGCGCGGGCTGCCCTCGCCGTGCAGCGACCGGTGCGCGTCCGGCCGTCAGGTCGGCGGACGGTCGTGGCCGCGCCGGGTCCGACTGCCGCTCCAGGGCATAGCGCTGAGGCCCGGTCAGGCCGGCGATGACACCGCTGCGTTGGCACTTGGGCAGTCCCTTCTCACGTTTGAGCACCGCGGCCCGGCAGTGGGCCAGCACGGGACAGGCCGCGCAGATGGCCACGGCCCTGGCCGAGGAGCGGCGGGAGAACCAGAGCTCCGCGTCCTGGTGGCGACAGGCTGCGCTCGACTCCCAGGCCCGTGTTCCCTCCGTGGCTCCTCCGGAGCCGGTCGGCCCCCTCGACCGACCGGCACTCATCGGACCGGCCTCGCCGGGCCGGCCGCCGGAACCGACGGGACGAGTGGTTCGCGCGGTTCGGCCCAGGACGGCTGGGCCCGTTCGGGCCGCCGCACCGGCGCCGGCTCGGGCCGCGGTGCCGACGGCGACTCCGCCCGCGGTTCCGGCTCCGCCGCCAAGTGCGGGTCCGGGTGCGAGTTCGGTTGCGGGTGCGCGTCGGGCTGCGGGTGCGGAGCCGGCAGGTCGGACATCGTCCGCTGATCCTGTGGGTCCGAGACCGTCCGCTGATCGTGCAGGTCCGAGACCGTCCGCGGGTCCGGCAGCTTCGAGATCGTCCGCGGGTCCGGCAGCTTCGAGACCGTCCGCTGATCGTGCAGGTCCGAGACCGTCCGCGGATCCGGCAGCTTCGAGATCGTCCGCGGGTCCGGCAGCTTCGAGACCGTCCGCTGATCGTGCAGGTCCGAGACCGTCCGCGGATCCGGGCCGTTCGAGACCGTCCGCGGGTCCGGCAGGTCCGTCATCACCCGGGGCCGCGGCACGTCCGACCACCGGTCCGCCGCGGGCAGGTCCACCGCCGCCCACGGGCCGTGTGCCTCGGGCCGTACGTCCGCCCTCGGCACCGCAGCCACCCAGGCCCCCGGCGCGACCGGCGGCGGCCCCGCCTCCGGCACCCAGGCCCCCGACGCCTCCGGCAGCGCCGCCGCCCGGAGCGTGTCCGCCTTCCACGTCTCCTGGGCCCGCGACCACACCTCGGGTTCCGACGTCTGCGACGGCTCGGCCGCCGCCCACGGCCCCGGCGTCACCGACGACCGCACCTCGGCCGCCGTCCCCGTGTCCGTGTCCATGTCCGTGTTCGTATCCGTGTTCAACACCATCGACGCCGCCGGCCGGTCCGATCCCGCCCACGCTCCGTGCGCCTCCGCCATGACGCGCGGTTCCGGCAGGTTCGGCAGTACGCGTGGTACGGCCGTGTGCGACGCCGCCGCCTGCGCCGGGGCCTTCGGCAGCGCCACCGGTCCGGGCAGCACCGCCACCTCGGGCAGCCCCGGCGGGTTCGGTGCCGGGCTCGCGGTGACGCCCTCGTCGTCGGCCCGCACCGGCGACAGCGGTCCCAGATACGCGGCCACATTGGCGAGGGAGCACCGCTCGGGCCGGCCGTCGAGGGACATCAGAGGCATCCCGTCGCCGCTTCGGCAGCCCTGGAAGTACCAGACGTCGCCGTACGCGTCGCGCTGCGGTAACGCGAGGTCGTACAGGGTCTCGCCGATCCGGAAGGGGCGCTTCTCCTCGCCGTCCGCCGCCCCTTGCGGCGCCGTGGAGGCGCCGAGGGCCACCACCGTCACCCGGACGCCGTCGTACTCTCCCTCACCGGTCAGGGTGTGGGGCTCGGTCCGTTCGCCGACGACCGTGATGCCGAAGTACGTGCGCCAGCGCGCCCATTCGGCGGGGCCGTCGACGCGCAGCAGGACCCGGACCCGGTCGCCTTCGACGCGGATGGCGTGCGGGCCGGGGTGGTCGTCGAGATGCCGCTCGATGTCCTGGGCGACCCGCTGCGCACGCTCGCAGGCGGCGTCCCAGTCCAGGGCCTGCTGTTCGAGTTCGGTGACCGGCCGTCCGGTGCGCGACCAGCCGCCTTCCGGCGTCCGGTACAGCACCACGCCGAAGGAGCGCTCGGGGTCGACGAGGAGGCAGGCCGAGTCCAGGGCGTGCGCGAGGGCCGACGCCTGTTCGGTGCGGACGGTCGCCAGCACCGTACGGATCACGCGCGCGGCGTGCGGGACGTTTCTGTTCACACCGCCACCGCCCCGGCCGTCCAGCGCAGTTTCTGGAGTGCCCGATGGGTCAGCGCCTTGACCGCACCGACGCTGCGCCCCATCGCCACGGCCGTCTCCTGGGGTGTCAGCTCGTCGAGGAAGCGCAGTTGGACGCAGTGCCGCTGCTGGGCGTTGAGCGTGTGCAGGGCGGTGCGGACGGTCTCGTGTGCCTCGACGGCCTCCAACTCGCGCAGGGCGAGGGACTCGGGGCCGCGGCCGGGCTCCTGCGGGTCCAGGAACTCGGCGACGGGGGTCTCCAACCGGGTGCGGCCGCGGCCGAGTTCGTCCAGATAAAGGTTCTTGGCAATGGTGATCAGCCAGGCTGCGAACGCCGTGCCCTGCCAGGTGAACGCGTCGATACGGCGCAGCGCGCGGGTGAACACCTCCTGCGTCAGATCTTCGGCCAGATGCCTGTTGCGCGTGCGGATGAGCAGGAAGCTGTACACGAGACGGTAGTGGTCGTAGTAGAGGGTTGCGAACGCCTCCCGGTCGCCCGCGCGGGCCCGGGCGACCAACTCGGGCTCCGGACCGTCCGGAGCGGGGATGACGTTGTTCGGTGCGGACACAGTGGGTACTCCCGTCGACGTCGTCGGTGCGGAGCGAAGGTTCTCCGCATCTTCAATATTCATGTAGATGTAGATTCTTGCGACGGACGAACGCCCGGTCGCCCCGGTCCGTGACGGAGCGGGGTGGCCGATGCCGTAAGCGCCTGGGGTGTTTCACGTGCTGTCCTGCAACTCCGCTGCGCACGGGCGCCGGAGAAGCGCCCCGCAGATCCCACGGAAAGGGCGTCGAGCGCCCACCTCCACCGGGAGCCGGTGACCCGCCTCCGGAGTTATCTACAGTCTTCACGTAGATGCATACAGTGTCAAGTTATGTACGGAGCGCGAGGGGAAGAAGTGACTCCGCGACATCCCGCCGGGGGGAGCACAGGGGCGCACTAATGCGTGGCTAGGCCACCAACGCTCCATCGTGCCCCAAGAGCCTGAATTGCCGGTCTGCGATCTACTTGCGCTTGTAGATATCAATGGCCGATCCTCTGAGGCGTGACGAACCAGCAGAGCCGCCCAGGAGACCCAGACGCCGGAGACGATCCGGCACGCCAGGACGTGGACCTGGCGACTCTGCTCGAACGCCTCCTGGCACAGGCCCCGGGCAAGACCCAGAAAGACCTGGCGTCGGAGGCCGACATCTCGTACCCGACGCTGAACGCGTGGATGAACCGGACCCGCGGCACCTCCCGCATCGACCCGGAGAAACTTCGCGCCATGGTCGAGGTGTTCCGGCGCTGGGGCGTGAGGACCACGCCCAAGGAGTTCTTCGAGGCGGTCGGCCGCCCCGCGCCCGGCCCGAGCGGGGACGAGCGGGAGGCACGGCTCCTCAAGCTGTACCGGCAATTGCCAGAGGCACGTCAGCGCGCGCTCCTGAAGGACGCCGAGGCAATGTTGCAGGTCAGCCGCATCACCTGAGGCCAGCGGCACGGTGTCGGGTCCGCGGTCCCGACACGCCGACGCTCCGGCCGGCGCGCAAGCCTGTCCACGCGCCACGGATGAATATGACCGAAACTCCCCCCAGCCTCGACGGCCGTCGGTACCATCAGTCAGCCGCTGACCTCCCGGAGCGGATCACTTGTGTCGTTGTGCATCCCTGGGGAGACAGTTGTGTGCATCCACATTTCATTGGCGGACAATCTGCCGAAAATCGCCGTCTGGGACCCGGACGAGGTCAGTATCCAGGTCGCCAGAGGCTTCCAACTGAGTGATGTACTCCGGGAAGTTCGAGACATCCTCATGATCGACCTCGGAGCTCCGGCCTCACGGGGTGGTCTGTTGCAATGCTTCTGCGGTATGCGGATCGAGCTTCCGCTCGAACTCGCCCCCTGCGGCCTCCTTACGGCCGAGGTCTGCTGATCCCTCGTCAGTCCGCTCGCGTCAAGGGCGAATCGCGCCGCGTCGGCGGCCGGTGTCCGTGACCGTTCCTGGTCGTGCGCTCCGCCACGACCGGCCGTTCCCCTCCGCAGTGACGGTGCATCACGTCCTGCGGTCGGGAACGGCCCACGGTCCGGCCGAGGCCCGGCCGTGGGCCTCGGCCGGACCGTGGGCCTCGGCTGTGAGAAGTGAAAAGCCTTCCGGCGGTGGTCAGTTCACCAGGCGGGCGATCGCCTCGTCGACCGTCAGCTCCTCGCGCTCGCCCGTCTTGCGGTCCTTGAGCTCCAGGACACCCTCGGCGGAGCGGCGGCCCGCCACCAGGATCTGCGGTACGCCGATGAGCTCGGCGTCCGTGAACTTCACACCCGGGGAGACCCCGGGCCGGTCGTCGCACAGGACGCGCAGACCGGCGGCGGCGAGCTTCTCGGCCACGTCGAGGGCGAGTTCGGTCTGGAGGGCCTTGCCCGCGGCGACGACGTGCACGTCGGCCGGCGCGACCTCCCGCGGCCAGCACAGGCCCTGCTCGTCGGCGGTCTGCTCGGCGAGGGCGGCGACCGCGCGCGAGACGCCGACGCCGTAGGAGCCCATGGTCACCCGGACCGGCTTGCCCTGCTGGCCCAGGACGTCGAGCTTGAGGGCGTCGGCGTACTTGCGGCCCAGCTGGAAGATGTGGCCGATCTCGATGGCGCGGTCCAGCTTGAGACCGGTACCGCACTTCGGGCAGGGGTCGCCCTCCTGCACCACGACGACGTCGACGTACGCGTCGACCTCGAAGTCACGGCCCGCGACGACGTTCTTCGCGTGCGTGTGCTCCTTGTTGGCACCGGTGATCCACGCCGTGCCGGGGGCGACGCGCGGGTCGGCGATGTACGTGACCTTCTCGCCCAGGCCCTGCGGGCCGACGTAGCCGCGGACCAGGTCGGGGCGACCCGCGAAGTCCGCCTCGGTGACCATCTCGACGGCCGCCGGGGCGAAGTGCGCCTCGACCTTGCCCATGTCGACCTCGCGGTCACCGGGAACGCCCACGGCCACGATCTCGCCGTCGACCTTCACCAGCAGGTTCTTCAGGGTGGCGGAGGCCGGCACACCCAGCGAGGCGGCCAGCGTCTCGATGGTCGGGGTGTCGGGGGTCGGGATCTCCTCGGCGGCCGGCGCACCGGAGCCGTCGACGGGCGCGAGCTCGTAGGTGATCGCCTCGGTGTTGGCGGCGAAGTCGCAGTTCGGGCAGTCGGCGAAGGTGTCCTCGCCGGCGGCGGCCGGGGCCAGGAACTCCTCGGACTTGGAGCCGCCCATCGCGCCCGCGGTCGCGGCACAGATCCGGTAGTCCAGGCCGAGCCGCTCGAAGATCCGCTGGTAGGCCTGGCGGTGCAGGGCGTACGACCGGGCGAGGCCCTCGTCCTCCAGGTCGAAGGAGTAGGAGTCCTTCATCAGGAACTCACGGCCGCGCAGGATGCCGGCCCGCGGACGGGCCTCGTCACGGAACTTGGTCTGGATCTGGTAGAGGATGACCGGCAGGTCCTTGTACGAGGTCGCCTGGTCCTTCACGATCAGCGTGAAGATCTCCTCGTGGGTGGGGCCGAGGAGGTAGTCGCCGCCCTTGCGGTCCTGGAGGCGGAACAGCTCGGGGCCGTACTCGTCCCAGCGGCCGGTGGCGTCGTACGGCTCGCGCGGCAGCAGGGCGGGGAGCAGCACCTCCTGGGCGCCGATCGCGTCCATCTCCTCCCGGACGATCCGCTCGACGTTGGCCAGGACCCGCTTGCCGAGCGGCAGCCAGGTCCAGACGCCGGCGGCCGTACGACGGACGTAGCCCGCCCGGACGAGGAGCTTGTGGCTGAGGACCTCGGCGTCCGCCGGGTCGTCGCGCAGCGTCTTCGCCATCAGATTCGACATGCGCTGGACCGGTACGTTCGCCATGGTTCTCGTATCTCCTGCTGCCTGAGGGTGATGGTAAGGAGGTTAGCCGGGCGGTCCATCCCGGTGGAAATCGGTTAAGGGTTGGCCTGCCTGCGCAGGAGCGGCAGCGGGGCTCCCATCACCGCGTACGGCTTCGGCGCGCTGGGGAAGAGGACCTGCCGGGCCAGGTCGCCGTAACCGAGGGAACGGTAGAGACCGCGGGCCGGGCTGTCGGTGTCGATCGCGGAGAGGATCGAACGGGGCTCGGCCGCGGTGTCGGTGATCGCGGTGATCAGGGAGCGGCCGACACCGCGGTTCTGGTAGCGCGGATGGACGTGCAGCTCGGTGATCACGAAGGAGTGGTCGAGCCAGAAGTCGAGTCCCTGGGAACGCAGATACGGCTCCACGACGGTGGACCACCAGTGGGCACGGTCGTTGGGCATGCCGTAGACGAAGCCGACGAGCCGGCCGTCGGCGGTGGTCGCGCCCAGCGCCCGGGCACCGGGGTAGGCCATGTGCCGCAGCACGATCTGGCGACGCACGGCCACCTCGTCGGGGCCCAGCCCGAACGCGACGGCCTGCACGGCGAGCGCGTCATCGACGCGGGCCGACAGGTCGAGCGGGCCGATCACGATGTCGTCGGGATCGCGGTGTCCGTGACCGGGGATGCGCAGCATGCCGGGGAGACTACAGGGGTCGTCACGGACGGAGCGGCTCGGCGAGGTGCGAGGAGAAGCACCGCGGCCAGGACCTGTCCTAGAACAGGATGCTCATGAACGCGCCGACCTCCCGGAAGCCCACCCTCCGGTAGGTCCGCCTGGCCGGGGTGTTGAAGTCGTTCACGTACAGGCTCACGACCGGGGCCACGTCGGCCAGTGCGTATCGCAGCACGGCCGCCATGCCGGGCGCCGCCAGGCCGGTCCCCCGGTACTCCGGGGCCACCCACACCCCCTGGATCTGGCAGGCCTGGGGGGTGGCCGCGCCGATCTCCGCCTTGAAGGCGACCTTCCCGTGTTCGTCGAGGCGGGCGAAGGAGCGGCCGGATCCGACGAGCTCGGCCACCCTCGCCTGGTACAGCAGGCCGCCGTCGCCGGCCATCGGGGAGACGCCGACCTCCTCGGTGAACATCGCCACGCAGGCCGGCATGATCGTTTCCATCTCGTCCTTGCGGACGCGGCGGACGTAGGGGTCCGGTGCGATGTCGTCGGGCATCCGGTCGGTGACCATGAGCGGCTGGTGGCCGCGGATCTCGCGGGCGGGGCCCCAGCCGGGTTCGAGCAGCCGCCACAGCTGTGCGGTGGGCTCGGCGGGGCCGACGATGGAGGAGCAGCGGCGGCCGGCCCGGCGCGCCCGGTCCGCGAAGGCGCGCACGGCACGGGGGGTGGCGCAGATCGGGACGAGGTTGGCGCCCGCGTAGCACAGGGACGTCAGCATGCCGTCCTCGTACCAGCCCCACATCTCGCCGCCGAGACGCCAGGGGTCCAGTCCCGCGACCTGGACCCGGGAGGTCACGAAGGCGTTCGTGACCGGGTCGCGGTCGAGGACGGCGAGCGCGGCGTCCAGGTCGCTCGGTTCGAGGACCCGTGAGGTGGTCTGGGTCAACAAGCGGGGGGCCTCACACTGGGGTCTGCTGATCTCCGCACTGTACCTGCCGAAAATGTGGCGCGCCGCCCCATGTGCCTGCCGAGTGGGGAAAGCGCGGGACGGGCGGCGGCGCCGGACCCTGGAACACGGCCGTCACGAGGCCGGTTCTCCGGCCTCCTGACGACCCGGCCGAGGCAGCGGCCCGGACGGAGCCCGGCGGCACGGGCCGAGCCCGCAGGTACGGCGGTTACGGGCCGGGCCCGCGGGTACGGCGTCCGCCGGGCGAGCGCGGGCGAAGCCCAGTGGTACAGGCAGAACCCGCGGGTACGACGTCGGCCGGGCGAGCGCGGGCGAAGCCCAGCGGTACAGGCAGAACCCGCGGGTACGACGTCCGCCGGGCGAGCGCGGGCGAAGCCCAGCGGTACAGGCAGAACCCGCGGGTACGACGTCGGCCGGGCCCCCGTCGGGCCCGGCCGTTCGTTTCTCAGCCGGCGACGGCGACCGACGGCTCGCCCGAGGCGACCCCGTCCGCCTGCATCTGCTCGGCGATCTTCATCGCCTCCTCGATCAGGGTCTCCACGATCTTCGACTCGGGCACGGTCTTGATGACCTCGCCCTTGACGAAGATCT
>NZ_JBSFIA010000060.1:0-39244 GCF_053597355.1 Streptomyces sp. NPDC001443
GGCCGCCCCGAGGCTTCCGCCGCGTCCGCCGTCGGCCAGAGGCCTAGGCGTCCCCCTGCGGAGCTCCCGGTTCCACGCGCGCCACGCGTGTCCCTTATGTAGAGTTTGTCTGATTAGCGCGTACCGTCGCTCCATGCCCACGCCATACGGATCCCGCGGCGGCATGGCGTTCGGCGCGGAGGAGCTGCGTGTGCTCCGCCGTGCCCTCGCCCTCGCCCTGAACCCCGCCCCCGCCTCGGCCGAGGACGTCCAGGACTGCCTCCGTGTCGCCGAGTCCCTAGACGAGGCGATGCGCGAGGGCGCCCGGCTGCGCGCCTTCCTGGTGGCCGACCTCGCCCGGTACCGCGCCGCCCTGCCCGGCACCGCGACCGGCTATCTCGCGCTCCTGGAGGAGGCGCTGGGCGCCGGGTACCGTCCCGACCCGGACGACCTCGCCGCGCTCCGGGCGCTGCGGGGCGGCCCCGTCGCCGCCGCCCTCCTCGACCGCTGTCGCACGCTCGCGGAGCAGGACGTGCGCGCCCGGCTCGCCAGGAGCGTCTCCAGGCGGACCGCGGTGGGCGCCCAGGCGCCCGCGGCCGGCCCCGCGGCCACCTCGTCCGCACCGACCGTCCCCGCCTCCCGTACCCGCCTTCTGGCGCTCCCCGGGGGTCTTTCCGGCGGCTCCCCCGGCGGCCTCGGCGCCGATGTCCGCGCGGTCGCCGAGGAGCCGACCGAGAAGCCCCAGAAGGAGCCCGCCGTGAAACCCGCGCCCACCCGTCCCGGCCCCGCCCCGCGGGGGCCCGCTCCGGCCCGGCGTCCGGTCCCGACCCCGGGCGAGGTCTTCCCGCGCCGCAAACCCGCCGCGCCGTCCGGGAGTCCGTCCGAGCGGCTCGCCGTGGGCTGACCGGAGCCCGGAGCCCGGAGCCCGGAGCCCGGGGGCGGGGGCCGGTGTGCCCATCCGCCCCCGCGCCCCGGGCCGCGTCCGTGTGTCCCCCGCCCCCGGCGCGGCGCCCCGGCGTGGCTACCCTGGGGGCATGGACTACGTCTCCGCGCTCGTGCCCCCGGTCGTGATGGCCGCGTTCTTCATCGGTCTCATCAGGGTGATCGTGAAGACCCAGGGCGGGGCCAACAAGGCCAAGGAGGACGCCGCCGTCGACGCGGCCCTCGCGCGCGCCGAGGGCGCCCGTCAGGCCACCTCCGCGCAGTCCGAAGCCTGAGCCGCTGAGCCACGGGCCGCTGAGCCACGGGGCCATTGAGCCGATGGGCCGTCGCGCCACGGGCCCGCGCGGCCCGTCTCCGCTTCCCCGGGCGGCGACGCCCTCCGCCGGCGTACGACGCGTGCCCGCGCAGCCAGGGCCCGCCCGCCCTGTCAGGCGCCGGCGCTTTCCCCGCCGTACGCCCTTTTTGTTCCCGTTTGCAGCTTAAAGTGCACGTCCGGGGCGCCATTGACGGGATCTCCCACTATTGTTCTGAGCTGTGCCTCGCCCATTGGGAGAACTCGAAGACGCGGTCATGACGCGGGTGTGGAAGTGGAACCGCCCGGTCACCGTTCGAGAAGTCCTGGAAGACCTGCAGCGGGAACGGACCATCGCCTACACCACGGTGATGACCGTTTTGGACAATCTCCATCAGAAGGGCTGGGTGCGCCGGGAGGCGGAAGGCCGGGCCTATAGATATGAGGCTGTCTCCACCCGTGCCGCCTACGCGGCCGCGCTGATGAACGACGCCTGGGCGCAGAGCGACAACGCGGCAGCCGCTCTCGTCGCGTTCTTCGGCATGATGAGCGACGAACAGCGGCAGGCCCTGTCGGACGCCATGCGCATCGTCCAGGTGCCGGAAACGCCCGCGCCCGCCGAGGCCCCCGATACCGCTGGCGATGCCGGTGATACGGACGCGCCCGATACGTCGTCGCGGGAGAACCCCGGCTCGGCGGCGAAGGGCGGCGGGCGATAGCGTCCGCTCATGTCAGAGAGCCCCGAAGTCGCTAAAACCATCACCGTCCGGCGGGCCCGGACCGGCGATGTCCCGGCCGTGCGCCGACTCCTTGACGCGTACGCCCGGGACGGCATCCTGCTCGACAAAGCGATGGTGACGCTTTACGAGGACATCCAGGAGTTCTGGGTCGCCGAACGGGACGACAACGCCGAGGTGGTCGGCTGCGGCGCGCTGCACGTCATGTGGGAAGACCTCGCGGAAGTGCGCACCCTCGCGGTGAAGCCCGGCCTCAAGGGCCTGGGCGTCGGCCATCGGCTGCTGGGGAAGTTGCTGGACACCGCGCGCCGGCTCGGCGTTCGCCGGGTTTTCTGTCTGACCTTCGAAGTGGACTTCTTCGTCAGGCACGGCTTCGTGGAGATCGGCGAGACGCCGGTCGACGCCGATGTGTACGCGGAACTCATGCGCTCCTATGACGAGGGCGTCGCGGAGTTCCTCGGTCTCGAACGAGTGAAACCGAACACCTTGGGCAACAGCCGGATGCTTCTGCATCTGTGATCGCCGGGCATCGCGCGGTTCCTCAAGGCATATTCCGCCGGGGCACAAGCGCGGACAACCCGACGGACGCTGCCCAGGTTCCCTATGTCCGAAACGCGCATGTTTCCGGCGCCGGAGCGGCCCTTGGGCCTCTGCCGGGGGTTTGTGTTTTTCCCGGAAAAGCGGTTTGCTTTCCGACGTACTGCAGTAGTGGATATAACAAGGGGCGGCGAAACGGCGGACGCCGCGGGCATCCGGCCCTCACGTTTTCGATGAAAGGAAATCCGGTGGCACAGAAGGTTCAGGTCCTTCTTGTCGACGACCTCGACGGCGGCGAGGCGGACGAGACCGTGACGTTCGCGCTGGACGGCAAGACGTACGAGATCGATCTCACGACCGTCAATGCAGACAAGCTGCGCAGCCTTCTCGACCCCTATGTGAAGGGTGGTCGGCGTACCGGAGGCCGCGCTTCGGGTGGCCGTGGAAAGGCGCGCGCCGCTTCCGGCGGCAGCCAGGACACCGCGCAGATCCGCGCCTGGGCCAAGGAGAACGGTTTCGAGGTCAACGACCGCGGCCGTGTTCCCGCGATCATCCGCGAGGCCTACGAGAAGGCCAACGGCTGAACGCCCGCGCGCCGCAGCCTGGCACGGTGGCACCGCGTGGCCACCGTGTCCACGAGGCGTGCGAGATCGGGGGCGCCCCCTCCGCCCCCCATGGCCGACAGCGTCGGCAGCGACGCCTCGACCTCGCGTCCCGGCGCGGGGGGCCGCAGCCACACCGCGGCCCCCTGAAGAGGCCGACGGTCGTCCGGGGAGATCTGCGGGCCGCCGGCCGGCCCCGGGCCGGGCGGTAGCGGCGCCTCCGTGTGTCCGCCCACGCCGAACGCCACCAGATCGGGCGCCAGCGCGCCCCACTCCAGCCAGTCCAGGAGCCCCGGCAGTTCCTCCGCGCTGCCGACGGCCGTCAGCAGCCGCATCCGGTCGCCCTTCAGAGCCACCGGGGAGTCCGGAGCCAGGTGCCTCAGGGCCCCCAGACCCGCCTCGGCGGGGACGTCCAGGACGTCGAAGCGCAGGCCCGTGACCAGCCGTACCGGCTCTCCGGGCACGGTCGCCCAGCCCAGCGCGTTCTCGTACCAGTGCCGCATCCGGTCGTCCGGAGCGGCGAGCCGACGGGAAGGACTGGAAAGGGGCACCGCGGTGACTGAGCCAACCATGCCAAGTGCAACCGCCCCCAGATCCCCCGAGTTACGCTGAGTGCGCCGATGGCTGCACAGCGTGAGGACTCAAAGGGGCGTGCGGGGGTGCGGGGAGGCGTGAGGTTGTTCGCCCGTAGCGGAGGGAATCGGTGCGCGCGGCATGGACTGTCCGCTCCCACGGGTAAGACATCCCTAGTGGGAGGGGGCGACACGCAGGAAAGGCCGTCTCACGTTCGCCATCGGCGTACTGCCGTTGAGGGTAACTGCCTGGCCTGCGGGAACATCGTCTCGCACCATCGGGTTGGAGCAGATGTCGGCGTTCGGGGTCAGGAGGCCAAGGACGGTGTCGGCAGTTGGAATGAGCGGTCCCCGCTCGCGGGACTAAGCTGCGGAAGGACAGGGAGGGGAAGTTCCCCCCACTGCCTGACCGCTCTGAGGAGCGATTAACGATGTTCGAGAGGTTCACCGACCGCGCGCGGCGGGTTGTCGTCCTGGCTCAGGAAGAAGCCCGGATGCTCAACCACAACTACATCGGCACCGAGCACATCCTCCTGGGCCTGATCCACGAGGGTGAGGGTGTCGCCGCCAAGGCCCTTGAGAGCCTCGGGATTTCGCTCGAGGCGGTCCGCCAGCAGGTGGAGGAGATCATCGGCCAGGGCCAGCAGGCCCCGTCCGGCCACATTCCCTTCACCCCCCGTGCCAAGAAGGTCCTGGAGCTGTCGCTCCGCGAGGCGCTTCAGCTCGGCCACAACTACATCGGCACGGAGCACATCCTCCTCGGCCTGATCCGTGAGGGCGAGGGCGTCGCCGCCCAGGTCCTGGTCAAGCTGGGTGCCGATCTCAATCGTGTCCGCCAGCAGGTCATCCAGCTGCTGTCGGGCTACCAGGGCAAGGAGACCGCCACCGCCGGCGGGCCTGCCGAGGGCACTCCCTCGACGTCCCTGGTCCTCGACCAGTTCGGCCGGAACCTCACCCAGGCCGCTCGTGAGTCCAAGCTCGACCCGGTCATCGGGCGCGAGAAGGAGATCGAGCGGGTCATGCAGGTGCTGTCCCGCCGTACCAAGAACAACCCGGTGCTGATCGGTGAGCCCGGCGTCGGCAAGACCGCCGTCGTCGAGGGCCTCGCCCAGGCCATCGTCAAGGGCGAGGTGCCCGAGACCCTCAAGGACAAGCACCTCTACACCCTCGACCTCGGTGCCCTGGTCGCCGGTTCCCGCTACCGCGGTGACTTCGAGGAGCGCCTGAAGAAGGTCCTCAAGGAGATCCGCACCCGCGGCGACATCATCCTGTTCATCGACGAGCTGCACACGCTGGTCGGTGCCGGTGCGGCCGAGGGTGCCATCGACGCGGCCTCCATCCTGAAGCCGATGCTGGCCCGTGGTGAGCTCCAGACCATCGGTGCGACCACGCTGGACGAGTACCGCAAGCACCTGGAGAAGGACGCGGCCCTGGAGCGCCGCTTCCAGCCCATCCAGGTCGCGGAGCCGTCCCTGCCGCACACGATCGAGATCCTCAAGGGTCTGCGCGACCGCTACGAGGCGCACCACCGCGTGTCCATCACGGACGAGGCGCTGGTCCAGGCCGCCACCCTGGCCGACCGGTACATCTCGGACCGCTTCCTGCCGGACAAGGCCATCGACCTGATCGACGAGGCCGGCTCCCGGATGCGTATCCGCCGGATGACCGCGCCGCCGGACCTGCGCGAGTTCGACGAGAAGATCGCCGGTGTCCGCCGGGACAAGGAGTCCGCGATCGACTCGCAGGACTTCGAGAAGGCCGCCTCCCTGCGCGACAAGGAGAAGCAGCTCCTGGCCGCCAAGGCCAAGCGGGAGAAGGAGTGGAAGGCCGGCGACATGGACGTCGTCGCCGAGGTCGACGGCGAGCTGATCGCCGAGGTCCTCGCGACCGCCACCGGCATCCCGGTCTTCAAGCTGACCGAGGAGGAGTCGTCCCGCCTGCTGCGCATGGAGGACGAGCTCCACAAGCGGGTCATCGGCCAGGTCGACGCCGTCAAGGCGCTGTCGAAGGCGATCCGCCGTACGCGTGCCGGTCTGAAGGACCCGAAGCGCCCCGGTGGCTCGTTCATCTTCGCCGGCCCGTCCGGTGTCGGTAAGACCGAGCTGTCCAAGGCGCTCGCCGAGTTCCTCTTCGGTGACGAGGACGCGCTGATCTCCCTCGACATGTCGGAGTTCAGCGAGAAGCACACGGTCTCGCGTCTCTTCGGTTCGCCCCCCGGCTACGTGGGCTACGAGGAGGGCGGCCAGCTGACCGAGAAGGTCCGCCGCAAGCCGTTCTCCGTCGTCCTCTTCGACGAGGTCGAGAAGGCCCACCCGGACATCTTCAACTCGCTGCTGCAGATCCTGGAGGACGGTCGTCTGACCGACTCCCAGGGCCGGGTCGTGGACTTCAAGAACACGGTCATCATCATGACGACCAACCTCGGCACCCGGGACATCTCCAAGGGCTTCAACCTGGGCTTCGCGGCCTCGGGCGACACGAAGACCAACTACGAGCGCATGAAGAACAAGGTCTCGGACGAGCTCAAGCAGCACTTCCGGCCCGAGTTCCTCAACCGCGTCGACGACGTGGTGGTCTTCCCGCAGCTCACCCAGGCCGACATCCTGCGGATCGTCGACCTGATGGTCGGCAAGGTGGACGAGCGCCTCAAGGACCGGGACATGGGCATCGAGCTCTCCCAGTCCGCGAAGGAGCTGCTGTCCAAGAAGGGCTACGACCCCGTGCTGGGCGCCCGGCCGCTGCGCCGCACCATCCAGCGCGAGATCGAGGACACGCTGTCGGAGAAGATCCTCTTCGGCGAGCTGCGTCCCGGTCACATCGTGGTCGTGGACACCGAGGGCGAGGGCGACTCGGCGACCTTCACCTTCCGCGGTGAGGAGAAGTCGGCGCTGCCCGACGTCCCGCCGATCGAGCAGGCGGCCGGCGGTGCCGGACCGAACCTGAGCAAGGACGCGTAAGCCCCAGGGCGACGCCAGAAGGGGGCCGGTGCTTTCCAAGCACCGGCCCCCTTCTGCGCATGTCCGGGTGGGTTCACCGCAGGCCTCAGGGCGGGCCACAGAGCAGGCCCAGGGGCAGGCTTCGGCGCAGGCCCCCCGGGCGGCGCCGGGACGTGTCCTAGGACAGCTGCCCGTCGTAGTCGGGCAGCTTGTAGGTCTGCTCTGCGTGGCCGCCCGAGAGGTCGGTGGCGCTGTTGCCGATGTTCGCGATGATCGTGTAGCCCTTCGACTCGATGTCGACGCGCTGGGCGGTCTTGTAGGCGGCGACGTCCTTGAAGAGGTCGAACAGCCCGCGCACATAGAGACCGGAGACCTGGTAGCCGTCGTGCTCCAGGTTGTACTCGGTGGGCAGGCGGACGATCCCCGGCCGGGCGGTGACGAAGAAGACGGAGACGCCGTGCTCCTGGGCGTACCGGGCGACCGCCAGGACCGGCTTGTTGGCGGGCTGCGGGTAGCTGAAGCCGAAGTCGGTCTCGAGCGCGGTGTTGTCGATGTCGAGCACGACGGCGGGCCTCTCGCCGGGCCGGGCGGCGGCGATGCGCTGCTCCAGGTACGGCAGGGCCTGGTCCATCACGGCCTGGCAGTCCCGCTGCCAGGTCGCGTAGTCGGTCTTCGTGGCGGCGGCCGAGACGGTGGCGTCCGCCGTCGCGGCCTCGGCGGGGGCGGCCATCGCCACCAGGGCGGCCGCGCAGACGGCGGCGGCCGACATCCGGCGGGTCCAGGAGCCTGTGTCCATGCGTGGGGGGTCCTCTCACATCCGTGCGCTGCCGGGGTCATGGGCATGATCGTGGGTGAGGGTGGCGCGAGGGGAACCGTAGGGTTACCGGGTAGTAGGCGTACAGAGATGTGCGTCACAAAGCGGCGGGAATCGCGCTCAGTTGAGGCGGGAGAGGCCGCGGCGTCCGCGAGTCGGCCTCCGGAGGGCGTGATCTGGGGGGCCGTCAGAATCCCGGCGGTGCGACGCGGCGATGCCGGACGCCAACCGGGCACTCGCGGGGGCCGGTTCGCGCATCCGCTCCCGGAGGTACTGGTGCGGTTTCCAGGGCGTAGCCCGCGTCACATTTACGGACCCCGCGATCTTGCTGCCCGGTGACAAGCGGCACAGGCGATTTGTTCCCTACTATCCCGGTTAGTGAAACCTCGGATAATGACAAATCGGACATTCTCTCTCAAGTCCCCAGGGCTTTTCCCGTGCCCCGGGTGTTGCCGTGCCGAATGGGGGTTGTGTCAAGAAGTGTGCATTTTGGTGGATGTTTACTACCTATCGTCGTAGATCACACGTTTGAGCGCAGATGGGGCCGCGGGTTACCAAGGTGAGGCCGCCCCGGGCGAACGTCTGAACGCCGGGTGGCGATCCTGTCCCCGAAGTCGTGAGGTTCCGATGTCCCAGCGTGTCTCGTCCCGTAACGCCCGCACGTCCCTGCTCCGCAACCGCGTCGCCGTTCTGGGCGCGGGCCTGGGGATGTCGGTCATGCTGGGGACCGGGGTCGCGGCCGCCGCTCCCGCCACCGCTCCCGCCGCCGCGCCGGTCGCGGCCAAGTCCGCCGCCAAGTCGGTCGCGCCGGGGGCCGTGTGGGTCAAGCCGGTGAACCACTACGCGCTGAGCGCCACCTTCAACCAGGCCGGCGGGATGTGGGCGCACAAGCACTCGGGCCAGGACTTCGCCGTGCCGAGCGGCACCAACGTCGTCGCCGCGTCCGGCGGAACGGTCGTCAAGGCCGGTGGCTGGGGCGCCGGTGACGGTCCGGCCTACGGCAACGCCATCGTCATCAAGCACGCCAACGGCCTGTACTCGCAGTACGCCCACCTGTCCCGCATCGACGTGCGAATAGGTCAGTACGTCGGCGCCGGCCAGCACATCGCCCTGTCGGGCAACACCGGCAACTCCAGTGGCCCGCACCTGCACTTCGAGATCCGCACGACGCCGAACTACGGCTCGGCGGTCAACCCCGTCGCCTTCCTGCGCGCCAAGGGTGTGAAGGTCTGACCGGTTCGCTCACGAGCCCCGGTGGGCTTGCGTCACCTGATCGATGGCGACCTCCAGGACGGCCCTGCGCTTGTCCTCGGGGTCGCCTTCGAGGTCCTGCATGACGAACATGCCGGCGTGCAGCGTGAACAGCGCGCTGAGGCAGCGGACCTGATCGACCAGTGCGGCGTCCGGGTCCATGATGATGTCGCGCAGGCCGCGCATCCGGTCCTTGAACGATTCGCCGATGCGCAGTTCCCGTACCGTCGCCTGGTTCTCCTGCATGAAGCGGAACAGCGGCGACGCGTCGATGAGGGCCTGGTGGTAGCGCCGTACGATCTCCTGCTTGGTCTCCAGCGTGTGCGGCTGCCCCTTGCCCCAGTCGATCAGTTCCCCGATGGGCCGTGTCAGGTCCTCGAAGATGCTGACCAGGATCTCTTCCTTGGTCTTGAAGTGGTAGTAGAGCGCGGCCTTGGTGACGTCCAGGCCCTCGGCGATCTCGCGCAGCGAGGTCTTCTCGTACCCCTGTTCGGCGAACAGTTCGAGTGCGACGTCCTGGATGCGCTGGCGCGTGTTGCCGCGGCGCTGGTGCTTCGTGCCGTCCATGATGCCGACCATCCTCGTACTCCCCGCGCTTCCACGAAACTTACTTGACGACCGGCTAGTTACGGGTCTACCTTGCCCAGTGTAGTCAACTAGCCGGTCGACAAGTAAGTACTCGACCCGGGGGAGTGGGAGTGATGGCGGACACGCAGGCGGTCGACGCGGTCGACACGGAAGAAGAGAAACAGCCCAAGAGCGTGCGGGTGGTCCTGCTCGCGCTGATGCTCACGATGATGCTGGCGATGCTCGACAACATGATCGTCGGCACGGCCATGCCGACGATCGTGGGCGAGCTCGGCGGACTCGAACACCTCTCCTGGGTCGTGACGGCGTACACCCTCGCCACCGCGGCCTCCACCCCGATCTGGGGCAAGCTCGGCGACATGTACGGTCGCAAGGGCTCCTTCATGTCGTCGATCGTGATCTTTCTGATCGGCTCCGCGCTGAGCGGCATGGCCCAGGACATGGGTCAGCTCATCGGCTTCCGGGCCGTTCAGGGTCTGGGCGCCGGCGGTCTCATGGTCGGCGTCATGGCGATCATCGGTGACCTGATCCCGCCCCGCGAGCGCGGCAAGTACCAGGGCATGATGGCCGGCATCATGGCGCTGGCGATGATCGGCGGTCCGCTGATCGGTGGCACCATCACCGACAACTGGGGCTGGCGCTGGTCCTTCTACATCAACCTGCCGCTGGGCGCGGTCGCGCTCACCGCGATCAGCCTCGTCCTGCACCTGCCGAAGAAGCGGTCCAAGACGCGCATCGACTATCTGGGCGCCGCGCTGCTGACCGTCGGCATCACCTCCATCGTCCTCGTCACCACCTGGGGCGGCACGGAGTACGACTGGACGTCCCCGCAGATCATGGAGCTCATCGGCCTCGGCGTCGCCGCGCTGGTCGGGTTCGTGTTCTGGCAGACCAAGGCGGCGGAGCCGATCGTGCCGCTGCACATCTTCCGCAGCCGTAACTTCACCCTGATGTCGGTCATCGGCTTCATCACCGGCTTCGCCATGTTCGGCGCCACGCTCTTCCTGCCGCTGTACCAGCAGGCGGTGCAGGGTGCCTCCGCGACCAACTCCGGTCTGCTGCTGCTGCCCATGCTCGGCGCCATGCTCGTCACGTCGATGGTCGCCGGCCGGGTCACCACCAACACCGGTCGCTACAAGATCTTCCCCATCGTCGGCGGTGTGCTGATGGTGATCGGCCTCTACCTGCTGTCGACGATGGACACGGACACCACCCGGTTCATCTCCGGTGTCTACATGGCCGTCCTCGGTCTGGGCATGGGCTGCCTGATGCAGGTGACCATGCTGGTGGCGCAGAACAGCGTGGAGATGAAGGACATGGGCGTCGCTTCCTCCTCCACCACCCTGCTGCGCACGCTCGGTTCGTCGTTCGGTGTCGCGATCATGGGCGCGCTGTTCAACCACCGGGTCCAGGACGTCATGGCCGAGCGGGCCGGTGCGCTTGGCTCGAAGATCACCGAGCGGTCCGCGCAGCTCGACGCGGCGAGCCTGGCGAAGCTGCCGGCGGCGGCGCGGGAGGCCTACCAGCACGCGGTGTCGGCCGGTACGCACTCCGCCTTCATCCTGGGAGCGGCGGTGGCCGTGATCGTGGTGGTGGCGTCGGTGTTCGTCAAGGAGGTCGCGCTCAAGGGAGCGGGGCCGAAGCAGGACGGCGCCGAGGGCGACGCGGCGCTGGCCGCGATGGCCGAGTCCGTCTGATCCACGGATCGACAGACTCCGTCTGATCCACAGATCGCCGGACTCCGTCCGATCCGATCGTGAACCGAAGGCCCCCGGCCGGTGTCCGCCCCGGGGGCCTTCGCCTGTGCCGTCACGCCGACGACCGCGCCCTGTCCTGCCGTCGGCCGCGCACTGTCCTGCGGACGGCCGCTCATCGTCCTGCCGTCGGACGGTCCGCGGTCCTGCCTCGCGGCCTGGAGTCCTGTTGCCGGACGGCCCGCGGTCGTGCCGTCGGGCGGCTCGCGCCGGTGGCCGCCGGGAGGGCCGCCGGGAACCGGGCGGACCCCGCCAGGAGGCGAAGGGACGGCGTCGGGCGGCCCCCCGCCAGTGGTTGCGGGGATGGTGCCGGGCGACCTCACCGATGGCCGCAGGGGCGGCGCAGGGGCGGCACCGGCCCTACTGCCCGGCCGGCAGCATCGGGTGGCTTCCCGTGTTCGTCGGCGCGTGTTCCGGCAGCCACAGGACGGCGACCGCGCCCTCGGCCGGGATGTGCTCGGGCGCCCCGGCCGGGCGGACGTTACGGAAGGTCAGGCGGGCGCCCAGCACCCGTGCCTGGCCGGCCGCGATCGTCAGGCCGAGCCCGTGCCCGCGTCCCGAGCGGTCGCTGCTGCCCGTGCGGAACCGGCTCGGCCCTTCGGCGAGCAGGTTCTCGGGGAAGCCGGGACCGTGGTCGCGGACCCGGATGACCCGGCCCTCGACGGTGACCTCGACCGGCGGCCTGCCGTGCCGGGCGGCATTGGCCAGCAGGTTGAACAGCACCCGCTCCAGGCGCCGCGGGTCGGTGGTGACCTCCGACTCGTGCACCACCCGCACCTCGACACCGGGGTCCTTCGCCGCCACCCGCCGCGACACGAAGTCGCCCAGCAGGATGTCCTGCAACTCGGCCCGCTCGGACGCGCCGTCCAGCCGGGCCACCTCCAGCACGTCCTCGACCAGGGTCCGCATCGCCTTCGCCCGGTCCAGCACGAGTTCCGTGGGCCGGCCCGGCGGCAGCAGCTCGGCCGCCGTCAGCAGCCCGGTCACCGGGGTGCGCAGCTCGTGCGCGATGTCCGCGGTGACCCGCCGCTCCGCCTCCAGACGCTGCTGGAGGGCGTCCGCCATCGCGTCGACCGCGCGCGCCAGATCGTCCGTCTCGTCCTGTACGACCCCGCCGATGGCGGCGCGCACCCGTACGTCCGGCTCGCCCCTGGCGACCTGGTTGGCCGCGGCGGCCGCCTTGCGCAGCCGGCGCGAGAACTGGCCGCCGATGAGCACGCCGAGCGCGCTCCCGCCGAGGACCACCGCGATCGAGCCGATCACCAGAGCCTGGTCGAGGTCCTTGAGCATGTTCGTGCTGCGGTCGGTGAACCCGGTGTGCAGCGACAGCACATGCCCGTCCTTGACCGGTACGGCCGCCCAGATGTCCGGCTCCCCGCCCGCGCTGTCGGACACGAACGTCGCCCGGCGCCCCTCGGTCACCTTCTCCCGCAGCTCCGCGGGCAGATCCATGTCGTCGATCTTGATGTTGGGGAAGTTGAGCCGTCCGGACGCCTCGTAGCCGTGCTGGGCGATCAGCACCCGCTCGTCCGCGAGGTCGCGCGCGTTGTCCAGCATCGAGACCCGGGCGGCGTTGTGCACCACCACGCTGAGCGCGAGCGCGATCAGTGCGCCGACCAGCGCGATGGCCGCGCTCAGCTTCCACCGCAGCCCCGTACGAATGCCCGGACGCTTGCCGCCGGACAGGCTCAGACGGTCGATGATCTCCCGTGTGACCTGCATGAATCGCCCCGCTCAGGCCTTCAGCTTGTAACCGAAGCCGCGGACCGTCTCGATGCGGTCCTGGCCGATCTTGGTACGCAGCCGCTGCACATGGACGTCGACCACGCGGGTGTCCCCGCCCCACCCGTAGTCCCACACGCGCTCCAGGAGCTTGTCGCGCGAGAGCACCGTGCCCGGTGCGGAGGAGAACTCCAGCAGCAGCCGCATCTCGGTCGGGGTGAGGGCCACCGGCTGACCGGCGCGGCGCACCTCCATGCCCTCGGTGTCGATCTCCAGCTCGCCGAAGGCCAGTACCCCGCCGGTGGCGGCGGCAGCGGCCTCGCCCGCGCGGTCGGCCCCGCCGGCGTGTCCGAAGCGGCGCAGCACGGCGCGGATGCGGGCCACCAGCACGGCGCCGTCGAACGGCTTGGTCACATAGTCGTCGGCGCCCGCCTCCAGGCCGAGGACGACGTCGATGGCGTCGGCGCGCGCCGACAGCATGATCACGGGAACCGTGGACTCGTCCCGGATGCGCCGGCACAGGCTGACGCCGTCCAGGCCGGGCACCATGACGTCCAGCAGCGCGATGTCGGGCCGGTTCGCGCGGAACGCCGCCAGGCCCGACAGCCCGTCGGGCATCGCGGTGACCACGAAGCCGTCCCGCTCCAGCGCGAGCTGGGTGGCCTCGCGGATGACGTCGTCGTCCTCGACGAACAGCACGTGGGTCTGGTCTGCCATCGCGGTGTTCTCAGTCCTTCCGGCGGTCGGTGCGGTGGTCGGTCGGGTCGTTCGCGCTCGGGTTCCTCGCGCCGCGGCCCGACCGCAGACGACCGGTTCGTCTGTGCCCGGTCATCTGCGGTCGGGCGCCGGGGTCGGCGCCGTGCCCGCGGCGTTGCTGTAGTCGTTGTACGACCGGTACTCCTCGATGAAGCGGTCCACGGACCAGCGGTACGTGATCACGTTCTCCCCGGACGGACTCGAGACCGGGTCGTCCTTGCCGTACACCTGCTTGGTCACCACCAGGTCGCCGCGGTCGATCTCCGCGTATGCCGGGGGTTCCTCGACCTTGAACACGTCCGTGTAGCCGCCATCCTGCTCGCGATACACGTAGGAGCCCAGACCGACCGCGTCGGCGCAGGTCAGCACGTTCACGACGATGTCGCTCGACGACCCTCCGGTCAGGTCGCCGTAGGAGACGTCCACCGGGTAGTCGTCGCCGACACACGGCTTCAGCCCCCGCTTGACCTCCGCGGAGACCTTCGGGTCGGCCTTGACGAGCCGCACCGCGTCCACCTGGGCCGGGGTGCCGGAGGGCGAGGCCGCGAGGGAGGGGACGGCGCCCGCGACGGTGTCGGAGTGCGCCGGTCCCTCGTCACGGGCGCCGGTGCCGCCGGTGGCGCAGCCGGCGGCGAAAAGCCCGAGGGCGGTGATCACGAGCATCGTCGTGAACACCGCCTGGAAGGTTCCGCGGGCCGCAGTGGGCCCGGTGCCGGTCAGGCCGCGCAACGCTCCTGCTCCTCACGCTCCAGCGCGCGTGCGTCCAGATCACGGCTCTCCAGCTCCTCGCGGAGCCGGGCGAGCGCCCGGTGCAGCGTGCTCTTGACCGTTCCGGCCGACATGCCCAGGGCCGCGGCCGTCTCCTCCGTGGACATCTGCTCCCAGTGTCGCAGCACGACGACACTGCGCTGCTTCGGGGCGAGCACCTTCAGGGCGTCCATCAGCAGGGCCCGGTCGGCGTGCTGCTCGGTGGAGTCGTCGACGCAGGCGTCCGGCAGCTGCTCGGTCGGCACCTCTTCGAGCTTGCGCGCCCGCCACCACTCGGTCCGTGTGTTGATCATGACCCGGCGCAGATAGGCGTCGGCCAGCCGCTTGTCCGCGATGCCCTCCCAGCGGCCGTACGTCCGCGCCAGCGCCGTCTGGAGGAGGTCCTGGGCGTCGACCGGGTCCGGGACCAGCCGACGCGCGCTGCGCAGCAGCGCGTCCTGCCGGGTGCGGACGTACTCCTCGAATTCGAGCACCTCGCCCTGCGCCATGATCAACCGCCTCCGTTCCCCGTTTTACTCCGGCCCGTCCGTCGTCCCCGTGGTGGTGCCGGGCACGCAAACGAAGCTACGGAGGTGTTGTCACGGGGCTGTCCGAAGCAGCCTGCGGGAAGCCCTCGGCTGTCCGTCGGTTGTGTAACGGAAGTAGGTCGAGGGTAAGGAGGAGGGGTGAATTGTGCTGGTATGGGGGGATTTTTGAGTCGCGAGGCTAGGTGTGGTCCTGGAACCGGCTGTGAAGAAGCGCGCCTTCCTGTGTGGTGACCATGCGTCAGGTCAACGGCAGCCGGTACCGGCCGCCCGGCAGCGGCTCCACCAGACCGTCCGCCACGAGCCCGTCGAGGGCCCGGGCGCGCTGCACCGGCTCGTGCCACACCCGGTCGAGCGCGGCCTGCGGAACCGGGGTATGGGCCTCGCGCAGGACGGCCAGCAGCTTGCCGCGGACCTGCCGGTCCGTGCCCGCGTACGTCTGGCCGCGGCGCGGCGGGCCCTCGTGCTCCGGCTTCCCGGCGAGCCGCCAGGCGCACTGCCCGGCGATCGGGCAGCGATGGCAGGCCTCGCTCTTGGCCGTGCACACCAGCGCGCCGAGCTCCATGGAGGCGGCCGCCCAGCGGGCCGCGGTCCGCTCCTCCTCGGGCAGCAGGGCGCGGGCCAGCTTGCGTTCGGCGGCGGTGGTCGCGTTCGGCGGGTACCGGACGCCGGTCACGGCGCGGGCGAAGACCCGGCGGACATTGGTGTCCAGCACGGCGTGGCGCCGGCCGTACGCGAACGACGCGACGGCGGCGGCCGTGTACTCGCCGATCCCGGGCAGGGCGAGCAGCTGGGCGTGGTCGGACGGTACGTCGCCGCCGTGCCGGTCCGTTATGGCGACCGCGGCGCCGTGCAGGCGCAGGGCGCGGCGCGGGTAGCCGAGCCGGCCCCAGGCGCGTACGGCCTCGCCGGGTGCCTCCGCGGCGAGGTCGGCGGGGCGCGGCCAGCGGGCCATCCACTGCTCGTAGACCGGCAGGACACGGTTCACCGGCGTCTGCTGGAGCATGAACTCGCTCACCATCACCCCCCAGGGGCCGGCCTCCGGGTGCCGCCAGGGCAGGTCGCGGGCGTGGGTGTCGAACCAGGTGATGACGGGCGTGTGCAGATGCGTTCCGTCGACCGGGCTGCCGGGGGAGCCGGGGGCCGGGACGGTGTGCGGGGGTTTCGTGGGCGCAGTCATGGCATTTCCGATCCTGCCACGGGTCGGCCGGGCGTGGTTCGAGGCTGGCCCGGTTCGGGGGCCGTCCGGTGACCGTGCCGACCGCCTCACCGGTGACCGTGCCGACCGCTTCACAAAACGGACCGGAACCTCTGTTTCCGGAATGATGATCCGGAAAAGTTGGGGATCGGCGGCGGGTGGGGCCTGCTAACGGGGGGATCTCTCGTAAAGTTTGCGCCGTGGGATCTCTGCGCAATCCGATCGGGCCACTTCCCTCCACCATCTACTGGCGTCGGAGGGCCGTAATGCTGTCCGTGGTCGCCCTGTTGGCGCTGCTGGTGACGTGGCTCGTCACCTCCGGCGGCGGGGGCGCCAAGCATGACGCCGACGGTTCGAACGGCAAGAATCCCGCCTCCTCGATCACCCCCGGGCCGTCCGGTTCCGGGCCGGCGATCAGTCAAGCCCCGGGCGGACGTGACGAGTCGACCGGCGGGAGCACGGTAAGCCCCTCCGGCTCGGGCTCGGCGTCCGGTTCGGCCTCCGGGTCGGACTCCGGCGCGGGCGGCTCCGGCGGAACCGCGAGCGGCGACGACTCCGCTTCCTCCGGGGGCGGTTCGGGCGACGGTACGGGCGGCGGTGGCGGTACGGGCGCACTGCCCGCCGGCTCCCAGCTGCCCAACTGCACTGCCAGCGTGATCACGTTGACGCTGAACAGCGTCCGCAACACCTACACCCCGGACCAGGCGCCCACCTTCCGGCTGACCGCGAAGAACTCCTCCGCCAACGACTGCAAGGTCGATCTGGGGCCGCGGAACACGGTGTTGACGATCACTCAGACCGGCAGCGGCAGCGCGTACTGGGCGTCCGACGACTGCCCCGGGGACTCCGCGAACCGGTTCTACCGGGTGCCGGCGGACAGCAGCGCCACCTACACCGTGAAGTGGGACCGCAGGCCGAGCGCCCCCAAGTGCGCGACGCCTCCCGCCGGTTCGGCGGGGCCGGGCACCTATCTGGTGGAGGCGAAGGCTCCGGGGTTCCCGACGAAGCAGACGTCGTTCGTGCTGTCGGCGGACTGAGTCCGCCGCCGGGCGCGGTGCGGCGCCGGAGCGGAACCTCCGCGAAAGCGCCTCAGACGTAGCGTTCCAGGATCGACGACTCCGCCAGCCGCGACAGGCCCTCGCGGACACTGCGGGCCCGCGCCTCGCCGACGCCGTCGACCGTCTGGAGGTCGTCCACGCTGGCGGCGAGCAGCTTCTGCAGACCGCCGAAGTGCTCCACCAGGCGGTCGATGATGGCGCCCGGCAGCCGCGGCACCTTGGCCAGCAGGCGGAACCCGCGCGGGGACACCGCGGAGTCGAGCGTCTCGGGAGAGCCGGTGTAGCCCATCGCCTTCGCCACCGTGGACAGTTCGAGCAGCTCGGCATGGCTGAGGGCGTCGAGTTCGGCGAGCGCCTCGTCGACCGTGCGGGACCGCTTGGCGGTGGGCTCGGGCACGTAGTCCCGGACGACGAGTTCCCGCTCGGGCTCCACGCCCGCGATCAGCTCGTCGAGCTGGAGGGCGAGAAGACGGCCGTCCGTGCCCAGCTCGACCACGTACTCGGCGATCTCGGTGGCGATGCGTCGCACCATCTCCAGGCGCTGGGACACCGCCGAGACGTCACGGACGGTGACCAGGTCCTCGATCTCCAGCGCCGACAGCGTGCCCGCGACCTCGTCGAGGCGGAGCTTGTAACGCTCCAGGGTCGCCAGGGCCTGGTTGGCGCGGGACAGGATCGCCGCCGAGTCCTCCAGGACGCGGCGCTGCCCGTCGACGTAGAGCGCGATCAGCCGCATGGACTGGGAGACCGAGACCACCGGGAAGCCGACCTGCTTGGAGACCCGGTCCGCCGTGCGGTGCCGGGTGCCGGTCTCCTCGGTGGGGATCGTGGGGTCGGGCAGCAGCTGCACGCCCGCGCGCAGGATCTTCGACAGGTCCGACGACAGGACGATGCCGCCGTCCAGCTTGCACAGCTCACGCAGCCGTGTGGCGGTGAACTCGACGTCCAGCACGAAACCGCCCGTGCACATCGACTCGACGGTCTTGTCGGACCCGAGCACGATGAGCCCGCCGGTGTTGCCCCGCAGCACCCGCTCCAGACCGTCGCGCAGGGCCGTACCGGGCGCCACAGCACTCAGCGAGGCGCGCATCCGGCCCTCGACACCGGAACTCCCGCCGGACTTCCCGGGAGCTGCTCCCCGGTCGTTGGCTGCCACTGCACTCCTCCGGTCGCAGGTTCTGGGCGCTCCCGTTTCGCGCACTCTTTTCGTACGGACGGGCGAGACCAGGGCAAAGTCTACCGGCGGTCCTACTCCTCCCGTGGGGCCTCTCGGCGACGCGAGCGCGGCAGGACCCGCAGCGCGTCCCCCACGTCGGCGACTTCCAGGACCTTCATACCGGGAGGGATCTTGCCCGGGTCGCCCGGCACGAGCGCGTGCGTGAAGCCGAGCCGGTGGGCCTCGGCGAGTCTGCGCTGCACGCCCGTGACCCGTCTGACCTCGCCCGCGAGGCCCACTTCGCCGATCGCGACGAGGTTCTTGGGCAGCGGGGTGTCGCTCGCGGCCGAGGCGAGCGCGAGCGCGACGGCCAGGTCCGCGGCGGGCTCCGAGAGCTTCACGCCGCCCACCGTCGCGCAGTAGATGTCCCGCTTGCCGAGGGCGCTGATCCGGCCGCGCTGCTCCAGGACCGCGAGCATCATCGAGACACGGGAGGTCTCCAGGCCGGAGGTCGTGCGGCGCGGGGAGGGGATCTGCGAGTCGACGGTGAGCGCCTGGACCTCGGCCACCAGGGGACGGCGGCCCTCCAGGGTGACCGTCAGACAGGTGCCGGGGACCGGCTCGTCACGACGGGTCAGGAAGAGCCCGCTGGGGTCGGTGAGGCCGATGATGCCCTCGTCGTGCAGTTCGAAGCAGCCGACCTCGTCCGTCGCGCCGTACCGGTTCTTGACGCCGCGCACCAGGCGCAGGCGCGCGTGCCGGTCGCCCTCGAAGTGGAGCACGACGTCCACCAGGTGCTCCAGCAGGCGCGGTCCTGCGATCGCCCCGTCCTTGGTGACGTGGCCCACCAGGAGGGTCGACATCCCGCGCTCCTTGGAGGCCCGGATCAGGGCCCCCGCGACCTCGCGCACCTGCGCCATGCCGCCGGGGGCGCCGTCGATCTCCGGCGAGGCCACCGTCTGGACGGAGTCCAGGATCAGCAGCGACGGCTTCACCGCGTCCAGATGGCCGAGCACGGCGGAGAGGTCGGTCTCGGCGGCGAGGTACAGATGGTCGTCGAGGGCCTTGATGCGGTCGGCGCGCAGCCGGACCTGGCTCGCCGACTCCTCGCCCGTGATGTAGAGCGTGCGGTGCTCGTCACTGGCCGACTTCGCCGCGACGTCGAGCAGGAGGGTCGACTTGCCCACGCCGGGCTCGCCCGCCAGCAGCACGACCGCACCGGGCACGAGTCCGCCGCCCAGGACCCGGTCCAGTTCGGGCACCCCGGTGCTCCGGGCGGTGGCCTGCCGGCTGTCGACCTGCCCGATGGGCACCGCGGAGGTGGTGACCCGGCCCGGTGCCGTCGTACGGACCGCGGGCGCGCCGTACTCCTCGACCGTCCCCCAGGCCTGGCACTCGGCGCAGCGGCCGAGCCACTTGGCCGTCTGCCAGCCGCACTCCGTGCAGCGGAAGGAGGGGCGGTCCTTGGTGGTCTTCGTACGGGCAGCCATGGACGAAACCGTAGCCGCAGCCACTGACAACGCCCCCACGCCCACCCGATTCCGGCCGCCGCCCACCCGATTCCGGCCGCCGCCCACCCGATTCCGGCCGCCGCCCACCCGATTCCGGCCCGCGTCCGGCCGACGCTCGGCCCGCGTCCGGCCGACGCTCGGCCCGTGCCCACCGCGCGCCCGCTCCCGGGGCCACCGTGAACCGGCCACGCCATGGCGCGAACGAGCCACGGAGCGCAACCCCCCTGTCCCCTTATGAGGGATCGTTTCACCCGTCCGGATTAAAAGTGCTCAAGGCGCCGGAAGGGACCTGCTCGGGCCGCCTACGGTCGCACAGGTGATGAGCAGCAGTCCGGACACCTCGCCCCGCACCACCGGCGCACACCGGGCGCGCGGTCATGCCGCGGCGCACACGCAGCCCCAGCGGCCGCCCGCGTGCTACGAGCCGTACCTGGACGGCCTGTTCACGTACTGCCTGTCCGTGCTCTGCGACCACGACACGGCGACCGCCGCCCTGGGTGACGTCCTGGCGCTCGTCGAGCGGCGCGGGCAGCGCGTCCCGGAGGCCGCCGGGAACCTCAGGGCCTGGCTGTACGCACTGGCCCGCTGGGCCTGTCTGCGCAAGCTGACCGAGGCCAGACAGCGGCGCCAGAGCACGCACGCGGCCGGCCGGCCCGACCCCCGGCGGCGCACCCCGCAGCCCGCCGGGCATCCCGTACACCAGCCCCCGCAGCCCCCGCAGTCCCAGCAGCCTCCGCACCCCGCCGGGCTGTCCGTGGGGCAGCCCGTTGCTCCGTCCGCCGCGTCGCCCGTGTCCGAGGAGGTCCAGGAGCTGCGGCGGCGGGAGCTCGCCCGGCTGGCCTGGCCGGAGGCCGCGGGCACCAGCCCCGAGCAGCGCGAGGCGCTCGAACTCGCCGTGCGCCACCACCTCGCCGCCCACGAGGTGGCCGCCGTCGTCGGCCTGGATCCCGCGGCCGCCCGCGAACTGCTCGCCTCCGCCGCCTGCGAGGTCGAGCGCACCCGCGCGGCCCTCGCCGTCGTCGAGACCGGCGGCTGCCCCGGCGTCGCCCACCTCACCGGCGACCACCAGCTCGTGCTCAGCGCGACCCTGCGCCGCGAACTGGTCCGGCACGTCGACGACTGTCCGCGCTGCCGCCGCGCCGCCGAGCGCGCCGTGCCCGGTCGCTGGCCCGGGGCCATGTTCACGCCCGCCGAACTGCCCGTCCTGGAGGCGCCCCGAGCGGCACTGCACGCGGCGATGGCGCACGCTCCCCGCGCGCGGGGAGCCGCCCCGCGCTTCGACCGGCGCGGCTTCCCGATGGATCCCAAGGACCACGCGGCCCGCCGGGACCGGCTTCGCGCGCGTGCGGTCACCACGACCGTCGTCGCCACCGTGGTCGCGGCTCCCGTGCTCGCGCTGTGGGCCGCGTACCGGGGCGCCGAGACCGGGGAGGGCGCCGACGGCCGCTCCGCGAGCACGACCGAGGCGCAAGGCCCCGGCAGCCTCGACGGCTCGGGGGCTGGCGGCTACGAGAACGCGGGCAACGCCAGCACCAGGGCAGGCGCCCGCGCCACCGGGAGTTCGGACGTCTCCGTGGCGGTGGTCAGCGTCGTGGGGGCCGGCCGCAGGAGCGCGGGCCACCTCGACGTGACGGCGAGCAGCAGCGGCGACACCACACTGATCACCCTCACCGCGACCGGCGACTCCCCGGTCCGCTGGTCGGCCACGACGCAAGCGGCCTGGCTCTACCTCAGCCGGTCGTCCGGAACGCTGGCGCCCGGCGCGTCGCTGACGATCAAGGTGCACGTCGACCAGCTGCGCGAGCCGTCCGGGCACTGGAGCGCCCGGGTGGCGATCGCCCCGGCCGGAACGGTCGTCTCGATCGACGGATACGGCACCGCCCCCGCGCCTTCCGCCCCCGGCGGCACCGGCGGACCGCAGTCCCCGCCACCGACCGGCACGGCCTCGGCCTCCACCGGTCCGACGCCGTCCGTTCCGCCGTCCGCCGACCCGGATCCCACCCCCACCGACTCCGCCTCCGCCGACCCGGGAAGCCCGTCACCGCCGCCGGACGGCGACGATGACGACGACCCGAGCCCGGCCGACTCGTAGACCCGGCAGACGCGGGTCGTGCGACGCTCAGCCCACCGGATAGGCCGGATACGCCGAATACCCCGGGCATATCGGGCGCATCGGGCGCGAGGGGTGCGAGGAGGCCGGCGCTCAGCCCACCGGATCCGCCGGATGCGGTGCCAGCAGCGGGAGCTGCGAGGCCAGCCGCGCCTCGCACAGCTCGACCAGCCGGTCGTAGCCGGCCTTGCCCATCAGTTCGATCAGCTCGGGCCGGTAGGAGACGTACACCGGGTCGCCCGCGCCGTGCGCCGAGGTCGCCGACGTGCACCACCAGTGCAGGTCGTGGCCCCCGGGCCCCCAGCCCCTGCGGTCGTACTCGCCGATCGACACCTGGAGCACGCGGGTGTCGTCCGGCCGGTCGATCCAGTCGTACGTACGCCGCACCGGCAGCTGCCAGCAGACGTCGGGCTTCGTCTCCAGCGGCTCGCGGCCCTCCCGCAGGGCGAGGAGGTGCAGCGAGCAGCCCGCGCCCGCGGCGAAGCCGGGCCGGTTCTGGAAGATGCACGAGCCCTGGTAGGGGCGGGTCTGGCGGGAACCCTCGTCGTCCTCGGAGATCCAGCCGGTCTCGGTGCCCACGGCATGGTTCTGCCAGATCTCCGGGGTCAGCCGCGCCACGTGTCCGGCGACCCGCTTCTCGTCGTCCTCGTCGGAGAAGTGAGCGCCCAGCGTGCAGCACCCGTCGTCCGCGCGGCCGGCCTGGATGCCCTGGCAGCCGCTGCCGAAGATGCAGTTCCAGCGAGAGGTCAGCCATGTCAGATCGCACCGGAAGACCTGTTCGTCGTCCGCCGGATCAGGGAACTCCACCCACGCGCGCGCGAAGTCGAGTCCCTTCTCGTCGCTCACCGTCGGGGCCTGCTCCGACCGGGGCGCCTTCGGCTGCGAAGGACCCTTGGTGGATTTGGCCGACTTTCCGTCCTTCGCCTTTTTCGTCTTTGGCACCTGTCCAGGGTAAGTCGCCCCGGAGCGCTCCGGAGACCGCCGAGGGGGCTGATCACGGCGTTCCTGGCAGTAGCGTTCCCTACATGAGACTCGGTGTCCTCGACGTGGGATCGAACACGGTGCATCTGCTGGTGGTGGACGCTCACCCTGGCGCGCACCCGCTTCCCGCGCACTCGCACAAGGCGGATCTGCGCCTGGCCCAACTCCTCGACGACGACGGAGCGATCGGTCCCGAGGGGGTCGACAAGCTGATCTCCGTCATCAACCGAGCGCTCCAGGCCGCCGAGGACAAGGGCGTCGAGGACCTGCTGCCGTTCGCGACCTCGGCCGTGCGCGAGGCCACCAACGCCGACGACGTCCTCGCGCGCGTGCAGGCCGAGACCGGCGTCCGGTTGCAGGTGCTCACCGGAGCGGAGGAGGCCCGGCTCACCTTCCTCGCCGCCCGCCGCTGGTACGGCTGGTCGGCCGGGAAGCTGCTGGTCCTCGACATCGGCGGGGGTTCCCTGGAGATCGCCTTCGGCATGGACGAGGAGCCCGACGCGGCCGTCTCGCTGCCCCTGGGCGCGGGCCGCCTCACCGCGGGCTGGCTGCCCGGGGACCAGCCGGGGCCCGAGGAGATCAGGGCGCTGCGTCGTCATGTCCGGGCCCAGATCGCCCGTACGGTGGGGGAGTTCAGCCGGCTCGGCGTGCCCGACCACGTCGTCGCCACCTCCAAGACCTTCAAGCAGCTGGCCCGGATAGCCGGCGCCGCAGGCTCCGACGAGGGCCTGTACGTGCAGCGCGAGCTCAAGCGGGAGTCCCTGGAGGCCTGGGTGCCCCGGCTGGCCGCCATGACGCCCGCGCAGCGCGCGGAGCTGCCCGGCGTCTCCGCGGGCCGCGCGGGCCAGTTGCTGGCGGGCGCGCTGGTCGCCGAGGGCACGATGGACCTGTTCGGCGTCGAGGCGCTGGAGATCTGCCCCTGGGCGCTGCGCGAGGGTGTGATCCTGCGCAGGCTGGACCACATGGACGCGTTTCCGACGCCCTGACGTCCGGCCGCCGGGCGTGCGACGCGTCACACACGGGGGCGGGCGGACAGGGCCGGGGGCCGCGTCCCGCACGTGGGCGGGCAGGGGGAGGCGCGGACGGTGCGGCCGTCGGCCCGGCCCGCGTCATCACGTGCACGGGCGGGCCCGGGAGGCCGTGCCGGTGCCGGTGCAGGGTCGGCGCAGGGCCGGTGCCGGAGCCGTTGCGGGAGGCCGCGGCGGGAGGCCGGTAAAGGCCGGTCGCCGTACCCGCCCGCCGTCCCGCGCCCTCCGGCGTGATCCGAGGCCCCGTACGCTGTCCCTCGTGGCAGAACCAGTCGTGCGCATCCCGGACGCGAAGGTCGCGCTGTCGACGGCCTCCGTCTATCCGGAGTCGACGGCTACGGCCTTCGAGGTCGCCGCGCGCCTCGGCTACGACGGTGTCGAGGTCATGGTCTGGAACGATCCGGTCAGTCAGGACATCGAGGCGCTGCGCCGGCTCAGCGACCACCACCGCATCCCGATCCTCGCCGTGCACGCCCCCTGCCTGCTCATCACCCAGCGGGTGTGGTCCACCGACCCCTGGGTCAAGCTCCAGCGCGCCCGTGCGGCCGCCGAGAAGCTCGGCGCGAGCACCGTCGTCGTACACCCGCCGTTCCGCTGGCAGCGGCAGTACGCGCGCGACTTCGTCGCCGGGATCTGGCGGATGGCGAACGAGACGGATGTGCGGTTCGCCGTCGAGAACATGTACCCCTGGCGCTATCGCGACCGCGAGATGCCGGCGTACGCCCCCGACTGGGACGTCACGAAGGACGACTACCGCCACTTCACGATCGACCTCAGCCACACCGCCACCGCCCGGACCGACGCGGTCCAGATGATCGACCGCATGGGCGACCGCCTCGGCCATGTCCACCTGGCCGACGGCAGCGGCTCCGGCAAGGACGAGCACCTGGTCCCCGGCCGTGGCACCCAGCCCTGCGCCGAGCTGCTGGAGCGCCTCGCCCGGACCGGCTTCGACGGGCATGTCGTCATCGAGGTGAACACCCGCCGGGCCATGTCCAGCGCCGAGCGGGAGGCCGATCTGGCGGAGGCACTGGCCTTCACGCGTCTGCACCTGGCGTCGGCGGCGAAGGCGCACCGGCCGTGACCGGACCGATCGCCCGCAGGCGCGGCCGTCCCCCGCGCGCGGAGTCCGCGGACACCCGCGAGCGCATCCTGGGCGCCGCCCGCGAGGAGTTCTCCGAGCGCGGCTACGAGAAGACGTCCGTACGCGGCATCGCCAAGGCGGCGGGCGTGGACCCGGCCCTCGTGCACCACTACTTCGGCACCAAGGAGCAGGTCTTCGAGGCCGCGATCGAGGTCGCCGCCGGACCCGTGCTGAACGGGCCGGCGGCAGTGGCCGAAGGCCCGCCGGACGAGGTGGGCGAACGCCTGACCCGCTTCATGTTCGGCGTCTGGGAGAACCCCGCCACCCGTACGCCCCTGCTGGCGATCGTCCGTTCCGCCGTCAACAACGAGACCGCGGCCGCCGTCTTCCGCCGCCTGGTCGTCTCCCAGCTGCTGGGCCGGATCGCCGGCCGGCTCGACCTGCCGGACGCGGAACTGCGCGCCGAGCTCGCGGCCGCCCAGCTCGTGGGCTGCGCGATGCTGCGCTATGTGATCAAAGTGGAGCCGCTGGCGTCGGCGGACCTGGAGCAGGTCGTCGCGCGCGTGGCACCTGTGGTGCAGGCACACCTCACGGGGCTGTGACGTCGACGGAGCCGTGACGCCGACCGGGCTGTGACGTCGACGGGACCGTGACGCCGTACGTGAGAGTGAGACATGTGTCCCGTATTGCGGACACACCGTCCCGACCCCTGGATGACCGGCGTACGCTCGTCAGCAGTCAGAAGTCTCTGATCGCAGTCTCTGAAGGAGCGAGCGCGATGCCCGAGCTGAGGTCCCGCACAGTCACCCACGGCCGCAACATGGCGGGCGCCCGCGCCCTTATGCGCGCCTCCGGTGTACCCGGTGCGGACATCGGCCGCAAGCCGATCATCGCCGTCGCCAACAGCTTCACCGAGTTCGTCCCCGGTCACACCCACCTCCAGCCGGTCGGCCGGATCGTCAGCGAGGCCATCCGCGAGGCCGGCGGCATCGCCCGCGAGTTCAACACGATCGCCGTCGACGACGGCATCGCGATGGGCCACGGCGGAATGCTCTACTCCCTGCCCTCCCGCGACCTGATCGCGGACAGCGTGGAGTACATGGTCGAGGCGCACTGCGCCGACGCCCTGATCTGCATCTCCAACTGCGACAAGATCACGCCCGGCATGCTGATGGCGGCGCTGCGCCTGAACATCCCGACGGTCTTCGTCTCCGGCGGCCCGATGGAGTCCGGCCGCGCCACCCTCGTCGACGGCACGGTCCGCACGCTCGACCTGGTCGACGCGATCTCCGACGCCGTGAACGACAAGATCTCGGACGAGGACATCCTCCGTATCGAGGAGAACGCCTGTCCGACCTGCGGCAGCTGTTCCGGCATGTTCACCGCCAACTCGATGAACTGCCTGACCGAGGCCATCGGCCTCTCCCTCCCCGGCAACGGCTCGGTCCTGGCCACCCACACGGCCCGCAGGGCGCTCTACGAGAACGCCGCCCGCACGGTCATGGACATCACCCGCCGCTACTACGAGCAGGACGACGAGACCGTCCTGCCCCGCGCCGTCGCGAGCTTCGCCGCCTTCCAGAACGCCATGGCGCTCGACATCGCGATGGGCGGCTCGACCAACACGATCCTGCACCTGCTGGCCGCCGCCCAGGAGGCGGGCGTCCCGTTCGGTCTGGAGGAGATCAACGAGGTCTCGCGCCGCGTCCCGTGCCTGGCGAAGGTCGCCCCGAACGTCGCCAAGGACCGCACGTACTACATGGAGGACGTGCACCGCGCCGGCGGCATCCCCGCCCTCCTCGGCGAACTGCACCGCGCCGGTCTGCTCAACGAGGACGTGTACTCGGTGCACAGCCCGTCCCTGGCCGACTGGCTGAAGACCTGGGACGTGCGCGGCGGCTCCCCGTCCGCCGAGGCGGTGGAACTGTGGCACGCGGCCCCCGGCTGCGTCCGCTCCGCCGAGGCCTTCTCCCAGTCGGAGCGCTGGGAGGCGCTCGACGTGGACGCCGAGAACGGCTGCATCCGCTCCGCCGAGCACGCGTACTCCAAGGACGGCGGTCTCGCGGTCCTCAAGGGCAACCTGGCGGTCGACGGCTGCGTGGTGAAGACGGCCGGCGTCGACGAGTCGATCTGGACCTTCGAGGGCCCCGCGGTGGTCTGCGAGTCCCAGGAGGAGGCCGTCGAGAAGATCCTCAACAAGCAGGTCACCGACGGCGACGTCGTCGTCATCCGCTACGAGGGTCCCAAGGGCGGCCCCGGTATGCAGGAGATGCTCTACCCGACCTCCTTCCTCAAGGGCCGCGGCCTGGGCAAGACCTGCGCCCTGATCACGGACGGCCGCTTCTCCGGCGGCACCTCCGGACTGTCCATCGGCCACGCCTCCCCGGAGGCCGCGTCCGGCGGCACGATCGCTCTCGTCGAGGACGGCGACCGGATCCGTATCGACATCCCGAACCGCACCATCGACCTGCTGGTCGACGACGCGGAGCTGGCCCGCCGCGAGCAGGCCCTCGGCGGCGTGTACGCGCCGAAGAAGCGGGAGCGCAAGGTGTCCGCGGCGCTGCGCGCCTACGCGGCGATGGCGACCAGCGCGGACAAGGGCGCCGTCCGCGACGTCAGCAAGCTGGGCTGACGTCCTCCAGGGTGGGAACAGGGGCCGTCTCCTCGGAGGCGGCCCCTGTCGCATGTCACCAGTCCGCGGGACGCCGGGCGTCCACGGCGAAGACGGTGCCGTCGGGGGCGGCGGCGTAGACCCGGTGACCGGCGACGACCGGCCGGGGAAGGGCGGCGGCGACGTGGTCGGAGTTCGCGGCCAGCCGTGGCTGGGTCTGCCCGAGCAGCCGGCCGGTGCGGGCGTCGACGGCGAGCAGACGTCCGTCGAGGGTGGTGACGTACACGTGACGGCCGTCGGAGACCGGCTCCGAACCCCGGAACGCGCCCGTCTCCAGCCGCCACAGCTGCTTTTGCGCGTTCATGTCGACGGTCACCAGCGAGCCACCCGAGGCCATGAGGTGGACGAGGCTCCCGCGCACGGTGGCGTGGGCCTGGTCGAGCGGGGTGGTGAGTGCCACCCGTCGCGACGCACCGGTGGCAGGGGTGTAGCGGACCACGGTTGTCGCGTACCCGTACACCGCGTCGAGGGAGAGCAGGAAGACGGACCCGTCGGCCGAGCCGACCACCTTCAGCGAGCCCTTGAGCCGTGCCTCCCACCGCACCTCGCCCGTGCCGGGGTCCACGGTGGTGACCCGCGTGGTCGTCTGGTCGTCGGACGGGGTCGCCGCGTACGCCAGGGGGTCACCGTCGAACGCGGAGAAGCCCGGCACGCTCTGGCCCGGTATCCGGCGGCTCCACTTCGTGTCGCCCGAGGAGCCGTCCACACCGGTGACCGTCCCGTCGGCACGGGTGACCAGGAGCATGTCCCCGACACGCGCCAGCACGCTGCGCGCGGGCAGGTCCCGCTGCCAGGAGGCCCGGCCCGAGGCGGGATCGAGCGCCTCCAACCGCCCGTCCTCGCCCGGCGCGGGCTGTACGAGACCGCCCGCCGGCACCGGCGGTCCGCTCACGCGCCTTCCGGCCACGGCGTGCCGCCACAGCCGGTGTCCGTCGGACGGATCGAGCGCGAAGACCACACCGGGCTGCGCGCAGAGCAACTTGTCCGCGCCGTAGGAGCATTGGGGGGTGCCCGTCCCGGACACGGGTGCCGCCCGCCATCCGTCGAACCTCGCGGACGCGGTGGGCGAGGTGGCGCTTCCCGCTGTTCCGCTCCCGCCGCCGAGGAGGTGTGCCGAGACCAGCGCGCCGAGCACGGTGAGGCCGAGCGCTCCGGCGCCGAGAGCTGTCGCCCTGCCCCTGCGCCCGGCGGAGCGCCGGGCCGGTTCTTCGGTGTGGGGCGCGCTCGTGCCGCCGGTCCGCTGGGCCGGGATGAAGGCCTGCGTGTCGTACGAGGCCGCCACCGACCGCAGTTCCCGCATCAGTTCGTCCGGTGTGGGCCGGTCCTCCGGCTCCTTCGCGAGACAGCGCAGCACCAGCGGCGCGAGGTTCTCCGGTACGCCGGTCAGGTCGGGTTCGTCGTGCACGACCTGGTAGGCGACGACGTACGGGCTGTCGGAGTCGAACGGCCCGCGCCCCGTCGCCGCGTGCACCATCACGGACCCGAGCGCGAAGATGTCGGCCGCGGGCCCCACCTCCCGCGGCCGCCGGAACTGCTCGGGCGCCATGAACGGCGGCGTTCCGATCAACTTCCCCGTCTCGGTGCGCAGTTCGCTGTCCGTCGGCCGGGAGATGCCGAAGTCGATGACCTTCGGCCCGTCCTCGGCGAGCAGTACGTTGCTGGGCTTCAGGTCCCGGTGCACCACGCCGACCCGGTGGATGTCGCGCAGCGCCTCGGCCAGTCCGGCCATCAGCCGACGCAACTGGGCAGGCTCCATGGGGCCGTTCCGCTTCACCTGGTCGGAGAGGGTCGGCCCGGGGATGAACAGGGTCGCCATCCAGGGGCGTCCGGCCTCCGGGTCGGCATCGACGACGGATGCGGTGAAGGCACCGCTGACCCGTCGCGCGGCAGCCACCTCCTGCCGGAACCGCCCCCTGAACTCCGGGTCCTTGGCGAACTGGGCGTGCACGACCTTGACCGCGAGCTTCAGTCCGGAGGTGCTTCTCGCCAGGTGCACCACGCCCATGCCGCCGGAGCCCAGCCGGGCCTCCAGCGCGTAGTGCCCGGCGTATTCGGGAAGTTCCGCTTCCGCGCCCGCTCCGATGTTGTGCTGCGGCGCCATGGAGCCACCCCCGTGCTGTTCTTCCGTGCGCGCGACGGACGGAGCCTAGTCGATGGCCCGTTCGATGCAGAGACGGCTTGCTAGCCTTCGTGTGCGATTTCGCGTACGCGTGTTTCGTGGCGCGATTCGGGGGAATCAACGGGGCCCCATGGCAGTCATGGGGCGCAACGGGGGAGGAATTTCATGTCTGTCGAGCATGCCGAAGAGGCGGCGGGCGCAGCCGGGGCGCAGGCTCTCGCCGCGGGGCTGACGTACTACTCGATCGCGCCGGGCGTCCGGCTCAACGTCCGCAGCGGTCCCGGCACGAGCTACGGCATCGTCCGTGTCCTGGCCGAGGGCTCCAAGGTCGTCGTCTTCTGCCAGACGCCGGGCACCTCGGTCACGGGTCCGTACGGCACGTCGAACATCTGGGACAACGTCGACGACGGCGAGTTCGTCTCGGACGCGTATGTGCACACGGGCAGCGACGGCTACATCCGCCCGCGCTGCTCCTGATCCCGCCAAGAAGTCCGTGGTCGCCCCAGCCATAATCAAAGAGTGACCGACAACACCGACACGCCGCCCGGCCCCGGGGGTTCCCAGGGCGGCGGACCCCGCCCCGAGCCCCTCCGTTTCTTCGGCACGACCTGGGTGAACCACGACGACGGCTACCGGCTGCGGCGTATCGGCGTGGCCGTCGGCTCGCTCGCCGCGGCGGCGGTCTCCTGTCTGGTCCTGCGCTTCGCCTACCAGGGACTTCAGATCGCCGACGTCGGCAGCTTCGTCATGGTGCTCGTGGTCGTGATGTTCGCGATCTGCAGCGCGCTGGCCTTCGGTCACACCTGGGAGGGCTTCCGCAAGCGTCCCGACGTCGACCGGCTGGCCTCCCTGCGCGGCCTGCTGGCCATCGGCTTCGTCGGCTCACTCCTCGCCTACTTCTTCCGCTCCCTCACCGAGGCTCCCGGCGAGGTGCTCCACCGCGAGGAGTACGAGGCGGCCCGGCAGGCGTACGAGAAGCGCTCGACCCGCCGCACCGGCAACCCGTCGAAGAAGCGCCGCCGCTGACCGCTCGGGCCGAGCGCCACACCTCGCGCCCCGGCCCACCCGGCTCCGTGCGTCCCGGGACGCACGGAGCCGGGTGGGCATCGGCCGCCGCACGCACCCCGGACGTCCTGAGCCGGCGGCCGAATCGCGTGTACTCCCCGGCCGCCGGCGCAAGCATGACGGCATGACCGCCTGCTCTCCTGCCGACCGGGCCCACTCCTTCAACGCCGCCGCGGCCCGGTACGCGGCGAACCGCCCCGGCTACCCGCCCGCCCTCTTCGACGCGATCGAGGACCTCACGGGCCGCCCACTGCTGGGCGCCCGGGTCGCGGACATGGGCGCCGGCACCGGCATCGCCACCGCCCTGCTGCGCGCCCGCGGCGCCGAGGTGATCGCGGTGGAGCCCGGGGACGGCATGGCGGCCCAGTTCCGCCGCACCCTCCCCGACGTCCCCCTCGTGCGCGGGAACGGCAACGCGCTCCCCCTCGCCACCTCCTCCCTCGACCTGCTCACCTACGCCCAGGCCTGGCACTGGACGGACCCCGCGCACTCGCTTCCCGAGGCCGCGCGCGTGCTGCGGCCCGGCGGAGCGCTGGCGCTGTGGTGGAACACGGACCCGCACGACGTGCCGTGGATCACCGAGCAGGCGCGGCGCATCGGGCGCCACTTCGGCAGCGCGTACGACAACCGGCAGGGCTCGCCCGGCTATACGGCTCCGCGCGTCTTCGAGGGGGTGCCGGCCGTCCCGGAGCACGCGCGGCGCACGGTCCGCTGGAGCCGCACGGTCCCGCTCGACACCCACCTCGCCAACCTCGGCAGTCACTCGCTCTTCCTCGTGCACGGCGAGTCGGCGGCCGACGCCTTCCTCGCCCGTGAGCGCGAGCACCTGCTGGAGATCTTCCCGGCCGGCCTGGTCGAGGAGGTCTACGACGTCCTGCTGATCGTCGCCACGCCCTGACGGTCCTGTCGCGCGGCGGCCCACCCCTCCAGGGCCGCCGCGCAGGCATGGTCCAGGTGCCGCAGACCGCCCAGTTCCAGCCGGATCTCCCGGTCCCGCGGCAGCGCCTCCAAGGCGTCCAGCAGCTTCGGCAGCCGCAGGAACGTCGCATGTCCCAGCACCCGTACGACGAGACCGGCCGCCCCGAGGTCCTCCGTCTCCACATGCACATGGCTGGTCTCCCACGCCGTCTTGGCGACGGCCAGCGCGAGCCCGACCAGCACGCCCTCCAGCAGGTTCCCGACGACGATCGCGGCCGCCGTCACCCCGAGCACCACCACCTCCCCGCGGTGCCCGCGCCACAGCCCCCGCACCTCGCGCACCGGCACGAGCTTGCACCCGGCGTGCACCAGCAGCCCGGCCAGCGCCGCCACCGGGATCACCCCGAGCGCCCCGGGCAGCACGGCGGTGAACAGCAGCAGCCACACCCCGTGCAGCACCCGGGAGGCCTTGGTCCGCGCCCCGGCCCGCACGTTCGCCGCGCTGCGCACGATCACCGCCGTCATCGGCAGCGCCCCCAGCAGCCCGCACAGGGTGTTGCCCGCGCCCTGCGCCATCAGCTCCCGGTCGTAGTCCGTACGCGGTCCCGTGTGCAGCCGGTCCACCGCCGCCGCGCTGAACAGCGACTCCGCGGACGCGATCAGCGCGAAGGCCACGACGGTGCCGAGCACCCCCACTTCCGTCAGCCGCCCGAACTCCGACGGCGGCGGCACCTGTACGACGTCCAGCAGCCCTTGGATCTCGACCCGCCGCACCTCCAGGTCGAACACCCCGGTCACCGCCGCCGCCAGCCCCACCGCGACCAGCGGCGCGGGCACCAGCGGCGCCCCTCGCCGCCAACGCGGCCACAGCAGCAGTACGGCCATGGTGGCACCGCCCACCGACAACGCCACCGGGTCCGTCCGGCCGGGCAGCGACACCAGTCCGGCGAGCTTGCCGAGTCCGTCCCCCGGGGCGGCCACGTCCCCGAGGGCGTAGACCTGCCCGGCGATCAGCACCAGCCCGATCCCGGCGAGCATCCCCTGCACGACGGCCACGGACACGGCCCGGAACCACCGCCCGAGCCGCAGCGCGCCCAGGGCGAGCTGCACCAGGCCGGCCGCGCACACCAGGACCCCGAGCGCTTCGAGGCCGTACGTCCGCACGGCCTCGTACACGAGCACGGTCAGCCCCGCCGCCGGACCGCTCACCTGGAGGCTGCTGCCGGGCAGCGCCCCGGCGACCAGGCCGCCGACGATCCCGGTGACCAGGCCCAGTTCGGCCGGTACACCGGAAGCGACGGCGACGCCCACGCACAGCGGCAGAGCGACGAGGAACACGACGAGTGAAGCGAGCAGATCGGCCTTGCGTACGCCACAGCGCATGACAGCAGCACCTCCGGTCGACAGCGGGAGACGCGTGGGCGCCGAACCGGGGGAGGACTCGGCGAACTGAATTCCATTGTCGGAAACGGACGCCCGCCGTGGGGCCGATCCGTGTGTGCAGCCGGTGAACACAGAGGCGCTGGAACCGGACGCCCTGCCTCCAATCCCACCGTCGCGCGCCTGCGCCGCTTCGCGCACCCTCTTGACGACGCAGCCGCTCCGGAGAATTATTCATCACATGATGAATTACTTGCCGGACCCCGGGGAGACCGTCACCTCTCCCGCCACCGGGACCGCCACCTCTCCCGCCACCGGGACCGCCACCTCTCCCGCCGCGGGCGCCCCCGCTCCGCCCGCGATCCGCGCCGAGGCCCTCACCGTCCTGCGCGGCTCCCGGTCCGTCCTGCGCGGCCTCGGCTTCACCGTCCCGCGCGGCCAGATCACCGGCCTGCTCGGCCCCTCCGGATGCGGCAAGTCGACGCTCATGCGTGCGATCGTCGGCACCCAGGCCAAGGTCACCGGCACCCTGGAGGTCCTGGGCCGCCCCGCGGGCCACCCCGCCCTGCGCACCCGCATCGGCTACGTCACCCAGGCCGCGTCCGTCTACGACGACCTGACGGTCCGCCAGAACCTCGACTACTTCGCCGCGATCCTCGACCCGGGCCGAGCCGCCGCCGCCCGCCGCCGGGACGACGTCACCCGGGCCATCGCCGACGTCGACCTCGCGAGCCACGCCGACGCCCTGGCCGGCAACCTCTCCGGCGGCCAGCGCAACCGCGTCTCCCTCGCGGTCGCCCTCCTCGGCGCCCCCGAACTCCTGGTCCTGGACGAGCCGACGGTCGGCCTCGACCCGGTCCTGCGCCGCGACCTGTGGAACCTCTTCCACCGCATCGCCGCGGACCGCGGCGCCACCCTCCTCGTCTCCTCCCACGTCATGGACGAGGCCGAGCGCTGCCACCGGCTGCTGCTCATGCGCGAGGGCGAGATCCTCGCCGACGACAGCCCCGACGCCCTGCGCACCCGCACCGGCTCCGACACGGTCGAGGCGGCCTTCCTGCACCTGGTGGACGAGGCCGTCGCGGCCGACCACACGAAGGAGACAGCCCGATGAGCACGACCGCACCCGCCCCCGCCGCCGCCCTGAACCTCTCCCGCACCACGGCCACCGCGGCCCGCGTCCTGCGCCAGCTCCGCCACGACCCGCGCACCATCGCGCTGCTGATCCTCGTCCCCTGCCTGATGCTGGTCCTGCTGCGCTACGTCTTCGACGGCAGCCCGCACACCTTCGACAACATCGGCGCGTCCCTGCTCGGGATCTTCCCGCTGATCACGATGTTCCTGGTCACGTCCATCGCCACACTGCGCGAACGCACCTCGGGCACCCTCGAACGACTCCTCGCCATGCCCCTCGGCAAGGGCGACCTGATCGGGGGTTACGCCCTGGCCTTCGGCGGCCTCGCGATCGTCCAGTCCGCCCTGGCCACGGGCCTCGCCGTCTGGCTCCTGGGCCTGGACGTCACCGGCTCCCCGTGGCTGCTGCTCCTGGTGGCCCTGCTGGACGCGCTCCTGGGCACCGCCCTCGGCCTGTTCGTCTCGGCCTTCGCCGCCTCGGAGTTCCAGGCGGTCCAGTTCATGCCCGCGGTGATCTTCCCGCAGCTCCTGCTGTGCGGTCTGTTCACCCCGCGCGACCAGATGCACCCGGTCCTGGAGGCCATCTCCGACGTGCTGCCGATGTCTTACGCGGTCGACGGCATGAACGAGGTGCTCAGGCACACCGACATGACGGCCACCTTCGTACGGGACGTACTGATCGTGGCCGGCTGCGCCCTGCTGGTCCTCGGCCTGGGGGCGGCCACCCTGCGCCGCCGCACCACCTGACCCGCGGACGCACCACGCCGATCCCGCGGACGCGCCACGGCGGACACGCGCCCCGGCGCACGCCCCCGTACCGCGCCCCGACACCCACGTCCGCCCACCGGACACCCCACCCGCGCCCGCCTCCCCTGATGCGAGGATGAGCCCGGACGACGCACCCCTCGGAGGGCACCTCAGCCATGATCCAGAAAGTCGCGGTCCTCGGCACCGGCAAGATCGGCGAAGCACTGCTCAGCGGAATGATCCGCGGCGGCTGGGCCCCGTCCGACCTCCTGGTCACCGCCCGCCGCCCGGAACGAGCCGAAGAACTCCGCACCCGCTACGGAGTCGTCCCGGTCAGCAACGCGGAGGCCGCCAAGACCGCCGACACCCTGATCCTGACCGTCAAACCGCAGGACATGGGTACCCTCCTCGACGAGCTCGCCCCGCACGTCCCCGCCGACCGCCTGGTCATCAGCGGAGCCGCCGGCATCACCACCGCCTTCGTCGAGGACCGCCTCACCGCCGGCACCCCCGTGGTCCGGGTCATGACGAACACGCCCGCCCTGGTCGACGAGGCGATGTCCGTCATCTCCGCCGGAGCCCACGCCACCGCCGATCACGTCAGCCACGCCGAAGCGATCTTCGGAGCGGTCGGCAAGACCCTGCGCGTCCCCGAGTCGCAGCAGGACGCCTGCACCGCCCTCTCGGGCTCGGGCCCGGCGTACTTCTTCTATCTGGTCGAGGCGATGACCGACGCCGGGATCCTCCTCGGCCTGCCCCGCGACAAGGCCCACGACCTGATCGTCCAGTCCGCGATCGGTGCCGCGACCATGCTCCGCGACAGCGGCGAACACCCGGTCAAGCTCCGCGAGAACGTCACCTCGCCCGCCGGCACCACCATCAGCGCCATCCGCGAACTCGAGAACCACGGCGTACGGGCCGCCCTGATCGCCGCCCTCGAAGCCGCCCGCGACCGCAGCCGCGAACTGGCCTCCGGCAACAACTGACCCACACCGACCCACCCCGCCGCCCGGCCACCACCCCGTACCGGGCGGCGGCCGGGCGGTTCACCGCCCGCTCACTCCACCGCGCCGACGACCTCCCGCGTGGTCACCACCCGGGCGAACCCGCCCCCGTGCAGCGACACCGCCGCCGCCCGCGCGAGTTCCTCCGCCTCGCGCCGCCAGCCGAACGGCCCTTCGAGGTCGAAGGTGTACGTCGCGTCGTACGCGACCACCACCTCGTACCCGAGGTTCCCGCCCATCCGTGCCGTCGTCTCCACACACATGTTGGTCTGGATCCCGGCCACGACGATCTGCGTGATCCCCTCCGCCTTCAGCCAGGCGTCCAGACCCGGCGTCCCGAGGAACGCAGAGTTCACCGTCTTCGTGATCAGCAGTTCCGCCCCGGAGCCCTTCCCGCGCCGCTGGGTCACGTACTCCTTGAAGTCGTTCCCCTCGTGTCCCGCCCGCAACGGCGAGCGCGGGTTCACCGAGTCGTGCCGTACGAAGACGACGGGCCGCCCGGTCGACTGCCAGGTGTCGAGGAGCGCCGCGATGTTGTCATCGGCCCCGGGGTTGTTGCGCGGCCCCCAGAAGTCCGTCTCCTCGAAGCCCCGCTGTACGTCGACGACCACCAGTGCCGCGTTCTCTGCGATGTCCATGCCCACGATCCTGCCGCCGCGCGCCCCTCCGCCCCAGCAGAACAAAAGCCAGCGATCGATGGTTTACTGCCACCGTGGGCAGTGTGGACAGCTCGGACACCAGCGGCAGCGCGGACGGCTCGAACGGCGGGGACGGCGCGAATGTCGTGAACGGCGGGGACTGCGCCCCCGCCCCGGCCGGCCGCCGCTACCGCGTGGCCCTGGTCGCCTTCCCCGGCATCCGGGCCTTCGACGTCTCCGTGATCACCGAGGTCTGGGGCCCGGACCGCACCGACCGCGGCGCCCCGGCCTTCGACCTGCGCCGCGCCGCGGCCGACACCGCCACCGCCGTCCCGATGCGCGGCGGCCTGTCCCTCCTGCCCGACCGCACCCTCGGCTGGCTGGACCACGCGGACCTGATCGTGATCCCCGGCCTCGACGACCACCTCACCCCGGCACCCGCCCCCGTCCTGGACGCCCTGCGCCGCGCCCACACCCGTGGCACCACCCTCGCCGCCCTGTGCGGCGGTGCCTTCACCCTCGCCCAGGCCGGACTGCTCGACGGCCGCCGCGCCATCACCCACTGGAACCTGATCGACGAGTTCCGCGCCCACCATCCGCACGTCACCGTCGTCCCCGACGCCCTCTTCATCGAGGACGACAACATCTGGACCGCGGCCGGCACCGCGGCGGGCATCGACCTCTGCCTCCATCTCGTCCGTACCGCCCACGGCGCGGAAGCGGCCGCCACCATCGCCCGCTCGATGGTCACGGCCCCCTTCCGCACCGGCACCCAGGCACAGTTCATCGAACGCCCCACCCCGCACGCCGACCGCGACGCCGACACCCTCGCCGCCGTCCGCGAACACGCCCTGCGCCATCTCCACGAGCCGCTCACGGTCGCCGGCCTGGCCGCCCGCGCCGGGATGTCGGCGCGGTCCTTCGCCCGTCACTTCGCCGCCGAGACCGGCACCACCCCGTTGCGCTGGCTGCTCGACCAGCGCATCGCCGCCGCCCAGAAACTCCTCGAACGCACCGACCTCCCCATGCCGGAGGTCGCCCGCCGGGCCGGTTTCGGCAGCGAGGTCACGATGCGCCAGCACTTCGCGTCGCGCCTCGCCACCAGCCCGCGCGCCTACCGGGCCGCGTTCACCACCGCCTCCGACACCGGCGGCAGCAGCCCGATCGCGCGATAGGCGGCGTCGACGACCGGTCGGGCCATCGCCCGGGCCCGCTCCGCCCCGTCCCGCAGCACCCCCTCCACATAGGAGGGGTCCGAGCACAGCTCCTTGTGCCGGGCCTGAAGCGGCCGGAGCGTCTCGACCACGGCCTCCGCGGTGTCCTTCTTCAGGGCACCGTACGAGTCGTAGTCCTCGGCCAGTGCCCGGGGATCGCCCTGCGTGCAGGCGGCGAGGATCTCCAGCAGATTCGCCACCCCCGGCCGCCGCTCACGGTCGTACTCGACGTCCCGGCCGCTGTCGGTCACCGCCCGCATGACCTTCTTGCGCACCGCGTCCGGCTCGTCGAGCAGATAGACGATGCCCGGCCCGACGTCCTCGCTCTTGCCCATCTTCGACGTGGGGTCCTGGAGGTTCATGACCCGCGCCGCCACCGGCGGGTGCGTCGCCCTGGGCACCACGAACGCCTGCCCGTACCGCTGGTTGAACCGCACGGCCAGGTCCCGGGTCAGCTCGACGTGCTGCGCCTGGTCGTCGCCCACCGGCACCTCGTCGGTCCCGTACGCCAGGATGTCCGCCGCCATCAGCACCGGATACGTCAGCAGTGACAGCCGCACACTCCCGCCGCGTTCCCGTTCCCGCGCGGCCTTCTCCCGGTACTGGATCATCCGCCGCATCTCGCCGTCGGTGGCTACGCATTCCAGTACGTACGACAGCCGCGCGTGCTCGTCCACATGGCTCTGTACGAATACGGTGCACAACTCGGGATCGAGCCCGGCCGCGAGCAACAGGGTCGCCGACTGGCGGCTCAGCCGTCGTACCCGGCCGGGATCGTGCTCGACGGTCAGCGCGTGCAGATCGACGACGCAGAACAGCGCGTCCGCCCGGTGCTGGTCGACCGCGGCCCACTGCCGCATGGCCCCCAGGTAGTTCCCCAGCGTCAGATGCCCGGTCGGCTTGATCCCGCTGAAGACCCGCTTCATCTCGTCACCTCCTGATCGGGACCGCCGCACCCGGCCGGCCGCCCCTCTGGAGGGAGAAACACCAACGGCCGCCGAGGCGGCGGCCGTTGAGTACATACGTGCGTACGGCCGCCGTCAGGCGGCCCACCAGAGCTGGGTGCACGTACGCGTAGTCATGCCCCCCAGCGTACGGGCCGAGGGGCCTCGGGGCAGCAAGTTGACACACCCTGCCGCGATCCGTAATGTTCTCCGAGTTGTCCGACGTGAGCGCCGACTCCGGTCGGTCCCCGGACAACCACTTCGCAAGTACCAGTCACTACTCGACGTCCGGTCGGCATGTCTGCCCGGCTGCGTCGTTTCATTGGCGTGCGTATTTGCGAAATGAGGAATCCGCGTTCGAAAGGACGGGGCCCCCGATTAGCTCGGGAGCCGGGAATCCGCTAAAGTCTCACTCGTCGGAACGGCCCAACGGCCGCGAGGACAAAGCCCGCTGACTGGGAGTCAGGCCCGAAAGAGTCTGATAGAGTCGGAACCGCCGGAAAGGGAAAC
>NZ_JBSFIA010000061.1:0-39103 GCF_053597355.1 Streptomyces sp. NPDC001443
CTTCGGTCTTGCGTTTCCGACTCTATCAGACCGTTTCGCGATCCGATTTCCTCGGTGCTTTCCAGGTTCCCGCTCTCGCGTTTCCCTTTCCGGCGGTTCCGACTTTATCAGAAGTTTCGGGCCGTTTGTTTCGGCCATCCATTCCGAGTGAATCGGAGCTTCCCGGAATCAATGTTCCAAGGAGCAGGAAGACTGCTCACCGTCGCCGACCGGATCACGTCCAGTTCCAGGCAACTGCTCAAATCTACCTCCCCACGCGAGCTGCGTCAACAGCTCTTGCGGGGCGAAGAAGAGATTAACAGCTCTGAAGGGGTGTTCGCACATCAGGCGGCCGTCGGCACGGACGCGCTGCGCTCGGTCTCCTCGATGTCGCCCGTCTCCCCGGCACGGGCGGCACGGCCGCCCAGGATGTACACGTACGCGAGAAAGGCCAGCTCAGCGGCCACGCCGATGCCTATGCGGGCCCAGGTCGGCAGGCCCGAGGGCGTGACGAAACCTTCGATCGCACCGGAGACGAAGAGGACCAGGGCGAGCCCGATCGCCATTCCCACTGCGGCGCGTCCCTCCTCCGCGAGGGCCGTACGTCGGCTGCGCGGGCCGGGGTCGACGAGGGTCCAGCCGAGGCGCAGACCGGTGCCGGCGGCGACGAAGACCGCCGTCAGTTCCAGCAGACCGTGCGGGAGGAGAAGTCCGAGGAACGTGTCCAGCCGTCCGGCGGAGGACATCAGGCCCAGGCCGACGCCGAGGTTCAGCATGTTCTCGAAGAGGATCCACAGGACGGGCAGGCCGAGGAAGACACCGAGGACCAGGCACATCGCGGCGGCCTGGGCGTTGTTCGTCCAGACCTGTGCCGCGAACGCGGCGGCCGGATGGGACGAGTAGTACGTCTCGTACTCGCCTCCCGGGCGGGTGAGCTCGCGCAGTTCGCTGGGGGCCGCTATGGAGGACTGCACTTCGGGGTGGGTGCCGATCCACCAGGCGAGCAGTACCCCCACCAGGGTGGACACCAGCGCGGTCGGCACCCACCAGTGCCGGGACCGGTAGACCGCGGCGGGAAAGCCCTGGGTCAGGAAACGGGTGACGTCGCGCCACGACGCGGTACGGGTGCCGGTCACCGCGCCACGCGCGCGCGCCACCAGCTGGCTGAGCCTGCCGGTCAGCTGTGGATCAGGAGCGCTGGACTGGATCAGCGAGAGGTGGGTGGCGGTGCGCTGGTAGAGGACGACGAGTTCGTCGACCTCGGCTCCGGTTAGCCGGCGCCGGCGCTTCAGCAGGGTGTCCAGGCGGTCCCACTCGGCTCGGTGGGCGGAGACGAAGACGTCGAGGTCCATCGGTTTTGCCTGCTCCTGAGCTGTTCGTCGGCGGCTCGTCGTGGTGTCGGCTTTTCGTACTGCGGCGCGATGCGCCCTCAGCTTGGCAGACTGACCGTTCTCGGGGCAGGTCAGGGAAGGGACGGCGGACGTGAGTGAGCTGGTGACGGGCGAGGCGGTGGCTCTGGAGCTGCGCCCCGCGAGGCTGCCCAGCAGGGCATTGGCCATCTTGCTCGACGTGGCCGTCGACGTGGTCGTCTACGTCGCGGTGATGGTGGTCCTGGTGCTGTCCACGGCTTCCCTGGACGAGGCCGCGCAGATCGCGGTGTCGATCGCGGCGTTCCTTCTCGTGCTGGTGGGCGGCCCGATCGCGGTGGAGACGCTCAGCCACGGGCGTTCGCTCGGAAAGATGGCGGTCGGGCTGCGCGTGGTCCGCGACGACGGCGGACCCATCCGGTTCCGGCACGCGCTGGTACGGGGTGCGGTCGGTGTGATCGAGATTCTGCTGACGCTCGGGGTGGTGGCCGTCATCGCCTCGCTCGTGTCGGCGCGGGGGCGGCGGATCGGGGACGTGTTCGCCGGGACCCTGGTCGTACGCGAGCGGGTGCCCGTGGCACAGACCAGTTTCGTGCCGCCGCCTCCGCCCTGGCTCGCCGGGCGGTTCTCCGGGCTCGATCTGTCCTCGGTACCCGATGACCTGTGGCTTGCGATCCGGCAGTACCTGACGCGGATGCGGCAGTTGGACCCGCAGGTCGGCTGGGCCATGGCGGCACGGCTCGCCACGGACCTCGCGGACCGTACGGGGGCTCCGGTGCCGCAGGGGGTGGTGCCCGCCGCTTATCTGGCGGCGGTGGTGCAGGAACGGCAGGCGCGGGAGGTCCGACGGGCCTTCGGGAACGGGACCCCGACCACGGGACCCGCCGGCGGGGTGCCGGTCGAGTACGGCGCGCAGGCCTCCCCCGTGCCCCCCGCTCAGGCTCCGGCCGCAGCTCCGGCTCCCGCGCCTTCCGCTCCTCTGCCCCCGTCGCACGGGGCGACGGGTGGGCCCACGGTGTCGGGAGACACGTCGTCCGGCTCCTCGGCGGCGACGTCGTCCGACCGCCCCTCCTCCGGGTTCGCGCCACCCGCGTGATCTCCGCGGGCCACCGGCCCGGCCACTCCTTCTGTCCGCCGCCTGCCGACGGCCCCGGCAGTCCCGGCAGTCCCGGCAGTCCCGGGCGGCCGGTGGTGCCTCGCCTCAGGTGAACACCGACGGCGGCGATTCCAGGTCCTCCAGCTCGATCCCCGGAGCCGCGACCACCACGTCGCCGGCGAGGTGCACGGCATGCTGCTCGCCGGTGTCCAGGGCTGTGACCTGGTACTCGTCCACGGTCAGGGGGCCACTGTCAGTGGCATGTGTTTCTCTCTTCACCAAGGCCCAGGACTGGTCCACGGTGCGCGGGGCGAGGACCGGGTCGGTGAAGGCGACCAGGCGTACCCGGGTCGCGGCGGCGGAGGGGGTGAGGCGCAGCAGCCGGGCGGTGGCGACGAGGAACGCGGGGGAGGTGCCGGTGAAGGCGTGCGCGGGGACATTGCCTTCGGCGGCATGAGCGCCGGTGGGGTCCGTACGGACCCAGGTGACGCCGTCGAGGGCGGCGCCGCGGACCTGCCAGCCCCTCGCGTGGAGTTCGAGTCGGATGGGGCGGCCCAGCTCGTCGAGGGCGAGGTCGACCGAGCCGGTGTGCTCTCCCGAGGGGGAGGTCAGCTGGGAGACGTAGCGCCAGCCGGAGGGGCCGGGGGCGCAGTGGAAGTGCTCTTGTGCGAGGGGGGTGTGGTCGTGCGGATCGTGGAGCGAATAACGGCCGCGGGGCATGGGGGTCCTGGGTCTTGACGGGCTGGCCGGAGCGTCGTGACGGGCGGTTCCGGCCGGGGGGCACCAATGGGGCAGGCCCCCGACACGGGGGTGCGGGGGCCTGCCTCGGAGGTGCTGGGGTCCGCTGCGGAGGAGCGCGCCGACTTCGTGGACGCGCTCACCGCGGGCGGGCCGGGACTCAGTAGCGGTAGTGGTCGGACTTGTAGGGGCCCTCGACCTCGACGCCGATGTACGCCGCCTGCTCCGGGCGCAGCGTCGTCAGCTTGACGCCGAGCGCGTCCAGGTGGAGCCGGGCGACCTTCTCGTCGAGGTGCTTGGGCAGCGTGTAGACGCCGATCGGGTACTCCGACTGCTTGGCGAACAGCTCGATCTGGGCCAGCGTCTGGTCCGCGAAGGAGTTCGACATGACGAAGGAGGGGTGACCGGTGGCGTTGCCCAGGTTCAGCAGACGGCCCTCCGACAGCACGATGATGACCTTGCCGTCGGGGAACTTCCAGGTGTGGACCTGCGGCTTGACCTCGTCCTTGACGATGCCGGGGATCTTGGCGAGGCCGGCCATGTCGATCTCGTTGTCGAAGTGACCGATGTTGCCGACGATCGCCTGGTGCTTCATCTTGGCCATGTCCGCGGCCATGATGATGTCCTTGTTGCCGGTCGTGGTGACGAAGATGTCGGCCTTGTCGATGACCTCGTCGAGGGTCGTGACCTGGTAGCCGTCCATCGCCGCCTGAAGGGCGCAGATCGGGTCGATCTCGGTGATGATCACGCGAGCGCCCTGGCCGCGCAGGGACTCCGCGCAGCCCTTGCCCACGTCGCCGTAGCCGCAGACGACGGCGGTCTTGCCGCCGATCAGGGTGTCGGTGGCGCGGTTGATGCCGTCGATCAGGGAGTGCCGGCAGCCGTACTTGTTGTCGAACTTCGACTTCGTCACCGCGTCGTTCACGTTGATCGCGGGGAACAGCAGGACGCCGTCGCGCTGCATCTCGTACAGGCGGTGGACGCCCGTCGTGGTCTCCTCGGTCACGCCGCGGATCTCCGAGGCGAGCTGGGTCCACTTCTGGGAGCCCTCGGTGATCGTGCGGTTCAGCAGCTCGAGGATGACGCGGTGTTCGTCGGACTCGGCGGTGTCGGGCGAGGGGACCTTGCCGTCCTTCTCGTACTCGACGCCCTTGTGGACGAGGAGGGTGGCGTCACCACCGTCGTCCAGGATCATGTTCGGGCCGCCGGTGGGGCTGTTCGGCCAGGTCAGCGCCTGCTCCGTGCACCACCAGTACTCCTCCAGGGTCTCGCCCTTCCAGGCGAAGACCGGGACGCCCTGCGGGTCGTCGGGCGTGCCGTTCGGGCCGACGGCGATGGCCGCGGCCGCGTGGTCCTGGGTGGAGAAGATGTTGCAGGAGGCCCAGCGGACCTCGGCGCCGAGGGCGACCAGGGTCTCGATGAGAACGGCGGTCTGCACCGTCATGTGCAGGGAGCCGGTGACGCGGGCGCCCGCGAGGGGCTGCGTCTCGGCGTACTCCTTGCGGATGGACATCAGGCCGGGCATCTCGTGCTCGGCCAGGGTGATCTCCTTGCGGCCGAACTCGGCCAGGGAGAGGTCGGCGACCTTGAAGTCCTGTCGGTTGTCGACAGTCGTCATTGCGGGCTGCTCCTCGGTATCGGGGGCGAGGTGGATAGGGCTGTTCTGCGCGGCGGCGGACACAGGGGTGCCCGAAAGGGGCACAGGCATGCCAGCGTGTGCGCGCAGCGCAGTCCGTCCGTCGGAGGCCCTCTCTCCCTCGGACGGTCCACACCGGGACCGCCCGACCGCCATCAGCAGCGACGTCTGACTCCACCCCAAGCTACACCGGCGGGACCGCCCGACCCAGTCCGTCTCGGGACGTGCCCGGCCGATCTCGGCCGCGGAAGAGGGGGCGTGCCCGGCCCGGCCGGGGGTGGATCGGAGGTCGCCGCCCAGGTCGGGCGGCGGTGTCGTACCGCCGCCGTGGCCTGTGCGGCTCCGTCGGTCGAACGGGATGTCGGCCGGGATCAGTGGCCGGAGGCGCCCGGGGTCGGGCCGCCGGGCGTCGCCGCGGGGTTCGGGCCCTTGGCGGCCTGGGCCTCGCTGTAGATGTCCGGCTCCAGGTAGATCACTCGGGCGATCGGGACGGCCTCGCGGATACGGGCCTCGGCGGCGTCGATGGCCTTCGCCACCTCGGTGGCCGTGTCGTCGTGCTGGACGGCGATCTTCGCGGCGACCAGCAGTTCCTCGGGGCCGAGGTGGAGCGTGCGCATGTGGATGACGCGGGTGACCGTGTCACCGTCGACGATCGCGGCCTCGATCTTCCTGACCTCCTCCGTGCCCGCGGCCTCGCCGAGGAGCAGGGACTTGGTCTCGGCGGCGAGGACGAGGGCGATCAGGACGAGCAGGACACCGATGCAGACGGTGCCGATGCCGTCCCAGACGCCGTCGCCGGTGAGCAGGGCGAGGCCGACGCCCCCGAGGGCGAGGACCAGACCGATCAGGGCGCCGAAGTCCTCCAGGAGGACCACGGGCAGCTCGGGCGCCTTGGCTCGACGGATGAACTGCGACCAGGACAGTGCCCCGCGCAGTTCGTTCGACTCCTTGATGGCCGTGCGGAAGGAGAAGCCCTCGGCGATGATCGCGAACACGAGCACGCCCACCGGCCAGTACCAGTGCTCGATCTCGTGCGGGTGCTTGATCTTCTCGTAGCCCTCGTAGATGGCGAACATGCCGCCGACCGTGAAGAGGACGATGGAGACGAGGAAGGCGTAGATGTAGCGCTCGCGGCCGTAGCCGAAGGGGTGCTGCGGGGTGGCCTCACGCTGTGCCTTCTTGCCGCCGACCAGCAGCAGGGCCTGGTTGCCCGAGTCGGCGAGCGAGTGCACGCCCTCGGCGAGCATCGAGGACGAGCCGCTGAACGCGAACGCCACGAACTTCGATACCGCGATCGCGAGATTGGCCCCGAGTGCCGCCACGATCGCCTTGGTGCCGCCTGACGCGCTCATGTGTTCGCGTTGTCCCTTCGCCTTCGTGCGTACGCCGTCCGGGGCGCCGCCCGCGGGTGGCTTTGCCCGTCCTTTGCCGGTGGGACATTGTTGCAGCCCGGTCCGACGGCGCCGCGGCAGGCCACCCGCGCAGCCCGTTTCAGACGATCACGGTGGCCCTGAACACCGTACCGGCACCGGACACTTCGGCTTTTTCACCCGCCGGGACGAACACGGACTGCCCGGGGGGCAGGTCGTGTTCGCCCGCCCGTACGGTTCCGGCCGTGCAGAGCAGGATCTGCGGGGCCGTCCGGGTGAGGTCGCGGGCGGGGCCGCCGTCGGCGAGGACGTACCGGGACAGCCGGAACTCGTCGATGGGGGTCTCGTAGACCTCTTCGCCGTCCGGTGACGCCTCCGGGCGCAGCACGCCGGGGTCGGCGGCCTCGAAGCGGACGACGCGCAGGAGTTCGGGGACGTCCACGTGCTTGGGCGTCAGTCCGCAGCGCAGGACGTTGTCGGAGTTGGCCATGATCTCGACACCGAGACCGCCGAAGTAGGCGTGCGGGACGCCGGCGCCGAGGAAGAGGGCCTCGCCGGGCTGGAGCCTGACGTGGTTGAGCAGCAGCGCGGCGATGACTCCGGGGTCGCCCGGGTAGTGGTGGGCGAGTCCCGCGTACGGGGCGTAGTCGCCGCCGAGGCGGTCGCAGGCGGCCGCGGTCTCGGCGACGGTGTGCGCCATCTGTTCGCGGTCGGCGGTGAGGATCGCGGTCAGCACCTCGCGCAGGGCCGCTTCCTCGGGGTGGGCGTGCAGCAGGTCGACGTACGGCTTGAGGGAGCCGACGCCGAGGCCGTCGAGCAGGTCGGCGGCCCGGAGCGGGTCGCGGAAACCGCACACCCCGTCGAACTCGGTGAGCGCGCAGATCAGTTCGGGCTTGTGGTTGGCGTCCTTGTAGTTGCGGTGGGGCGCGTCGACGGGCACGCCGTCGCGCTCCTCCCGCGCGTATCCCTCCTTGGCCTGCGCCAGGTCGGGGTGGACCTGGAGGGAGAGGGGCGCGCCGGCCGCGAGGAGCTTGAGGAGGAAGGGGAGGCGGGGGCCGAACCGTGCCACCGCCGCCGCGCCGAGTTCCTTCTCGGGGTCGGCGTCGACCACCTCGACCAGGGTGCCGCGATCCGTGCGCGAGGGTGCGCCGGGGTGGGCGCCCATCCACATCTCCGCCTGCGGCTCACCGGTGGGTTCGACGCCCAGCAGGGTCGGGATGGCGGTGACGGAACCCCAGGCGTAGGGGCGGACGGTGTTGTCGAGGCGGTCCATGCTGAGTTTCGGTCTCCGTGGGTACGCGGTGCGGCGAGCGCCGGCCGGAAGGTGCGGACCAAGGATCAGGCACCGGAGGCGAGCGCCAGGTAAACGGCGGCGAAATCGGTGATGGCGATCAGTTCCGCGAGGGTCTCCAGTTCGCCGCCGGTCTCCGGCTCCAGCTCACTGATCGGCGTGTCGTGGCTGAGGGCCAGGTCGCGGGCGGAGGGGGCGGCGGACAGGCCGCCGGTGGGGCGGTCGCGCAGCAGCACCACGCGCGCGTGGAAGGCGGGCGGTTCCTCCACCCGGTCGCGGAAGAAGTCGTCCGGGTCGGCGCTGGCGGCGAGCGGGCCGGCCAGCAGGGCGTTGTGCGCGGCGAGCGCCTCGGGCAGTTCGGCCACGAGGGCGGGGCGGCCCGCGAGTTCGGCGAGGGCCGCGGAGAAGCGGCGGCCGGCCGGGCCGGCGGAGACGCCCTCGGTCCAGATCACCGGGAGCGAGTCGGCGAGTTCGGCGGCCAGGGTCTTGGCGGGGTTGCTGTAGGTCGCGATGGCGGGACCGCAGCGTTCGGCGATGTGGTCGAGGCGGTCGGCGACCTTCTCGACGGCGTCGGGCGGCGCGGTGAGCAGGCCGACGCGGTCCAGGAGGGCCAGCAGCGGGGTGAGCAGCGCCCAGAAGACCCCGGGTGCGGAGGCGGTGAGGGGTGGTTCGTCGGTCTCGTCGTACGGGGCGGTCGCCATCGGTACGAAGAGACCGTGGGCGCCCGCCACCGCCTCGACGAGCGGGGTTGCGGCGGGGGCCACCGCGACGACGGAGCAGCCCCGGCGGTAGGCCTGGTCGGCGAGGAGGGAGAGGGACGGCTCGGTGCCGTCGGGGGTGGCGATCAGGAGCAGGTCCACCGAGCCTGCCCAGCCGGGGAGTTCCCAGCGCAGGGCGCCGGACGCGGGGGCGACGCCGGTGGGGGCCAGCCGGGTGACCGGGCTGCCGGCGCCGGCGAGGGTGCCGAGCAGGTCGGCGGCGCAGGTGGCGGCGGCGCCGGGGCCCGCGATGAGGACCGCGCGGGGGCGGCCGTCGGGCTTGAGGTCGTGGACGCCCGCCTCGGCGGCGTGCCGGGCGGCCGTGCGCACCCGGGCGCCTGCCTCGGCGGCGCCGCGCAGAAGGGCGCGGCGGTCGGCCTCGGCGAGGGCCTCCGGTGCGTCGAGCAGCGATTCGTCGAGCATGGGCGGCAGTCTCCGATCGCCGGTCGTCGTTACGCGGGGCGGCGGGCCTCGTCGACGAGGAGGACGGGGATGCCGTCGCGGACGGGGTAGGCCAGACCGCAGTCCTGACCGGTGCAGACCAGTTCGGTGTCCTGCTCCTCGATGGGCGCGTGGCAGGCCGGGCAGGCGAGGATCTCCAGGAGGCCGGCTTCGAGCGGCATGGGCGGTCCCTTTCGGCGGGTGCGTGCGCGGGTATGCGCGCGCGTGTGCGGATGTGCCTGGTCAGGGTACCGCCGGTGGGGGCGGGGTGTTGGGGGTCGGGCCGGAGGGCCACGGAGGGTCGGGCGGGACCGCCACGCAGGGTCCGGCGGGACGACCACGCAAGGTCCGGCGGGACGGCCACGCAAGGTCCGGCGGGACGGCCACGCAAGGTCCGGCGGGACGACGGAGGTCGGGCGGGGAGGCCACGCGGTGGCGCGCAGAAAGCCGCTGAGGTCAGGCGGGGAGGCCCGCTCGGGGAAGGCCGGGGAGGCCGGACGAGGAGGCCCACGCAGGAGCGGACACCAGACCACGGAGGCCGGGCGGGGCGTGGCCTCATGTCGCGGACCGGGGGCACGGACCGGGGGCGCGGACCGGGGGCGTGCACGGTGACGTGGGCCCATGGCATGGGCCGGTGGGCGTGCCCAGTGGCGCGGATCGGTGGACTCGGCCGGCGGGCACGGCCGGCGGGCACGGCCGGCGGGCACGGCCGGCGGGCACGGCCGGCGGGCACGGCCGGCGGGCACGGCCGGTGGGCACGGCCGGTGGGCACGGCCGGCGGGCACGGCCGGCGGGCGGCGGGGCTGTCGCTGTCGCGGGGTGCCGTGGGTTTCGCCCCGCCGCTCCGTGGTGTGCGCGTGGTGGTCAGGCGCGGATGATCGCCAGGACCTCGTCGCGCACGCGCGCCATCGTCGCCGCGTCCCGTGCCTCCGCGTTGAGGCGGAGCAGCGGTTCGGTGTTGGAGGGACGGACGTTGAACCACCAGTCGGAGGTCGCGACGGTCAGGCCGTCCAGGTCGTCGAGGGTGACGTCCTCGCGGCTGCCGTACGCCGCCCGGATCGCGGCGATGCGGTCGGCCTGGTCGGCGACGGTGGAGTTGATCTCGCCGGAGCCCGTGTAGCGGTCGTACTGCGCCACCAGGCCCGACAGGGGGCCCTCCTGGCCGCCGAGGGCCGCCAGGACGTGCAGGGCGGCCAGCATGCCGGTGTCGGCGTTCCAGAAGTCCTTGAAGTAGTAGTGGGCGGAGTGCTCGCCGCCGAAGATCGCGCCCGAGTTCGCCATCTCGGCCTTGATGAACGAGTGGCCGACCCGGGTGCGGACCGGGGTGCCGCCGTGCTCCTTCACCACCTCGGGGACCGTCCACGACGTGATGAGGTTGTGGATGACGACGCCCGCGCCGCCGTTCCTGGCCAGTTCGCGCGCGGCCACCAGGGCGGTGATCGCGGACGGCGAGACGGGGTCGCCGTGCTCGTCGACCACGAAGCAGCGGTCCGCGTCCCCGTCGAAGGCGAGGCCGAGGTCGGCGCCCTCCTCGCGGACCCGCTTCTGGAGGTCCACGATGTTCGCCGGGTCCAGCGGGTTCGCCTCGTGGTTGGGGAAGGAGCCGTCCAGTTCGAAGTACATGGGGACGACGGTCAGGGGCAGGCCCGCGAGGACCGTGGGCACGGTGTGACCGCCCATGCCGTTGCCCGCGTCGACGACGACCTTCAGGGGGCGGATCGAGGTCAGGTCGACGAGGGAGCGCAGATGGGCCGCGTAATCCTCCAACGTGTCGCGCCGGGTGACGGTTCCCGGCGTCGCGGCCGGCGCGGGGGCACCCGACTCCGTCCAGCGCTCGGTCAGTTCACGGATCTGCGTCAGGCCGGTGTCCTGGCCGACGGGCGCCGCGCCCGCGCGGCACATCTTGATGCCGTTGTAGCGGGCCGGGTTGTGCGAGGCCGTGAACATCGCGCCCGGAAGGTCGAACGCGCCTGACGCGTAGTACAGCTGGTCCGTCGAGCAGAGGCCGATCTCCGTGACGTCGGCGCCACGGGCCGCCGCGCCCCGCGCGAAGGCACGGGACAGGCCGGGCGACGACGGCCGCATGTCGTGGCCGGTCACGATCGCGTCCGCGCCCGTCACCTCGACGAAGGCGGCCCCGAACAGTTCGGCCAGCGTCTCGTCCCACTGGTCCGGGACCACCCCGCGCACGTCGTACGCCTTCACGATCTGTGACAGATCAGCAGCCACGGCCAACCCTTCTGAAAGTCCTGTCGGTCGCCCCAAACTACCCGTACGGGACGACGACGCACGGTGTGGACGCATAGTGGACGCGAAGTGGACCTCCGGCCGTAACGTCAGGTCGGACGACGGATCGGATGACGTCAGGTCAGGTCGGGATCCGGTCCGGGCGGGTCAGTTGTCCGGGGAGCGCAGCACCCGCAGATGGCCGCGGCGCGCGACCTCCATCGGGTCGGCCGCACGGGCTCCCCCGCCGCCGGCCGCCCGCTCCTGGGGTCGGGCCGCCTCGCGCACCGCGTTGGCGAGCGCTTCCAGGTCGTCGCCGCTGGGCCGGGCGGGAGCCGAGGCGTCCAGCAGCCGGACGACCTCCCAGCCGCGCGGGGCGGTGAGGCGCTCGGAGTGCTCGGCGCACAGGTCGTAGCAGTGGGGTTCGGCGTAGGTGGCGAGCGGGCCGAGGACCGCGGTCGAGTCGGCGTAGACGTACGTCAGCGTCGCAACGGCGGGTCGGCCGCAGGCGGTGCGCGAACAGCGACGTACAGGGCTCACGACGTTGGACGGTACCGCACTCTTGAGCGGGCCGCGACGACTCTCCCCCAGGTCACCCCACCGTGTCGTGTCGTGAAACGCTCCCCGCACCCCTCCTGACACCCCTTGCCGACCTGCGTCGACCCCCGTTTTCGGGACCTCGGGAGGGCCCGCATCCGGTCACGACTCCGTACAAACACCGTCAATTGTCTTGAGATCGACGGTCTCGAAGGGGTACGGAAACGAGCCGGGCCTTGACTGGAATGGTCATCTCGAAACACGCCGCGCAGATGGGCCGGATGTCACGTGGGGGCCGGGCGGGCGGCCCCCACGGGGTCTACGCTTCAGCGGTGATGGACAACGCCGTACCGCCCCCCGCCGGCGGCCCCGGACCGCGCCGCCGTGATCGTCACGGGCGCGGCATCCGCGGCCCGATCGCTCCGCCCCAGGTGCCGCTCGCCGCGAGCCGGGCCGAGGTCTTCGCGGATCTGGTGCAGGACTCGGTGGAGCGCCTGGAGCGGCGCTGGCCCCAGCTCGCCGACATCGACTTCCTCGTGCTGGAGGTGCCTCGGCTGGACGGGCCGGGCGAACCCTGGAACGACGAGGCGGTGCCGCTGGGCGGGACGATTCCCGCGCGCGAGGGCCGGCCGGCGCGGGTCGTGGTGTACCGGCGTCCGGTCGAGATCCGCACGAAGGGGCGCGACGAGCGGGCGGCGCTGGTGCACGAGGTCGTCGTCGAGCAGGTCGCCGAGCTGCTGGGGCTGACGCCGGAGACGGTGGATCCGCGGTACGGGGAGGACTGAGCCGCCCCGGCGGAGGGTCCGGGCCCCCGGCCGGTCCGGGGGTCCGGACCGGCCGGGGGTCCGCCGCTCTACTTCTGGAGCACTGACAGGTCCTGGTCCGCCTCCGGCACCGCCACCGTCCCCCGGTCGTCCGGGAGGGTCTGCACCGTGAAGCCCGGGACGTCGTCCTTGGTCACCGCGAGCGTGCGGGCCGCGTAGACCGGGCCGCCCGACACCGGCTCGACGGTCAGCGCGTAGGTGCCCTTCAGACCGCTCGGGACCGGCAGCTCGACGTCCTGGGTGGTGCCGCTCTTGATGGTGTACGTCTTGCTCTGCGCGCTGCCGCCGCCGCTGCCCGCCGACGCCGTGACCTTGACCTGCGCGGTGCCCTGGGGGGCGGTCAGGGACAGGGTGGTGCCCTTGGCGCTGTTGTCGACGGCCGTCGCGCGCGTGCCGACCGGGCTGGTGGCGGGGATGAACGCCGTCTCCTGCCCGCTGCCCTTGCCGCGGACGACCCGGAGCGCGGCGACGACCGGTACGGACTGACCCGTCGGCGTCAGGACCAGCGAGCCCGCCTCGCCGCGCGTGACGTCGGCGAGGTCGAGGGTGGTCGTCATACGGGACTTCACGTGCAGCGTCTCGTGCCCGGCGGGGGTGATCAGGCCGGAGGGGGAGGCCAGTCGCACCTTCAGGTCGGCGTCCGCGTCCCCGGGGGTGAAGACGACCAGGCTCACGTCGGTGGCGTCCTTGGGGATGCCGGGCATGACGAGGCTGTCCGCCGGATCGGCGGCCGCGGCCAGCCAGTCGCCGCCGAGCTTGTCGTCCAGGGCCTGCACGGCGGCGCCGATCCGCCCGCTGCGGACGGTCACGTGCACGGTGAGGCCGTCCTGCTTCTCACTGGTGAGGGTCGACAGCAGGATCGGTTCGCTGGAGTGCGGCTGGACGGTGATGCCGTCCGCGACGGTCGACTCCAGGGCGCCGCCCTTGCCGTAGAGCCCGATGTCGACGACGGCGGCGGAGTCGTCGGGGTTGGTCATGTGAAGGTAGTCGGTGCGGTCGGCGAGGGTGCTGACGCCGGGGAACCAGAACTCGGTGTCCGGGGGCGTGCAGCTGACGCCCAGCAGGCCGCGGCCGCTGCCGACGGCGACCTGAGTGGTCTCCTGGACCGTCCAGCCGGGCGCGAACTTCCCCTCGGCGGTGCCGAGGAGCCCCGGTGTGTCGCCGCCGGAGGTGTCCCCGACGGCAGGCGTGCCGGGCTCCTTGGGCGTCAGGACGGGCTTGGCGGCCTTCTTCCCGTCGGTCTTGGCGTCGTCGCCGGCGCTCTTGCCGTCCGACTTGGTGTCCTTGGCGTCGGTCTTGCCGTCGCTCTTGGCGCTGCCGGTGTCGTCGGCAGACTCCTGCGTGGCGGACTGGAGTTCGGCCGTGCCGCTGCTGCTGGTGCCCTTGGTGACGGGCGTGAAGGACGTGTACGACGTGTCGGCGATGTCGGAGGTGCTGGGCGCCGGGCAGAGCAGGCTCGTGCGCTCCACGGGCTGCTGGGCGGCCGCCTTGGCGGTGTCCGCGCCGACGGCGTCCGGCGGGTTGAGCGCGGCGAACCCGGTGACGGCGGCGAGGGCGGCCGTCCCGGCGATCAGGGACAGGGTGGTGCGGTTCACTGCTGACTCCCGTCGGGGCGCTCACTGCCGTTGCCGTGCGGCTGCGTCGGGTCGTACGGCAGGTCGTAGCCCGGCTGGTACGTCGGGTCGTACGTCTGCTCGTACGTCTCGTCGTACATCTGGTCGTACGACGCCTGCCGGGACTGGCCGCCGCCGTAGGCGTACGGGTCGTACTGGCCGCCCTGGCCGCCCTGGTACGGGTCGGCCTGGTAGGGATCGGCCTGGTACGTCGGGTCGTACGGGGCCGCCTGGTACTGCTGGGCGCCCTCGTACTGCCGCTCGTCGTTGTAGGGGTCGTACTCGGCGTCCTGGTAGCCCGCCGACTCGCCCTCCCAGGCCTGGTTCCGCTCGTCCTGGTCCGCCCCCGTGTCGTAGGACTGCTGGCGGGGGACCATGACGGGGGTCTCCTCGGGCCCGGGGGCCGGGAACCCGTCGTCCTCGCCGAACTCGCCCGTCTCGGGGTCGAGACCGCTGTCGGCCTCGGCCTCGGCCTGGGCGCGCAGCCGGCGGGCGCGACGGCCCTCGCCGGAGGCGGCCTCGGCGGCGAACGACGGCTCCTCGGGGAGGTCGTCGTCGACGTCCCGGCGCCGGCCGGGCAGGGCCAGCACGACGAGCACGACGGCCAGGGAGCCCTGGGCCCACATCCAGGCGGTGTGGGTGATCGGGTCGTCGTAGGTGACGTCCAGTTTCCCGCCGGAGGCGGGGAGTTCGAAGCCCTGGGCCCAGCCGTCGACGGTGGTGCGGGTGAGCGGCCTGCCGTCCAGGGTGGCGGTCCAGCCGTCGGCCGCGGAGTCGGCCAGCCGCAGGACGCGGCCGTCGGAGCCGGACGGCACGGTGGTGTGGATCTCGACGGGTCCGGCGGCGACCGGCGTCGGGGTGCCCGAGCCGGACTTGGTGACGACGGCGGCGCGGGAGACCTCCTGGTCGACCCGCCACAGCGCGCTGCCGTTCTGCTCGCTGAGCCGGGACAGGCCGGGGGTGGCGTCCAGGACGCGGCTGACCTGGCGGGGCGCGCCCTTGCGGACGAGGACGTAGCGCACGGCGAAGCCGCCGAGCTGGTCGGCCTGGTCGGCGCCGGAGCCGGCGACGAGGTTGGCGACGACCTTGTCGAGCTTGTCGTTCTCGCCCTGGGCCGCGGCGAGTTCGGCGTCGCCGAGGCGCGCGCCGGAACCGCGGACCAGCACATAGCCGACGCGGGCCGTGGTGTCGCTGTCGAGGACCAGGGTGCGGGCCTGGTCACGGGTGCTGCCCTCCTCGGCGACGAACGCGGGCACCTGCACCGGGTCGCGCCGCTCCAGCGGACCGTCGGCGCCGCCGATCATCCAGCCGGCGGCGACGAGCAGCGGGCCCGCGGCCGAGGCGAAGACGATCAGCGCGGCCACCGGCTGACGCCAGCCGAAGCTCATCTCGGCCACCCGTGCGCGTGCGCCGTCCGCGCCGAGCACCGCGGCCGACAGCAGGGCGAGACCGTAGACGAGGGTGGCCGGGCCGGCCCAGGTGGAGCCGTTGGACAGGACCGCGAAGACGAGGCCCACCAGGGCGACCGCCCAGGCCTTCCAGATGCCTGACCGGCGCTCGGAGCGGACCAGTGCGGCCAGTGCCGCCAGCACGATGCCGATGAGCATCAGCCCGTCGACCGTGCCGGGACCGCCCGGGCTGGCGCCGAGCAGGTCGAGGGCGGAGGCGGCCGAGGCGCCGTAGTCGAGTCCGGCCTGCTGGAAGAAGCCGAACGGCAGCAGGGACAGCGACCAGGGGGCGAGGACCAGCAGGGGCGTGCCGAGCTGGACCAGCAGGCGCAGGGCGTGGGCGGGGAGGTCGCCGCGGCGCACCACCAGGACCGCGACGCCGAGGACCAGCGCGATCGGCCACACGATCGGGGTGAACGCGGTGGTGATCGTCAGCAGCAGTGCGTACGCCCAGGTCGCGCGCCAGCTGCCGCGGGCACCGGAGGCGCTCGCCAGGCCGCCGGCCGCGACGCCCGCGCGGGCGATGAGCGGCAGCAGCACGGCCAGGACGGCGGTGCCGATGCGGCCACCCGCGAGCGCGCCGGTGGCGGCTGGCAGGAAGGCGTAGACGACGGCCGCCCAGGCACGCAGGAGGCTCGACTCGACGAGCGGGCGGGAGGCGAAGTAGGCGGTGAAGCCGGCCAGCGGCACCGAGCAGACCAGCAGGACGGTGACGGCCAGTCCGGTCGAACCGAGCAGGAGCGAGGCGAGCGTCGCCACGATCGCCAGGTACGGCGGTGCGGACGCGGTGCCGCCCGCGCCCACCGGATGCCAGGCGTCCAGATAGCGCGACCACAACTCGCTCGCGTCGGCCGGGGCGGGCAGCAGGGCGCCGCCCGCGAGCGCGCCGGAGCCGAGGAGCCCGCGGCAGGCGGCCAGGGAGACCAGCAGCAGCACCAGGAAGAGCACCGGGCCGGGGTTGCGGGCGATGCGCTTGAGCCGGGCGAACTGCTCGACCTCGAGGAAGTCGGCGTCGTCGCCGCCGGGACCGGACTCGACGGCTCCGCCGTGGCGTCCCGCACCGGAGACGGCATCGGGGTCGGAGCCGCTGAAGAAGTTGCCCGCCGCCTGTTCCACGGTGGCCCGTACGGTCGCACCGGGCGGCGGGAACAGCGGCCGCAGTTCGTCCTTGTCGACCTGGGGCCTGCCCCGCCTGCGCCGCCCGGCGATGATCCGCTCGGGCCGCAGCAGGGTGCCGAGGAGACCGCGGATCTCGTCGACGGCCTGACCGGGCACCTTGCCGACGAGGTAGGCGACGGTGCGCACGAGCGTGCCGAGGACGAGCCGGAGCAGGACCCAGGGCAGTACGGCCGTACGCGTGTTGACGAGCAGGGTGTAGACGGCACCGGCCTTGTCGACCTTGTGCGGGGAGGCCGCGGTGCGGCCCGCGCAGTCGACCGCGCGGCGCTCGCGGGAGGCCGCCTCGGCGTGCCGGACGACCGCCTCCGGGGCGACGAGGACGCGGTGACCGGCGGCGTTGGCCCGCCAGCACAGGTCGACGTCGTCACGCATCAGGGGCAGCCGGCGGTCGAAGCCGCCGAGTTCCTCGAAGACGTCGCGCCGGATCAGCATGCCCGCGGTGGAGACGGACAGCACCGGCTGGATGTGGTCGTGCTGTCCCTGGTCCTGTTCACGGCGGTCCAGGCCGGTCCAGCGGCGGCCGGAGTGGGCGATGGTGACGCCGACCTCGAGCAGCTGTCGGCGGTCGTACCACCCGCGCAGCTTGGGCCCGACGACGGCCACGTCGTCGCGTCCCAGTTCGAGCTCGTTCTCCACGACGCGCAGCAGCTGGGCCAGCGCGTCGGGTTCGGGGGCGCAGTCGTCGTGCAGCAGCCACAGCCACTGGACGGGCTCTCCGTGGGGGAGCTCCGGCAGGTCGTAGTTGTCGTCGCGCCAGCTGCGCGTGACGGGGTCCCAGCCGCTCGGGCGCTTGAGGTACGGCAGCTCGTCCGGGGTGAGGACGGGGGCCGCGCGGTTGACCTCCTCGACGGCCTGGCCGAAGCCGGTGCGCCGGGCGAGGTGCAGCACGCGGTCGTCGCCGAGGGCGTCGCCGACCAGCAGGGCGGACTCGTCCGCGCTGCCGGTGTCGGCCGCCATCGCGAACTGCACGGGGCGCTCCTGGCCGAGCAGCCCGGCGAGCGCGTCGGGCAGCCAGCGGGCACCGTCGTGCGCGACGAGGACCGCCGTCACGACGTGGCGCGGGAACTCAGGGGTGGCAGCGTCTTGTTGAGCTGCCGTGTGGCTGTGCACGGACATCGAGGTACGGGCCCCGGTTCGGTGGACTGCGGTGGACGCCTGTGCCCACGGGGGACAGCGGTGCGTCTCGGACGAGCGACCACACTATCGGCTGGGCAGCACAGCGGCCCGCCGCCTGTGGACAACCCACCCGCGACGGGCCGTTCGCGGCCTATGTACTCGCTTGTCCTCTGTTCTCCGACCTCTGACCTCGATGAACCGCCTGAGGCACCGGACCGTACCGGGCCGTAGTGATCCAAGTCGGACCGCTCAGACGGCGGCCTTCTTCAGCCGACGGCGTTCACGCTCGGACAGACCGCCCCAGATGCCGAACCGCTCGTCGTTGGCGAGGGCGTACTCGAGGCACTCGGAACGGACCTCGCAGGCGAGGCAGACCTTCTTGGCCTCGCGGGTGGAGCCGCCCTTCTCGGGGAAGAAGGACTCGGGGTCGGTCTGGGCGCACAGCGCGCGCTCCTGCCAGCCGAGTTCCTCGTCCGCGTCGTCGACCAGCAGTTGCTGCACCAGCTCGGTCATGTGCGCCCCTCGTCTGTCTTTCGCGTCCCCGTGTCGTGGCCGTCACCGTTCTCGGCTGAACGACACGAGTGAAATTACAAGTGTGCTGCTCCGGGCGAGTCAAGCCGAGATCTGCTATTGGGCCCCTTATTCACTCTGCGGAACCAAGGTCATGCGGAAAGTGTTCAAATCGCCATAAACCTTGACCCGCAGACGAGCCCCGCACGGACCTCCCGGTCCGGCGCGGGATCCTGCACGAAGAAGGACGCCGAGATGTTCGATCTCGTTCCGACGCGCGCGACGAGGCCGGCGCGCCCGGTTGTGCGCCTTGTGTCCCGGTGGACGTATGAACAAACCTTTCACCCGGGAGATGAACCGGATGAGGTGAAACATGTCCCACATACCGGGCGTCGAGTTGACAGTGAAGGTGTGAACCGCTGTCCTTGTGGGCATGCTCGCGAACTCGGCCCTCACCTCGACCCGCACCGCCGGGTCCCACGGTGCTGCCCGCGCTCGCTGTAGCTGTTGCTGTTGTAGCCGTTGAGCCCATCGCGCTCCGGCTGCCACTGAGTCCACCGTGACTCGGCTGCTTGTTCCCATGCCCGCACCAGGGCACTCCTCTCGTCCGCGATCCGGGCGGACGGCACGCGACACCCAGCCAGCACCCCCCACTCTCCGCCGAGGAACCACCGCACCCATGAACAGCGACAGCGACCTCCAGATCGCGGGCGACATCCTCGAAGTCCCGCACCTCCTCCAGCCGCCGCGCGAATACCCGGCCACCGTGGCCGACTTCGTCGGGCTCGCCCGCTCCATCGCCGCCGACCGCGCCCAGTGGTCCCACCTGGTCCGGTACGACGCCACCACGCGCTGGTACCACCGGCTGCGCACCGGCCCCGGTTACGAGGTGTGGCTGCTGTCCTGGGTCCCCGGACAGGGCAGCGGGCTGCACGACCACGGCCCCTCCTCCGGCGTGATGACCGTCCTGGAGGGCACGCTCACCGAGCGCACCGAGCGCGGCACGCGCACGTTGGGCGCGGGCGACGGGCGCGACCGGGAGAGAGTGTTCGCGCCGGGGTACGCCCACGAGGTGGTGAACGACACACTGGAGCCCGCGGTCAGCCTGCACGTCTACTTCCCGGGTCTGACCGAGATGCCGATGCACACCGCACGGTGCTCGGCGCCGGCGACCCGCGATCGACGGGACGCCGTACGCACGTGACGGGCGCGCGGGCGTGACGGACACGACAGACGCACAGGCGTGACGGTCACGACAGGCGCGCAGGCCTGACGGAGGCGTGGGGCCGCGGGCCGATGTCCGTCCACCGTGCGCCGGTTGTCCACAACCGCCTGCCATGGTGTCGTCGCGGCCTGCGAGACTTGGCCCCATGCGCATTGTGGTTCTGGCAGGCGGCATCGGCGGTGCCCGGTTCCTGCGCGGTCTGAAGCAGGCCGCCCCGGACGCGGACATCACGGTCATCGGCAACACCGGGGACGACATCCACCTGTTCGGGCTGAAGGTCTGCCCGGACCTCGACACGGTGATGTACACGCTCGGCGGCGGCATCAACGAGGAGCAGGGCTGGGGGCGGGACGACGAGACGTTCCACCTGAAGGAGGAACTCGCCGCGTACGGCGTCGGACCGGAGTGGTTCGGGCTGGGCGACCGGGACTTCGCCACGCACATCGTGCGGACCCAGATGATCGGCGCCGGATATCCGCTCAGCGCGGTGACGGCGGCGCTCTGCGACCGCTGGAAGCCGGGCGTGCGGCTGATCCCGATGACGGACGACCGCGTCGAGACGCACGTGGCCGTCACCTTGCCCGAGGGCGACCCCGCCGCGGGCGCGGGCGAGCGCCGGGCGATCCACTTCCAGGAGTACTGGGTGCGGTTGCGGGCCTCGGTGCCCGCGGAGGCGGTCGTGCCGGTCGGCGCGGAGCAGGCGAAGCCGGCGCCCGGGGTGCTGGAGGCGATCGCGCAGGCGGACGTCGTCCTGTTCCCGCCGTCCAACCCGGTCGTCTCGATCGGCACCATCCTCGCGGTGCCCGGCATCCGGGAGGCGATCGCCGACGCGGGGGTGCCGGTGGTGGGTCTGTCCCCCATCGTCGGGGACGCGCCCGTGCGCGGCATGGCCGACAAGGTGCTCGCCGCAGTCGGAGTGGAGTCCACGGCCGCCGCGGTGGCCGAGCACTACGGTTCGGGTCTCCTCGACGGCTGGCTAGTCGACACCGTGGACGCGGGCGTGGTGGAGCGGGTCCGGGCGGCCGGCATCCGCTGCCGCGCGGTGCCCCTGATGATGACCGGCCTCGACGCGACGGCGCAGATGGCCCGGGAGGCGCTGGACCTGGCGGAGGAGGTGCGGGGGGCGTGAGCGACCTGTCCGCCGAGGGCACCGCCGCGGGCGCCGACGGCTTCAAGGTCTGGGCCGTGCCCGGCATCCCCGAGGTGGCCGCGGGCGACGACCTCGCCAAGCTGATCGCCGCGGCCGAACCGGGGCTCGCCGACGGGGATGTGCTCCTCGTCACCTCGAAGATCGTGTCCAAGGCGGAGGGGCGCGTCGTCGAGGCGAGCGACCGGGAGGCCGCGATCGACGCCGAGACCGTACGGGTCGTGGCGCGCCGCGGCGCACTGCGGATCGTCGAGAACCGGCAGGGCCTCGTGATGGCGGCCGCGGGGGTCGACGCCTCCAACACCCCTGTGGGGACGGTCCTGTTGCTGCCCGAGGATCCGGACGCCTCGGCCCGTTCGATACGGGACGGGCTGCGCCACATCCTCGGTGTCGAGGTCGGCGTCGTGATCACGGACACCTTCGGGCGCCCCTGGCGCGCGGGGCTCACGGACGTCGCCATCGGCGCCGCCGGGGTGCGCGTCCTCGACGACCTGCGCGGCGGCACGGACGGGCACGGCAATCCGCTCAGCGCCACCGTCGTGGCGACGGCCGACGAGCTGGCCGCCGCCGGTGACCTGGTGAAGGGCAAGGCCGCGGGACTGCCGGTCGCCGTGGCGCGCGGGCTGTCGCACGTGCTGGCCCAGGGCGGCACCGACGGTGCGCGGGCCCTGGTGCGCGAGGCGCGTGACGACATGTTCCGGCTCGGGACGTCGGAGGCGGTCCGCGAGGCGGTGACCCAGCGGCGTACGGTACGGGCCTTCACGGACGAGCCGGTCGACCCGGGCGCCGTACGGCGGGCGGTGGCCGCGGCCGTGACGGCTCCCGCGCCGCACCACACCACGCCGTGGCGGTTCGTGCTGCTGGAGTCCGAGCGGTCGCGGACCGGGCTGCTGGACGCCATGCGGGACGCCTGGATCGCCGACCTGCGGCGGGACGGCAAGAGCGAGGAGTCCATCGCCAAGCGGGTGCGGCGCGGCGAGGTGCTGCGCGCCGCGCCGTACCTCGCCGTGCCGTGTCTCGTCATGGACGGGTCGCACACGTACGGGGACGCGCGCCGCGACGGGGCCGAGCGGGAGATGTTCGTGGTCGCGACCGGGGCCGGGGTGCAGAACTTCCTGGTGGCGCTGGCCGGGGAGCGGCTCGGGTCCGCTTGGGTGTCGTCGACGATGTTCTGCCGGGACGTGGTGCGCGAGGTGCTGGACCTGCCCGCGCACTGGGATCCGATGGGGGCCGTCGCCATCGGCCATCCCGCGGAGTTGCCGCGGCCCCGGCCGGAGCGGACCGCGGAGGCCTTCGTCGAGGTGCGGTGATCACGGCGGCCGAACGCCTACCCTCGTAGGACACCCCCGGCTCCCGTGCGACGCCGCCGGATCCCGTACGACGCCCCTTCGATCCATGAACTCCTCCGGCACCCCTGGGACCTCATCCGTGGCAGGACGATTCGCTCCACGCCCCCCGCGTACGAACATGCGAGGCGGGCAGGTCGCGGTGCCCGGGGGCGTGCCGCGGCCGGCTCCCGCGCCGGGGCGGGTGCGCACCTGGGTGCCGGACGGCCCGCTGGATCTGGGGCTGGTGCTGGGGCCGCTGCGGCGCGGCCCGGCGGATCCCACCTTCCGTACGACACCGGACGGGTCCGTGTGGCGGACCAGCCTGACGCCCGCCGGGCCCGGGACGCTGCGGGTCACCGCGCGCGGCGCCGAGGTCCGCGGCGAGGCCTGGGGCCCCGGGGCGGAGTGGCTGCTGGACCGGCTGCCTGAGCTGCTCGGTGCCGCGGACGATCCCGCCGTCTTCGAGCCACGGCACCGGCTGGTCGCCGTCGCCCGGCACCGGCGGCCCGGGCTGCGGCTGACCCGGACCGGGCGGGTGCTGGAGTCGTTGATCCCGTCGATCCTGGAGCAGAAGGTCACGACCGACGAGGCGTACCGGGCGTGGCGGCTGCTGGTGCGCAAGTTCGGGGAGCCGGCACCGGGTCCCGTGGACGGGCGGATGTGGGTGATGCCCGCGCCTCGGACCTGGGCGCTCGTCCCGTCCTGGGAGTGGCACCGCGCCGGGGTCGACAACAAGCGGGCGTCGACCGTCCTGCGGGCCGTGCGGGTCGCGGCGCGGCTGGAGGAGGCGGCCGGGATGCCGCCTCGGGACGCCCAGGCACGGCTGGAGCTCGTGCCGGGGATCGGGCCGTGGACGTCGGCGGAGACCGTGCAGCGCAGCCATGGGGCGCCGGACGCGGTGACCGTGGGGGATCTGCATCTGCCGGGGATCGTGGGCTGGGCGCTCGCCGGGGACCGGGACGCGGACGACGCGGTGATGCTGAAGCTGCTGGAGCCGTACGCGGGGCAGCGGCACCGGGCGGCACGGCTGATCCTGCTGGGCGGGAGGATTCCGGCGCGGCGCACGCCGAAGATGCCGCAGTGGGACATCGGCCGGTTGTAGGGGCGGCCCTGGCCGTACGGGGAGGTGCCCCGGGGCGTCAGCACACGGGGTTGGTGCCGAGGCCGGGTGGGGTGCGCGGCCCGGCACTGACGGGGCACCGCCCGCGCCCGCCCGTGCCGCCCCTGGCGGCACAACCGCCCGCGGATCTCGAAGGGTGGGCCGCGGCCCGGCCCAGCCGCCCGCGGGTCCCGGAGCGCGGCACGGTCGCCCGCGGGTCCCGGAGCCCGGCACGGCCACCCGTGGAGGGGGTGGGGCGCGGCCTGGCGGCACAGCCGCCGACGGATCTCGGAGCGCGGCACGGTCGCCCGCGGGTCCCGGAGCCCGGCACGGCCACCCGTGGAGGGGGTGGGGCGCGGCCTGGCGGCCCAGCCTCCGACGGATCTCGGAGCGCGGCACGGTCGCCCGCGGGTCCCGGAGCGCGGCACAGCCGCCCGCGGGGCTCGGAGGGTGGGGCGCGGCCTGGTGGCGGCGCCCCTTGGGGTGGTGGTGCTACTGGTCGGAGGAGAAGCGGACCGAGCCTGCCGGGATACGGGCGTCGCACCAGACGCGGACGCCGTCCCGGAGCTCGTTGTCTGCGCCGACCACCGCGCCGTCGCCGACGACCGCGCCGGTGAGCACGGAGCGCCGGCCGACGCGGGCCCGGGTGCCGATGAGCGAGTCGGTGATGACGGCGCCCGGTTCGATGACGGCGCCGGGCAGGATCGTGCTGCCGAACACCCGGACGCCCTCCGCGACGAACGCGCCCTCGCCCACCACCGTCCCGCCGGTCAGCTTGGCGTCCGGGGCGACCCTGGCCGTCGGCAGGACGAGACGGTCGCCGCAGCGGCCGGGGACGGCAGGCGAGGGGGCACGGCCCAGGACCAGGTCCGCCGAGCCCCGTACGAAGGCCGCCGGGGTGCCGAGGTCGAGCCAGTACGTCGAGTCGACCAGACCCTGGAGGTGGGCGCCGGCCGCGAGCAGCTGCGGGAAGGTCTCGCGTTCGACGGAGACCGGGCGGTCCCGCGGGATCGTGTCGATGACCGAGCGGCGGAAGACGTACGCCCCCGCGTTGATCTGGTCGGTGATGATCTCCTCGGGTGTCTGGGGCTTCTCCAGGAAGGCCAGGACCCTGCCGGTCCCGTCGGTGGGGACCAGGCCGTAGGCGCGCGGGTCCGTGACCTTCGTGAGGTGGAGGGATACGTCCGCGCCGGTCGACTCGTGGGTGTCCACCAGCGCCCTGATGTCCAGGCCCGTGAGGATGTCGCCGTTGAAGACCAGGACCGGTTCGTCGGGGCCGCAGTGCAGCCGGGAGGCGACGTTGCGGATCGCGCCGCCGGTGCCGAGGGGCTCCTCCTCCGTGACGTACTCGATGTGCAGACCCAGTTCGGAGCCGTCGCCGAAGTGGGGTTCGAAGACCTCGGCCAGGTAGGACGTGGCGAGGACGATGTGGTCCACGCCCGCCGCTCTCGCTCTCGCCAGCTGGTGCGTGAGGAACGGCACCCCGGCCGCCGGGACCATGGGTTTGGGCGTGTGCACCGTGAGCGGGCGCAGCCTGGTTCCCTTGCCGCCGACCAGGAGGATGGCTTCTGTCACCTGTCGTCTCTGCTTCCTGCCGGGACCGGCCGAACTGTCTTTCGGCCGGCCAGTGTACGCAGACCGTCTCGTTGGCTTCTTCGGTTGCCGCGCGGTGTCCGCCCCTGGTTCCCGGCTGTCCCCCGACGGCGGTGAATGCGCCCCGCCGAACCCGCTCCGGCCGTCAGCGCCCCTGGTAGCGGGCCGCGTTCGTGCGGGCCGTGCCGAGTTTTCCGTAGAGCTGCCGCCCTGGGCACTCCGTGGCGAACCCGTCCCGGTGGCCGGAGATCACGTTCAGTCGTACCTTCTTACCTTTTCGGTAGAGATTGCCACCGCCGGACGTCAGATATGTCTTTCCGCGCGGATTGGCGCCGAACAGACCCAGCTTCCACGCCGTCAGCCGGGCGACGGCCGTCACCGCCGCGGCGGCCGGCTTGGTGGTGCCGTACGTGCCCAGGACCGCGATCCCCATGCTGTCGGTGTTGAAACCGAGGGTGTGCGCACCCCGGACCGGCTTCGCCACTCCCCCGGCGCGCCCCTCGTAGATGTTTCCGCACTTGTCGACGAGGAAGTTGTAGCCGATGTCCCGCCAGCCCATGCTCTTGACGTGGTAGCGGTAGATACCGCGGATGAGCGACGGCACCTGTGAACACGTGTACGTGTTGCCGGAGGCCGTGTGGTGCACGAAGGCGGCCTTGACCTTCGACGTGTAGACGAACCCCTTCTCCCGCAGCGTCTCGCTCGCGCCCCAGCCGAGCCGGGTGACGATGCGCGGGCGCGGGCCGATGTACGGCGTCGCCCGTTGCCGCTGCGCCGGGTCGGCGGCCGGCAGGGTGCGCAGTTCGTCCACGGTCTGGCGCCGGGTCAGCGCGGGGATCACGGTGGCGCCGAGCGGGACCAGGTCGGCGTTGGCCGCGGACGCGGTGGCCGCGGCGGCGGCCGGTCGGACCCCGGCGCCCGATGTCCCCAGCGGCGTACGGAACTTCACGGCACCGGTGCGCGGTGCGGCCACCGGCACGTGGCGCGGCCCCGACCGCACGGCGCGGGCAGCCGGGCCGGGGTTCGCGCGTCCCGGGTCGACGAGTTCGAGGCGCAGTCCGGAGGGGAGCCGGGAGCCGGCCGGGAGCACCGCGCGCGGGACACGGCCCGCGCGTTGGACCGAGGCCGGGCCGTGGGCTCCGTACTCGGTGTGGACGCGCACCTCGACTCCGTTCGAATCACCCACCCACAGGGGCGCGGTGGCGCCCCGCACCCGGCCCGCGGCGCGCTCGGCGGTGCCGGGGTCTGCGCCGTGGTCGCCGTTGTGCGTGTCGACGTTCCTCCAGCCGGACCAGGCACGGGTGCCGACCGCGCGGGTGCGGACCTGGACGCGGCCGCGCAGTTCGACGTCCGGGTCGTCCCAGACGACACCGACCAGGGAGAAGCGGTGCACGCCGCGGCGCGGCAGACCCTGGTCCTTGGCCAGGGTGCCGGGGGTGCGGGTGGCGGAGCCCCGGTGGTCGGGAGCGAGGGGGACGAGGGGCAGCGACTGGGTGCTGCCGGGCAGGTCGGACGCGGCGGCCGCGGCCGTGGCGGACCGGACCGCGGCGGACTCGGCCAGGTCGGCCGCGGCCGTGGCGGGGGCGGCCGCGTCGCCGGTCGGGAGCAAGCTCGCGGACACCGGCATGGGCGCCGCGGCGGCGGGCGGACTCAGCGGCAGGGCGAGGGCGGCCGCACAGGTGACACCGATCGAAGAAGCAAGCAATCCACGCATATCGCCGATCCTGGACATAGTCATATATGTCTGTCCATCGGAGAACTGACGGCCCGTCGGACGTCGTTCCGCCGAACCGGTGGCCCGCGACCGGCCCGCCGGTGGGAGCCCGCGGCACCGCCCGCGTACGCTTGCGCGGGTGAACGCCACCGATCGCACCCCTGCCGACCTGCTGCGTTCCGCGCTCGCCGCGGATCCCGCGCGCCCCCTGGTGACCTTCTACGACGACGCCACCGGCGAACGTGTCGAACTGTCCGTGGCCACCTTCGCCAATTGGGTGGCCAAGACCGCCAACCTCCTCCAGGACGGACTGTCCGCGGAACCGGGCGACCGGGTCGCGCTGCTGCTGCCCGCGCACTGGCAGACGGCGGTGTGGCTGCTGGCGTGCTCTTCGGTGGGTGTCGTCGCGGACATGTCGGGGGATCCGGCGCGAGCGGACTTCGTCGTGGCCGGACCGGGACGGTTCGAGGCGGGGCTCGCGTGCCGCGGGGAGCGGTACGCCCTGTCGCTGGCGCCGCTCGGCCGCCGCTTCCTGCCGGGGCCCCCCGAGGGCTACGCCGATTACGCGGTGGACGTGCCGGCCCATGGCGACCGGTTCGCGCCGTACGTGCCCGTGGACCCGGAGGAGCCCGCGCTGATCGTGGCCGGTGCGGAGTTCACGGGGGCCGAGGTCGTGGCGCGGGCACGGGACGAAGCCGCCGGGCTGGGGTTCACCGGGCCCGGGGCCCGACTGCTGTCGGGGCTGCCCTACGACACGTGGGAGGGGCTGAGCGCCGGGCTGTACGCGGCGCTGGCGAGCGGCGGGTCCGTGGTGCTGTGCCGGCACCTGGAGGAACTCTCGGACGACGGGCTCGCGAAGCGGGTCGAGAGCGAGCGGGTGACGGCGGTTCGCTAGGCGCGGGCCGGCTCCGCCGGAGGGCCGGTGGAATCCGCAGGCCGGCTGCGGCCTGGTGCGCGGCTCCTCGCGCCCCTTGGGTGCGGCTTGGTGCACGGCTCCCCGCGCCCCTGGGGATTTCGCCGGAGGGCCGGTGGAATCCGCGGGCAGGCTGGGCCTGGCGTGCGGTTCCCCGCGCCCCTGGGGTGCGGCCGGGTGCACGGTTCCCCGCGCCCCTGAAGGGGTCGCCCGTTCGGCGTACTCCCGCCCGCAGGGCCGCTTCGGTCGCGCCATGGTCGTAGGAGCAGCACCCTGGTACGCGATGAGGGGGTGGACCCGGACGTGACCGACGACGCGGCGGAAGCCGTCCGGGGCCGGTGCGCCGACGGGGCTCGGTCCTCCGGGGGGTGTCTCGGGCCGGGAGCGGGGGCCACCGCCGTGGGCAGCGGGCTGATACGGCGGCGACGGCGGTGGCTGCAGGGAGCGGCGATCGGGGTGACGGTGCTCGTCGCCGGTGCCGTCGGGGCCGGGTGGACGGTGTACGCGAAGCTGGACGGCAACATCAGGGCCGACGACGCGGCCGCGGCGGAACTCGCCCGGTACGACCGTGAGCGGCCCACGGCACTCGTGCACGACGCGCAGAACATCCTGCTGATCGGTTCGGACTCGCGCTCGGGGGACGGGAACGGGAAGTACGGGCGGGACTCGGGGACCGCGCGGTCGGACACGACGATCCTGCTGCACCTGGCCGCCGGGCGGCGCAGCGCGACCGCCGTCTCCCTGCCGCGCGACCTGATGGTGGACGTGCCCTCGTGCCTGCGCCCCGACGGCAGCCACACCGAGCCCACGTTCTCGATGTTCAACTACGCCTTCCAGATGGGCGGTTCGGCCTGCACGGTGCGCACGGTGGAGAAGCTCACCGATATCCGCGTCGACCACTACGCCGTCGTCGACTTCACCGGGTTCAAGGACATGGTGGACGCCGTCGATGGCGTCCAGGTGTGCCTGAAGGGCCCCATCACCGACAAGGCGGCCAGGCTGAGGCTGCCCGCCGGCCGCGTCACGCTCGACGGCGAACAGGCTCTCGGTTACGTCCGCGCCCGCAAGTCGCTCGGCGACGGCAGCGACACCAGCCGGATGGACCGCCAGCAACGGTTCCTCGGCGCGCTGGTGGACAAGGTGCGGAGCGACGACGTACTGCTCAATCCGGGCAAGCTCTACCCGGTGCTGGACGCGGCGACGTCGTCGCTCACCACCGACCCGGGCCTGGCGAGCCTGCGCGGTCTCTACGAGCTCGTGCGCGGACTGCGCGACGTCCCCGTGAAGCGCGTGCAGTTCCTGACCGTGCCGCGGCGGTCGTACGTGTACGACGCCAACCGTGATCAGCTCGTGGAACCCGCGGCTGAACGTCTATTCGAAAAGCTGCGCCACGACGCGCCGGTACGGATCTCCCGGAACCCTTCGAAGAATTCCGGCGATTCCTACCTAAATGACTCCGCGTTCGCCACACCCGTCTTCCGGGGTCACACGGCCGCCGAGGACAGCTGCGAGTAAAGCGCTTGCCAAGCTGACGTACATTTACGAACGCCAGTTCAAGGAAATGGGCGTATTGCCCGCTTGTAGGAACGTGGAATTTGTCACCGTCGTCGCCTGACGTTGAACTGGGCGGATAGTGTGAGCGCTCCCGGTGCCCTGGCCCGCGAGGTCCTGCCTCGGGTCGCGCACTGTGTGACCGTGACCCGAGCGCCTCGAGGGGGGAAAGGCGCCGCGTGGCCCTGACGGAGGATTCGGACAACCGTGGACGCGCAAGGCCGTGGGCGGGCGGACAACATCGACCCCGCAGACCAGTGGGTACTCAATCCGAACACCGGCGAATACGAACTGCGACTGGCTCCTTCCACTCCGCAATCAGCGGTTCCCAGGCCTCGCCGATCCGCGCCACGCGGATCGGGTGCCGCGGATGTGAACAAGAGCACAGCGCGCAGTCGTACCGCCGCGCCGCCCGGACGGGAGAGGGAGGTGCCGGATCACGACATCCCGGCACCGCGCCGACGCCGTGGCGTGCCCGAGGAACCGCCGCCCGGACGGAGGGGACGGCGGCCCGAGAAGAAGAAGTCACGCGCGAAGAAGATCCTGATGTGGACCGGCGGCACGATGGCCTTCGTGCTGGTCGCCGGCGCCGGCGCGGGATACCTCTACATCAAGCACCTCAACGACAACATCCAGTCGTCCCCGGACGACGGCGCGAGCACCGGTGGCTTCAACAAGGACAAGGCGATCAACGTCCTGATCATCGGCACCGACAAGCGCACCGGCGCGGGCAACAAGGGCTACGGCGACGCCGGCAGCGTCGGCCACGCCGACACCACGATCCTGCTGCACGTCTCCAAGGACCGGACGAACGCGACCGCGCTCAGCATCCCGCGCGACCTGATCGTGGACGTCCCGGACTGCCCGACGACGCAGGCGGACGGCACCACCAAGGTCATCAAGGGCACGGACGGCGTCCGCTTCAACACCAGCCTCGGCCAGGACGAGCGGACACCGAGCTGCACCATGCGCACGGTCACCGAACTGACCGGGATCACCCCGGACAACTTCATGGTGGCCGACTTCAACGCGGTCAAGACGCTGACCACGGCGGTCGGCGGTGTCGACGTGTGTCTCGGCAAGGACATCAACGACTCCGGCTCGCACCTGAACCTGAAGAAGGGGACCCAGCACATCGAGGGCGAGACGGCGCTCGCCTTCGTCCGTACCCGGCACGCCGTCGGTTTCGGCGGCGACCTGAGCCGGATCGCGCTGCAGCAGCAGTTCCTCAGCGCGCTGATGCGCAAGCTGAGTTCCAACTCCACCCTCACCAGTCCGTCGAAGATGGTGAAGGTGGCCGAGGCGGCCACCAAGGCGCTGACCGTGGACTCCCAGCTCGACAGCATCGGCAAGCTGAAGGACCTCGGGCTGGAGCTGGGCAAGCTCAACCCCAAGAACCTGACGTTCGCCACCGTGCCGGTGCTCGACAACCCGGCCGAGAAGGTGAAGGCCACGGTCGTTCTCAACACGGCCACGGCGCCCACGATCTTCCAGATGATCCAGGACGACGTGTCCTTCACCGAGGTCGCGGCGCAGAAGAAGGCAGCCAAGAGCAAGGAGGCCGCCGAGGCCGCCAAGCGCCTGGAGGGCGCCCAGTCCGCGGCCTCCGAGGTGCGGGTGCGGATCCTGAACGGCGGGGCCGTGGCCGGCAGCGCACAGGAAACACTTAACTGGCTGCAGAATGATGAGGGCGTGACGAAGTCGGAGAACGCGGGCAACGCCCCGGCGGCTCTGAGCAAGACAACGCTGGAGTACGCGCCCGACCAGGCCGACCAGGCACGCAAGCTCGCCAAGCTCATGGGTCTCTCCGGATCCGCGATGAAGCCCGGCGAGAGCGTGACCAACTCGCAAGGTCTGCCCGCGATGACGCTGACTCTCGGCAAGGACTTCAAGGGTGCGGGCGTATCCCTGACCGCGGCGACAAAGGTGCCGGACACGGTCAGTACGTCCACAGCGGACAAGGTTGAGTGCGCCAAGTGACCTAACGGGTCCGTCACGCGTCTCTTAGAACGCGGGACGGACCCGTTGTCGGGCGCAGGGTGGGGAGGCTGGAGTTGGCGCAGAGCATTGTGCGAGGGGAGGCGTCTGCGGTGGACGACACGATGTCGCTCACGCCGCAGGGCCAGGGCACGCCGTCGGACCAGGAACTGTCGGACCAGGAACTGCACGGGGACGGTGGCCACGGCACCAAGAAGCCGGGCCGCAGCCGGCGGGTGCTGCGCTGGTCGGCGACGGTGATGGCCGTGGTCATACTCGGCACGGCCGGCGCCGGATACCTGTATTACCGCCACCTCAACGGCAACATCCACAAGGATGCGTTGAACATCGGCGACGAGAAGGACAGAGCCGCCGGCACGAAGGCGAACGCGGCCGGACAGACCGCGATGAACATCCTGCTGATCGGTTCGGACGCGCGCGACACCGAGGAGAACCAGAAGCTCGGCGGCGCCAAGGAGACCTTCGGCGGCACTCCCCTCGCCGACGTCCAGATGCTGCTGCACGTCTCCGCCGACCGCTCCAACATGTCGGTCGTGAGCATGCCGCGCGACACCCTGCTCGACATACCCAAGTGCACGGACCCGGACACCGGCAAGGTCTACGCGGCGAGCACCACGACCGTGATGGCGAACCAGTCGCTGGGCCGCGGCGGTCCGGGCTGCACGGTGGCGACGTGGGAGAAGCTGACCGACATCCACATCGACCACTTCATGATGATCGACTTCTCCGGTGTGGTCTCCATGGCGGACGCGATAGGCGGCGTCCCGGTCTGTGTGAGCGCCAACGTCTGGTCGCACACCTCCACCGGCCACGGCTCGGGCCTGAAGCTGAAGGAGGGCACGACGCCGATCAAGGGCAAGCAGGCCCTCCAGTGGCTGCGCACCCGGTACGGCTTCGAGGACGGCAGTGACCTCGCGCGCGCCAAGGCGCAGCACATGTACATGAACTCGATGGTCCGCGAGCTGCGTGCCAGCGCGAAGCTGACCAACCCGACCAAGTTGCAGAGCCTCGCCGAGGCGGCGACGAAGGCGATCACCGTCGACGACGGCCTGGGCACCATCACGAAGATGTACGACCTGGCCGAGGAGCTCAAGAAGGTCCCGACGGACCGCATCACGATGACGACGATGCCGAACGAATACGTCGGCGCGCGCGTGAAGCCCACGGCCGACGCCACGAAGCTGTTCCGCATGGTGCGCGAGGACATCGCCCTCGACGGCAAGGACAAGAAGAAGACCGCTGCCACCGCCACCCCGGCGGCGACCGCGGATCCGGCCGCCGCGGACGACCAGATCGCGGTCCAGGTCCGCAACGGCACGGCCACCGACACCCTGGCCCCGGTCCCCGGACGCGCCAAGGCGGTGACCGAGCTGCTGACCGGCAAGGGCTTCACCGAGGCCAAGGCGGACACCACCGCGGCCACGGCCGAGGCCACCACGCTGATCCGCTACCCGAGCGCCGACCTCAAGGGCGACGCCGAGCGGGTCGCGAAGGCGCTGGGCATCCCGGCGAGCGCGGTGGAAAAGTCCACCGCCGTCTCCGGGATCACGCTCGTGGTGGGAGCGGACTGGCGATCGGGTACGACGTACAAGGCGCCGGCGGACGAGGACAAGACGCCCGACACGGCGCAGGCGATCAACGCCTCCGACACCTCGCAGTGCATGCAGGTCAACCCGGCTTACACCTGGTAGGCGGGCAGCCCCCGGACACACATCGGCCCGGACCGCGGGAGAGCGGTCCGGGCCGAGCCGTACGTTCAGGCCTCAGGCCTCAGGCCTCAGGCCTCCGCGCCGACGACCGCGGGCCGCCGGGAGGCGATGACCTTCCTGGCCAGCGACCGCGGGCTGGTGAGGAAGCCCCAGCCCCACGACATGTGCATGGTGGCCAGCGCGACGGGGATCCGGAGCCGTGCCTTCAGCGGCAGCCCCTTGCCCGCGGGCACCGACCCGGCGACGATCGCGGCGAGGTAGCCGCCGGGTATGACGAAGCCCCACGGGGTGAGGGCCGCGCCCACGACGAGGCCCGCCGCGATCGCGCAGACCGCGGCCGGCGGGGCGAGATAGCGCAGGTTGATGGAGCCCTCGTGGTAGCGGGCGACCACGTGCCGCCAGCGGCCGTAGTCCTTGTACTGCTTGGCGAGCGCCTTCACGCTGGGGCGCGGACGGTACGACACCCTCAGCTCGGGCGAGAACCAGATGAGGCCGCCGGCCTCCCTGATCCGGAAGTTCAGCTCCCAGTCCTGGGCGCGGATGAACTCCTCGTTGTAGCCGCCCTGCCGCTCCAGTGCCTCACGGCGGAAGACGCCCAGGTACACCGTCTCGGCCGGGGCGGCCTGTCCACCGGTGTGGAAGGCGGCGTTGCCGACGCCGATCTTCGAGGTCATGGCCGCGGCGACCGCGTGCTCCCAGTCGTTCTCGCCCTCGGCGTGCATGATGCCGCCGACGTTCTGCGCGCCGGTCTCCTCCAGGAGCCGTACGGCGGTGGCGATGTAGTTCGGCGAGAGCATGCCGTGGCCGTCCACGCGGACCACGACCGGATGGCGGGAGGCCTTGATCGCGGCGTTGAGGGCGGCGGGCGTACGACCGGTCGGGTTCGGCACGGTGTGCACCCGCGGGTCCTCCGCCACGAGCTCGGCGGCGATCTCGTCCGTACGGTCCGTGGACGGACCGATGGCGATCACGACCTCCATCTCGCCCGCGTACTCCTGGGCGAGGATCGCTCGGACGGCCTGCCGGAGATGCCGTTCCTCGTTGAGGACGGGCATGATCACGGAAACGGCGGGAAGCTGCACGTCGGACTTGGCGTTCATCGGTGCTCACGTTACCGCGAACGGGCGACACCGGCGCGCGCCGCCGGGTGCTCAAACCTGGGCGGCAGATCGTATGGGCCTACTGTGCTCACGGATCGCGTACGGCCTCGTCCGGAGGTGTCCCTCTTGTCCACCCCCACCCGTTCCCCCGCCCGGCCACGGCCCCGACCGCAGCGGGCCCGCCGTGCGCCGCGGCCCCCCGTACGGCGCAGAAGGCCGCGCTGGGCCATGCGGGCGGTGACCACGGTGTCGGTGGTGGTGCTCGCCGCGGCCGGGATCGGGCACTCCGTGGTCGCGAGCCTGGACGCGGGTATCGCCCGGGTCGACCCGTTCAAGGACATGAAGAACCGCCCGCGCGCGGGCCACGGCATGAACGTCCTGCTGGTGGGCACCGACGGCCGGGACCGGATCACCGAGGCGGAGCGGCGCAAGTACCGGCTCGGCGGCGCCCCCTGCCACTGCACCGACACGATCATGATCGTGCACATCTCGGAGAACCTGGAGCGGGCGAGCGTGGTGAGCCTGCCGCGCGACAGCTACGCCGACACGCCTCCGCACGTCGACCAGACCACCGGCCGGCCGCACGCCGGCCACCCCATCAAGCTGAACGCGGCCTACGCGGAGGGCGGGCCGCAGCTGACCGTGCGCACGGTCGAGAGCATGACCCACGTCAAGATCGACCACTATCTGGAGGTCGACTTCACCAGCTTCATGAAGACGGTGGACGTGCTCGGCGGGGTGCGGATCTGCACCGCCGTACCGATGAAGGACTCCTACACCGGACTGGACCTGCCGGCCGGCACCCACACGCTGATGGGCGGGCAGGCCCTCCAGTACGTCCGCTCCCGGCACGTGGACGGCGCGTCCGACCTCGGCCGGATGCAGCGCCAGCAGCGCTTCCTGGCGGCGCTGGTGGACCGGGCCACGTCCTCCGGGGTGCTGCTGAACCCGATCCGGTTCCGGGACGTCACACGGGCGGTGCTCGGCTCGGTGCGCGCCGACAAGGGCTTCGGCACGGACGAACTGCTGGACCTCGGCCGGGCGATGCGCAACTTCTCGCCGTCCTCGTCGGAGTTCACCACCGTGCCCATCGGCCGGATGGGATACGCGGTCAAGGGCATCGGCTCCACGCTGAAGTGGGACCCCGTCAGGTCCGAGCGCCTCTTCCGGGCGCTGCGCGACGACAGGCCGCTGGCCACGCACCGGCCGCCGCCCCGCAACGCCGCGGCGCGGGTGGCGGTGGCCCCGCAGCAGATCCGGGTGCAGGTGGAGAACGGCACCGCCACCGCCGGGCTCGGCAGGCGCGTGGACGCCGCGCTGACCGCCACGGGCTTCGCCACCACCCGGCGTCCCGCCAACGCCGCCGACCGCACGGTCACGCGCACGGTCGTCGTCTACGACCCGCGCTGGGACCGCTCGGCGAAGTCCCTGGCCGTCGCCCTGCCGGGCAGCGAACTACGGGCGGTGCGGGGCCAGGGGCCGGTGCTGAAGGTGATCGCCGGCTCGGACTTCCGCCAGGTGCGCAGGGTGCGGGCGGACGATCCCCGGCAGGGCGAGTTCGGGGCGGTCCGCGGGGACGAGGTGGGCTGCGCGTAGGGACGGCCGCCGTGGGCGCGCCGGACGTGCCGGCCCCTCGGCCCCCGACGCGCCCGGAGCCCGGAGCCCGGGGCCCGGGGCATTCGGCGGCCGACGCGCTCGGACTCCGACGCGCCCAGTCCCGACACGCTCAGTCCTCGATGCCCTCCGCCGCCCGCCGGGCCCGCAGCTCCATGATCGCCCTGCGGCGGGCGAGGCGGTGGGTGCGGCGGATCTGGGCCTCCTGGCAGCGGCGCTTGTCGCGTTCCGTCTCCGGGAGGACCGGCGGTACCCGACGCGGCTTGCCGTCGGCGTCCACCGCGGCGAAGACGAGGTAGGCCGAGCCGACCTGGGTGGCCGGGGTGGACTCGTTCCAGCGCTCGGCCAGGACCCGCACGCCGACCTCCATCGAGGTCCTGCCGGTCCAGTTGACCTGGGCCTTCACATGCACCAGGTCACCGACCCTGACCGGCTCCAGGAACGCCATCTCGTCCATGGACGCGGTGACGGCCGGGCCGCCGCTGTGCCGGCCGGCCACCGCGCCCGCCGCGTCGTCGACCAGTTTCATGATCACTCCACCGTGCACCGAGCCCAGGAGGTTGGTGTCGTTGTGGGTCATGATGTGGCTGAGGGTGGTGCGGGACGCGGAGGTCGGCTTGCCCGGGATATCCGAGGTGTCCGATTCCGCTGCTGGGGCCTGGTCTGTCATGACCCCCACCCTATGCCGAGGCGACATCCAGGGAATTTGTGTCAGCTTGGCAACAGCCGGGCCCTGATTTTCCGACGGCTCTTGTGGGGCACACCCCAGGTCCCGGCACACTGGGGCCCATGAGCGATTGGCCCGAGGGATGGTCCGACGAGAACGGCGGCAGCCGGCACGGACGCGGCAGCGCGAGCGCGCAGCCCGAGAGCGCCCGTGTGATGCGGCAGGTCCGCCGCGGTCCGGCGACTCCGCCCGGTCAGGGCGGCGGTTACGGCCCCGGCCCGTCCGCGCCGCCGTACGGGGGCGGCGTCCCGCACCAGCCGTCGTACACCGACGGCCAGGGCTACGACGACGGCTACGACAGCGGCTACAACACGGGCCATGTCTACGGCGCGCCCGGTGGCGGCCCCGGTGGCCCCGAGGGCCCCGACGGGTACGGGCGGCCCCGGCCGAACTGGCGCCGCCGGATCAAGTGGACGGCGATCACCGTGGTGAGCGTGCTGGTGGTCACGACCATCGGCACGTACTTCTGGGCCGACGGCAAGCTGCGCCGCGAGGTCGACCTGTCGAAGGTCATCGACCGGCCCGAGTCGGGCGACGGCACGAACTACCTGATCGTCGGCTCCGACAGCCGTGAGGGCATGTCCGCCGCCGACAAGAAGGCGCTGCACACCGGCTCCGCCGCGGGCAAGCGCACCGACTCGATGATGATCCTGCACGTGGGCAGCAGCGGCGACACGCTGATATCCCTGCCCCGCGACTCGGACGTGGTGATACCCACGTACCAGGGCTCCGAGTCGGGCAAGACCTACCAGGGCCGCGGTCAGCACATGAAGCTGAACGCCGCGTACGCCACGGACGGCCCGACGCTGCTGGTCCGCGCGATCGAGTTCAACACCGGTCTGCACATCGACCACTACGTCGAGATCGGCTTCGCCGGCTTCGCGGGCATCGTGGACGCGGTCGGCGGGGTGGACATCACCATCGACAAGGCGTTCAAGGACAAGTACTCCGGCGCCGACTTCCAGGCGGGCGAGCAGACGCTGAACGGCGAGGAGGCGCTGGCCTTCGTCCGGACCCGGCACGCCTTCGCCGCGTCCGACCTCCAGCGCACGAAGAACCAGCAGAAGTTCCTCGCGGCGCTGGCCCACCAGGTGGCCACCCCGGGGACGATCCTCAACCCGTTCAAGTTCTACCCGACCATGGGCGCGGGTCTGGACTCCCTGATCGTCGACAAGGACATGAGCCTGTGGGACCTGGGCTCCATGTTCTTCGCGATGAAGGGTGTCAACGGCGGTGACGGCACGTCGATGAACATGCCGATCTCGGGCTCCACCGGCGGCAACCTCGTCTGGGACAAGGCGAAGGTGAAGACGCTGGTGAACGAGTTGAACAACGACGAGAAGGTCACGGTGTCCGGTGACTGAGCCGACCCCCCTTCCCGGGCCGAGACCGCCCTTCGACGCGGTGCTGTGCGACGTCGACAACGTCATACGGCACTTCGACCCGGCCGGTCTGGAGGCGCTGGAGCGGGCCGCCGGGCTGGCCGAGGGCACCACGATGAAGGTGGCCTTCGCCCCCGAGGTCGACCTGCCGGTCCTGCTGGGCCTGGCCACCGAGCAGGAGTGGGTGGAGTCCATCACGGAGGGCCTGACCGGCCTGGTGCCCGAGGCGACGGCCTGGGAGCTGGGCACCGCCCTGCTGGAGTCGCCCTTCCACGCCGACGAGACGGTGGTGTCGCTGCTGCGCCGGGCCCGCACCCGGGTGCCGCTGGTCCTGGTCACCAACGCCACCCTGGGCCTGGAGGCCGACCTCGACTCGCTCGGGCTGACCGACCTCGCCGACCACGTCGTCAGCAGCGCCCGGGTGGGCCTGGCCAAGCCGGACCCGCGCATCCTGGAGCTGGCCGCGGTCCGGGCGGGCGCGCGCCCCGAGCGGTGCCTGTTCGTGGACGACACCGAGGAGAACGTGACGGCGGCCGCCGCGCTGGGCATGCACGGCGTGCACTTCCGCCGGGCACCGGACCTGGAGCGCGCCCTGGAACCGCTCTTCGCCTGACCGGGCGACGGAGTGAGGGCACCCCGTGGGGTGCCCTCGGACCCGGTCGGGGTCGATGCCACATCCTGACGCCTGCCGTCGCGCGGCGCCTCTCGACGCGGCGGCGACGGCGCCGAGGCCATTCGTTCGGATGCCGCGGTACGCCCGGCCGCCGGTGCCGCCGTACGCCCTACGGCTTCCTGCCCACCCCGGCGAAGTGGGTGACCTCCACCGGCGCCCCGTCCTTGGTGTCGGAGACGTCGGGCCGCCAGCGGGAGCAGGAGACGATGCCGGGTTCGAGGAGTTCGACGCGGTCGAAGAGACGGGTCAGGTCGTCCCGGCTGCGCAGGGTCATGGGGGCCGAGCCCTGGCTGTTCCAGTACTCGACCGCCTGGGTCATGGCCTCGCCGTCGACCTCGGTGGTGGGGTGGGAGATCACCAGGTGGCTGCCGGAGGGAACGGCGTCCAGGAGCCGGTGGACGATGGACACGGCCTCGTCGGTGTCCATCACGAAGTTGATGATGCCCAGCATGGTGATGGCGACGGGGCGGTCGAGGTCCAGGGTGCGCGCCGCGCCCCTGAGGATCGTCTCGGGGTCGCGCACGTCCGCCTCGAGGTAGTCCGTGACGCCCTCGGGCGTGCTGGTGAGCAGCGCGTGGGCGTGGGTGAGGACCAGGGGGTCGTTGTCGGCGTACACGATCCGGGACGAGGGGGCCACCCGCTGCGCGACCTCGTGCGTGTTGTCCGCCGTCGGCAGGCCGGTGCCTATGTCGAGGAACTGGCGTATCCCCACCTCTCCGGCCAGATGGCGCACCGCCCGCGCCAGGAAGCCCCGGTCCGCCACCGCGGAGCGGGGCAGCGCCGGCACGAAGCCGAGGATCTGGTCGCCGACCTCCTCGTCCACCGGGTAGTGGTCCTTGCCGCCCAGCCAGTAGTTCCAGATGCGGGCCGAGTGCGAGACGTCCGTACGCAGCCGGGTGGTGCGCGCGACGCCTTCGTCCTCGGCGGCGGGGAGATCGGACTGTGACATGGCTTCAGGACTCCTTGCGTCGTCGTCGGCTCGCGGCCGTCCTGCAAGCTACCACCGGGCGGGCTCCAACGCCCTTGACATACAAGGATGTTGGACGGACGGGTGGTGCACGTACGACGGTGGCCCCCCGTCCGGGAAGGGACGGGGGGCCACCGGGAGCGGAAGTACGGCCGCGTTACGGGAGGTTGCGGGCCATGACGATGCGCTGGACCTGGTTGGTGCCCTCGTAGATCTGGGTGATCTTGGCGTCGC
>NZ_JBSFIA010000062.1:0-33039 GCF_053597355.1 Streptomyces sp. NPDC001443
TGCGTTTCCGACTCTATCAGACCGTTTCGCGATCCGATTTCCTCGGTGCTTTCCAGGTTCCCGCTCTCGCGTTTCCCTTTCCGGCGGTTCCGACTCTATCAGACTCTTTCGGGCCTGACTCCCAGTCAGCGGGCTTTGTCCTCGCGGCCGTTGGGCCGTTCCGACATCCCAAACCTTAGCGGATCTCCTCGGCGATTCCCAATCGACCCGTTCGAGTCGACCAGAGCCCGCCGAACTCCATATCGAATTCAAATTCGGGCACGCCGAAAAGAACCCCGTTGGGTGATCATGCTGGTGGTTTGTCGCCGCTGAAGCGGCAGGAGGCGCTGCCGAAGAACCGATACGGCTCCGTGGCAACTCGGAGGACTATACGCATCCCGCAGAGTGGCGTCAACCGTCCCCTGTCAAGATCTTTTCAGTCGAGGTCACTGAGCCTGCCGCCGGCGTCCGGCTGGGCGTGCTCCACCCTGCGCAGGAGCCTGGTCAGGACCTCGCCGAGCACCGTCCGCTCCTCCGCGGACAGGTCCTGGAGCAGGTCCTCCTCGAAGCCCGACGCCAGGCGCATCGCCTCCAGCCACATGCCGCGGCCCTCGGGCGTGAGCTCCACGATCACGCGGACGCGGTTGGACTCGTCGCGCTCCCGGGTCACCAGACCCTCGGTGACCATGCGGTCGATCCGGTGGGTCATCGCGGCCGGGGTCAGGCCCAGGCGCTTCGCCAGATCACTGGGGCCCATTCGATAAGGGGCGCCGGACAGGACGAGTGCCTTGAGGACCTCCCATTCGGCGTTACTGATGCCGAGGGCGGCGGTCTGGCGACCGTAGGCGACGTTCATCCGGCGGTTAAGACGGGACAGCGCCGAGACGATCTTCTCGACCTGGGGGTCGAGGTCCTGGAACTCGCGCTGGTAGGCGGCGATCTGCTCTTCGAGTGTGGGCTCGCCGAGTCGGCCGCCGGGGGTATCGCCCATGTCCGCAGTATGGCACGGGCCGCTTCGCGTCGAAGTCCTTCAACGTGTACTGTTTAGCTTCTAACTTTAGCTTTGAAGTCTTCAGTCCTAACGGCTGGGCTTCGCCAACTCGAGAGAGGTGAACGTGACCAGGGCGATGGGCGCGGCGATGCGCCGGATCCACGTGGGCAACGCACTCAGCGCGTTCGGGCTCGGCTTCACCGTCCCCTACCTGTACGTCTATGTGGCGCAGGTACGGGGGCTGGGGGCCATGACGGCGGGTCTCGTACTCGCCGTCTTCGCCGTGTCCGCGCTGATCGTGCTGCCGTTCGCCGGACGGGCGATCGTGCGGCGCGGCCCGCTGCCGGTCCTGCTCGTGGCCCTGGTCACCGCCGCGCTGGGCGCTCTGGGCCTGGGGCTCGCGGGAACCGCGAGCGCCGTCCTGTGCGCTGCCGTCGCTCTCGGCGCCGGACAGGCCGTGATGCAGCCGGCGCTGGCGACGATGATCGTGGACTGTTCCACGTCCGACACCCGCTCCCGCGCGTTCGCCCTTCAGTTCTTCCTCCAGAACCTCGGGCTCGGGGTCGGCGGGCTCATCGGCGGCCACCTCGTCGATACCACCCGCGTCTCCTCCTTCACCCTGCTGTTCTCCATCGAGGCGGCGGTGTTCCTGCTGCTGGCCGTGGTGATGTCGACCGTGCGGATGCCGCACTCGCCGCGGATCGGGGACACGCCCGCCCTCGCGGCCCGGGGCGGCTGGAAGCAGCTGCTCGGCAACCGGGCGATGGTGCAGCTGTGTGTACTGGGCTTCGTCCTGTTCTTCGCCTGCTACGGACAGTTCGAGTCCGGGCTGAGCGCCTACGGGGTGGAGGCGGCGGGGATCTCCCCGTCCGCTCTGGGCACGGCCCTGGCCGCGAACACCGCGATGATCGTGGTCGCGCAGTTCGCCGTGCTGCGGTTCGTCGAGCGCCGGCGGCGCTCGCGGGTGATCGCGGCCGTGGGGCTGGTCTGGGCCGTGGCGTGGGTCGCGGCCGGTTACGCGGGGCTCGGGCACGGCAGCCAGGAGATGGCGACGGCCGCGTTCGTGTCGACGTACGCGCTGTTCGGGCTCGGGGAGGCGATGCTGTCGCCGACCGTCGCGCCGCTGGTCGCCGATCTGGCCCCGGAGGGCATGGCAGGTCAGTACAACTCGGCGTTCGCCCTGGTCAAGCAGCTGGCGTTGGCGATCGGTCCGGCTGTCGGCGGGCCGATGGGTGCCTCGCTGCACGCGCCGTACGTCGTGACGTTCCTGCTGTTCTCGCTCGGGATCACCGTCCTCGGCGTACGGCTGGGGCGGCGGCTGACCGACGTGCAGGATCAGCCGTGGCTCGGGCGCGGCCGGGTGGTCGCGCGGGGCGGCGCACCCGCGGAGCCGGTGGCCGTGGACGCGTGAGTCGGACGTGTGGGACAGGTGAGGCGGCGGTCGTCCGGGAGGGCGGCCGCCGTCTTTTTCGTCCGAACGGCCGAGCGGGCCGGGGTCAGCCGGTCGGCTCGGCGGCCTTCGGCAGGACGAACTCGCACCAGACCGCTTTTCCGCCGCCCGGTGTCCGTCTGCTGCCCCAGCTGGAGGCGATGGTCGCCACGATGGCGATGCCGCGGCCCGACTCGTCGCCGGGTTCCGCGCGGCGGCGGCGGGGCAGGTGGTCGTCGCCGTCGGTGACCTCCACGATGAGGCGGCGGTCGGTGCGGCGCAGGCGCAGCCGCATGGGCGGGGTGCCGTGCTGGAGGGAGTTGGCGACGAGCTCGCTGGCCGCCAGGACGCCCAGGTCGTGCAGTTCGGCGGGGAAGCGCCAACTGGTCAGGACGCCGGAGGCGAAGGCACGCGCGCGGGGTGCCGCTTCGACTCCGCCGAGGAGTTCCAGGGCGGCGTTGCGGAACAGTTCGCTGTCCGCGCCGGTGCGGGCGGGGTGCTGGAGGACCAGGACGGCCACGTCGTCGTCGTGGTCGGCGGTGACGCCCGCCGAGCGGACCAGGCGGTCGCAGACCACCTGGGGGGTGCCGGTCGCACCGGCCAGGGCGCGCTCCAGGGACGCGATGCCCTCGTCGAGGTCCTCGTCGCGGCGTTCCACCAGTCCGTCCGTGTAGAGGACGGCCGTCGAGCCGGGGCCGAGGGGGACCGAGCCCGAGGAGTGCACCCAGCCGCCCGTGCCGAGCGGGGGGCCGGTCGGCTCGTCGGCGCGCAGGACGGTGCCGTTCTCGCTGCGGACCAGGATGGGCAGGTGACCCGCGGAGGCGTAGACGAGCCGGCCCTCGTTCGGGTCGTGGACGGCGTACACGCAGGTGGCGATCTGGTTGGCGTCGATCTCCGTGGCGAGGCCGTCGAGGAGCTGGAGCACCTCGTGCGGGGGCAGGTCGAGGCGGGCGTAGGCGCGGACCGCCGTGCGGAGCTGGCCCATGACGGCCGCCGCGCGTACGCCTCTGCCCATGACGTCGCCGATGACCAGGGCCGTGCGGCCGCCGCCGAGCGTGATCACGTCGTACCAGTCGCCGCCGACCGCGGCTTCGGTGCCGCCGGGCTGGTAGGTGGCGGCGATGCGCAGGTCGTCGGGCTCCTCCAGTTCCTGCGGGAGGAGGGAGCGCTGGAGGGTGACGGCGGTCTCGCGCTGGCGGCGCTCGCTGGCGCGCAGGCGTTCGGCGGCCTCGGCGTGGTCGGTGACGTCGGTGGCGAAGACCAAGACACCGATGTCACCGTCGCCGTCGCCGTCGCCGCCCTTGGCGACCGGGGTGCAGGTGAACGTGTAGGAGCGGCCGTCGGGGGCCTTGCGGGACTTGAGCGTGCGGGGCCTGCCGCTGCGCAGGACCTGGTCGAGGAGCGGCAGCAGTCCCAGTTCGCGCAGCTCCGGGAGCACCTCGGCGGCGGGCGCGCCTGGCGGGCGGGCGCCGAAGGCCGCCGTATAGGCGTCGTTGACGTGGGCGAGGCGGTGGTCGGGGCCGTGGACGAGGGCGACGAGGGCGGGGACGCGGTCGAGGACCTCGCGCACCGGGAGTTCGTCGACCACGGGCGCGGTGGGCTGCCCGTCGGTGAGGTGTTCGGCGCGGGCCGCGGGCACGGAGCCGTCGCCCCGCCGGTCCGGGGTGACCTTGTGGTCGGTCCGCGCTGCGGCGCGGCGCTGCGTTCCGGGGAGCCGGGCGCTCCAGCGCGTGAAGTTCACGAATCCTTGCCTCGTGTAGTCGTCGTCGGCCGGCTCCGGACCCGGCCGGGGCTCCGGTGGCCGCGCGGCGGTGGCCGCACATTGTCGCAGCACCGTGAAATGCAGCACTGGGGGAACAGCCTCGTGGGTTCACGGGGCGAGCGGCGGGCTCGCCCGGGGCTCGGGGGTCAGTCTGGCAGGGTGGCCGTCCGGCCCGATATCCGTCAGACGCCGTGATGGTCGGGGAAGTTCCTGGGTCCGGTCAGGACGACCCCTTCGGGTCGTCAGAAGGCTTGCCTCCGGCCGCCAGTTCGAACTCTGCACGAGGATGTTCGAGTGAGCCGAGCGAGACGATCTCCCTCTTGAAGAGCCCCGACAGCGTCCATTCGGCGAGCACGCGTGCCTTGCGGTTGACGGTCGGTACGCGGCTGAGGTGGTAGGCACGGTGCATGAGCCACGCCGGATAGCCCTTGAGCTTGCGTCCGTAGACGTGGGCGACGCCCTTGTGCAGGCCGAGGGAGGCGACCGAGCCGACGTACTTGTGGGAGTACGTCAGTGGTGGCTCGCCGCGCAGGGAGCGGGCGATGTTGTCGGCGAGGACCTTGGCCTGGCGGACCGCGTGCTGGGCGTTGGGGGCGGTCTCCTTGCCGGGCTCCGCCGCGGTGACGTCGGGGACGGCGGCGGCGTCGCCCGCCGCCCACGCGTGCGTGACGCCGTCGACCGTCAGCTCGGGGGTGCACTTCAGACGGCCGCGCCCGTCGAGCGGGAGATCGGTGGCGGCGACGACCGGGTGGGGCTTGACGCCGGCCGTCCACACGACCGTACGGGTCGGGAAGCGTTTGCCGTCGCTGAGGACGGCGACCCGGTCGGCGCACGACTCCAGACGGGTGCCCAGCAGGACCTGGATGTTGCGGCGGCGCAGTTCGGTGACCGTGTAGCGGCCCATGGCCTCGCCGACCTCCGGCAGGATGCGGTCGGAGGCCTCGACGAGGATCCACTTCATGTCCTCGGGCCGGACGTTGTGGTAGTAGCGGGCGGCGTAGCGGGCCATGTCCTCCAGCTCGCCGAGCGCCTCGACCCCTGCGTAGCCGCCGCCCACGAAGACGAAGGTGAGGGCCGCGTCGCGGATCGCGGGGTCGCGGGTGGAGGAGGCGATGTCCATCTGTTCGATGACGTGGTTGCGCAGCCCGATGGCCTCTTCGATGCTCTTGAAGCCGATGGCGTAGTCGGCGAGGCCCGGAACGGGCAGTGTGCGGGAGACCGAACCGGGGGCGAGGACGAGCTCGTCGTACGTCAGCTGCCGCGGGCCCGTTCCCTCCTCGTCCGTGGCGAGGGTGGTCACCGTGGCGGTGCGCTTGGCGTGATCGATGGACGTGACCTCACCGATGACGATGTGGCAGTGGGGCAGCACCCGGCGCAGCGGTACGACGACGTGCCGTGGGGAGATCAGGCCTGCGGCGGCTTCGGGCAGGAACGGCTGATAGGTCATGTACGGATCCGGTGTGACCACCGTGATCTCGGCCTCTCCCCGGCGGAGTTCCTGTTTGAGCTGCCGCTGGAGCCGCAGTGCCGTGTACATCCCGACGTAGCCGCCGCCGACAACGAGAATGCGCGCACGTTCCTTCACCGTCCCATGACGCACCCGCCGCCGGAGTTTGTCCACAGGCCCGGCAAATTGTGTGACCGCGCGTCCGAGCTGCCCCGACTTGGCCGGATCACCGGAGTTCGGGAAAGTTACGCAGGTCAGGGAGCGTGCGCTGGTGACCGTAAGGGGTGGATTCAGGACGTATACGGCCCGTACTCCGATCGGGGGGCGCTCCGTGCGGAACCTGCCCCTTCTGAATTGACTCCCACTCAACTATGTTCGTGTATCGACGGGGTGCAAGGGGAGGCGCGTACCGGGCTCGCCGGGGCCGGCCGGTCCGAGAGGGCCGACGGGACCCCGCAGGGCGGGGCCGGGCGCACGAGGCCTGTCCGTACGCTCCGGCAATTTCGATGGCGGGGAGAGTCTCCGGGGGGAGACGTCATTACCGGGGGATCACTTATGCACATTCAGGACTCTCATTGGTCGTCCGCATCCACGCTCGCCCCCGCGGCGGGCAACGGACGCGGGGACGCAGCGCGCACGACGCCGCTGCGTGTGGACGCACAGCGCAATCTCGAACACGTACTGCGGGCGGCCCGCGAGGTCTTCGGCGAGCTGGGGTACGGCGCGCCGATGGAGGACGTGGCACGGCGCGCCCGGGTCGGGGTCGGCACGGTGTACCGGCGCTTCCCCAGCAAGGACGTCCTGGTGCGGCGGATAGCCGAGGAGGAGACCTCACGGCTGACCGACCAGGCCCGTACGGCGCTCGGCCAGGAGGACGAGCCGTGGTCGGCGCTCTCGCGCTTCCTGCGCACCTCGGTGGCCTCGGGCGCCGGGCGGCTGCTGCCTCCGCAGGTCCTGCGGGTCGGGGTCGCCGACGAGCAGACCGACTCCGGTGCGCTCGACGAGACCCGGGTGCCCGCGCAGCGGACGCAGTCGGACGAGGGTGAGCTGCGGCTGGTGTCCGATGGCCTCGGGTCCGGCGCGGTCGACGACGCCGGAACGGCGGCGCTGCTGGAGGTCGTGGGCCGGCTCGTGGAGCGGGCGCGGGCCGCGGGCCAGCTGCGTACGGACGTGTCGGTGTCGGACGTGCTGCTGGTGATCGCGACGGCGGCGCCCTCGCTGCCGGATGCCGCGCAGCAGGCGGCGGCTTCGGCGCGGCTGCTGGACATCCTGCTGGAGGGGCTGCGGTCGCGGCCTGCGTGAGCACGGAACGGGGATCCCGCCGGGCTTCGGTCCGGCGGGTGATCCGAAGAGGTGCTCACCTCTGCCGTGAGGCGGTCGAGTGGGGCATTCGGTTGAACATCCCCCGTTCGGGTGAGGGTTAGTACTGGTTGGCGGAAGATCCCCACGGACGAGTGGATGCCCCGAATCGCAGGGTCCCGGCCGAGGCCGCCATGGCACTCTGACGCGGTGGTCGGGACTGGTGGTGCAGGCGGCGGGGGCTTTCCGCGATGAGCGTTGACGGGCGGGACGAGGCGCGCGAAGACGATGACGCGCGGGCCGACGGCCCGGCCACGCCGCAGGTGCCGGCCCAGGGCGGCCGGACCGACGTGTCACCGGGCCGCGGCCCGTCCTCGGCCGAGGACGCGGGCCCGACCACGCAGCAGGGTGACGCCCCGACTTCCGGAGAGAGCCGAGTCCCTGCTCAGGCCGAGAGCCGAGTGCCCGCTCCGACCGACGGCGCAGGTGCGACGCCGTCGCGGGACGGCACTCCGACTCCCACGAAGGGCCGGATCCCCGCTCCGGCCGGGGGCACTGGTCCGACGCCACCGCAGGACGGTCCCTCGACCCCCATGGAGAGCCGGATCCCCGCTCCGGCCGAGGACGCAGGTCCGACGCCACCGCAGGACGGCATTCCGACTCCCACGAAGGGCCGGATCCCCGCTCCGGCCGAGGACGCAGGTCCGACGCCACCGCAGGACGGTCCCTCGACCCCCATGGAGAGCCGGATCCCCGCTCCGGCCGAGGACGCAGGTCCGACGCCACCGCGGGACGGTCCCTCGACCCCCATGGAGAGCCGGATCCCCGCTCCGGCCGAGGACGCAGGTCCGACGCCACCGCGGGACGGCTCCCCGAAAACCGCGGAAGGCCGTGGCTCCGCTGCCATGGAAGGCCGTGGCCCCGCTCCGGCGGAAGACCGTCTCCCGGCCCCGGCGGGGGGCGGTGTCCCAACCCCGGCGGGGAGCGGTGTCCCGGCTTCCGGTGAGGGCATTGTTCCGGCGCAGCGCGATCGGCGCGTGGACGGCGCTCTTCCGCCGCAGGACCTGCCCCCTCGTACGCGGCCACCGCTGTTCGTGGAGCTGCCGCCGGCCGACGCCGAGCTGATCGAGCGGATGCGGGCGGGCGACGACACGGCCTACGAGGAGCTCTACCGGCGCCACTCGGGCGCCGTGCGCCGGTACGCGCGCACCTGCTGCCGGGACGCCCACACCGCCGAGGACCTCACCGCCGAGGTCTTCGCCCGCATGCTCCAGGCGGTGCGCGGCGGTTCCGGCCCCGAGTACGCCGTGCGCGCCTATCTGCTCACCTCCGTCCGCCGCGTCGCCGCGCACTGGACGCGGTCGGCGAGACGGGAACAGCTGGTGGACGACTTCGCGGTGTTCGCCGCCGGGTCGGCCCGTCCCGCGGACATGTCCGACGACGACACCCTGGAGCTGGGTGCCGACGTCCGGGCGCTGCACGAGGCCGAGCGGTCCATGGCCATGCGGGCCTTCCGGTCGCTGCCTGAGCGGTGGCAGGCCGTGCTGTGGCACACCGAGGTGGAGAACGAGTCGCCGAGCCAGGTCGCCACGCTCTTCGGGCTCGACGCCAACGGCACGCGCGTGCTCGCCAGCCGCGCCCGCGAGGGCCTCCGGCAGGCCTATCTCCAGGCCCACGTCAGCACCGCCGTCGCCGGCGACGAGGAGTGTGCCCGCTACACCGACCAGCTCGGCACCTACGCCCGCCGCAAACTGCGCACCCGCGCCGAGCGGGGGCTGCGCAAACACCTGGAGGAATGCGCCAGGTGCCGACTGGCCGCGACCCAGATCGAGGAGGTCGCGAGCGGCATCCCCGCGGTGGTGCCGATCGCCGTCCTCGGCTGGTTCGGCGCCGCCGGGTACGCCAAGGCGCTCGGACTCATCGCCGGTGGGGCGGGAGCGGCGGGCGCGGCCGGAGCGGCAGCGGCAGGCGGCGGGGCGGCAGCCGCGGGCGGTGGCTCGTCCGGCGGGGCCGGGGCGGGCGCGGTGGCCTCGGAGGCGCTGGGCGCGCCGGTGAAGGCGGGTATCGCGGCCGGAGTGGTCGCCGTGGCGGCGGCCGCCGTGGCCCTCGCGCTCGTCGGCCAGGACAGTCCCGCGAAGAAGCCCGAGGCCGCGGCACGGCCCTCCTCCGCTCCGGCGGTCGCACCGGAGCCGTCCGTCACGCCCGCGCCGTCGAAGAAGCCGCCCGCGGCCGAGCCGGTGGTGCTGGTGCCCACGCCCACCCCGCCCGCGGCGCCCGCCGCCGAGCCGAAGCCGGCCTCCACCCCTGCCGCTCCGGCCCGCCCGGCTCCGCCGCCGACGGAACCGGAGCAGGAGCCGGCACCGGAACAGCCCCCGGCGCCCACGCCGACCCCGACACCGCCTCCCCCGGCCGTGTACCGGTGGAGCGAGCTGACGTACGACGTCGGTGGCGACGGCACCGCGCCGGAGATGCGGCTGGGCGAAAGCAGTTGGGTGTGGCAGCGCTCAGGCCTGTCGATCGCCGGCAAGCGGTACACGACCGGTGTGACCGTGCACGGCAGTTCCTCCGTCACCGTCGACCTCAACCGCACCTGTTCCGCCTACGACGCGGTGGTCGGCGTCGACGACAGGGCACTGGGTCTCGGCGCGGTCCGCTTCTCCGTCTACGCCGACGGGGTGCGCCTGTGGAAGTCCGGGACGGTCCGGGGCGGCGAGACGGCCGTGCCCGTCCATGTCGGCCTCTCGGGGCGTCATACCGTACGGCTGGTGGTGGAACCGCGCGCTCCGCTCGGCTCCGTGGCGCCGGCGGACTGGGCGGAGTCGCGATTCACGTGCTCGTAGGTGTGTGAGGTGCGGGGCTCACGGGACGCGTGAGCCGAGTTCGCGCAGGACGTCGGACACGGTGAGGCGGGCGCCCCGGATGCGCTCGGCGTCGTACGGACCGGCGCCCAGGGCCTCGCGGGCGGCCGCCTCGATCCGGTCGGCCTCGGCGCGTTCCGGCATGAGGCGGGGATGGCCGCCGCGCCAGTGGTCGGCCGCGGCCAGCAGCCGCACCGCGTGCGCGTGGTCGCCGAGCCGGGCCAACAGGTCCGACGCCCTATCCACCAACGCCGACAGGATCACCTCGGAACACCGCATCTCCACGGCCGCGCGCAGGGTGTCGGCGAGCATCGGCAGGGCGTGCTCCGGGCCCTGCTCATCGGCCGTGACCATGGCGTCGAGCGCGTCCAGCATCGCCAGGAACTGCGGCGGCGGGGTGGCCCGGCCCGTCTCCGAGCGGGCCGCGTCGCACAGCTCGCGGGCACGTGCGAAGTCCCCGTCGGTCAGGCTGAGCAGAGCCCGCAGCAACAGGACGTAGGCGCGGGAGTCGGACACCCCGTACCGGTCGGCCGTCTCGGTGGCCTCGTCCAGGCCGGCCAGGGCGCCCGGCCGGTCTCCGGAGCGGTAGGAGATCTCCGCGAGCCGCGCGACGAGGAACGGCGACTCGGCGTACGCGCCGACCTCGCGGGCGAGCCGCAGCGCCTCCTCGTACTCGCCCCTGGCCTCCTCGAACCGGCCGCGCACCATCGCCGCCTCGCCGGCCACGCTGCACACCTGGGCCCGCATCCAGCGGTCGCCGACCCGCCGGCTGAGCGTCCGCAACTCCGCCACGTCGCCGTCGACGCCCCGCAGGTTGCCCGGGGTGTCGACGACGAGGTGCGTACGGAACATCAGCGCGACCCCGATCTCCCAGTCGCCGCCGTGGGCACGTGCGTTGGCGACCGCCAGGTCCATGTCGGGGCGGACGTCGGCCGGACCGGACAGGGCGTACGTCGTGATCGGCCAGACGAGGCCCGGCATCCGGGCAGACGCGGGACCGCCCGCCCTGAAGACGTCCTGCACCCGGGTGACATAGCGCGCGAACCGCTCGTCCAGCGGCAGATGCGCCGGTTCGGACTCGATCGTCAGGAAGAGGTGCAGCATCCGGACGTCCATCCGCAGCGCCCGCAGCGGGTGGTGTTCCTCCCCGTCCGGGGAGGAGAGGTAGACCTCGACCGGGTCGACGGAGTCGAGCGGGGGCAGGCCGGTCGGCGCACCGTCCGCGGTGTCCAGGACGGCGCCCAGGCGCAGGACGCGGTCCAGGTATCCCGTGGCCTCGTGGCGGTAGTTGCGCAGCCACCAGAACCAGCCCATGGCGAGGGTGAGGGCTCCCGCCTCGGACTCGTCCCCGGCGGCCAGGGACCGGTCCAGCGCGGTGCGGATGTTGTCGAGCTCGGCCTCCAGCCGGGAGATCCAGACGAGTTGCTCGGCGGAGCGCAGCAGCGGTTCGGCCCGCTCCGCCAGTTCGCGCGCCCAGGTCCGGTGGGCGCGCTCGGCCGCGGCGCGCAGTCCGGGTACCTCGGCGGCGCGTTCGGTGGCGTACTCGTGGATGGTCTCCAGCATGCGGTACCGCATGCCCGCGGTGCCGTCGTCCCGCTGCCACGGGGTGGCGACGACCAGGGACTTGTCGACGAGCGCCCCGGTGAGTTCGGCGACCGGTCCGCCGCAGACGGCCTCCGCGGCCTCCAGGTCCCAGCCGCCCGCGAACACGGACACCTCGCGCAGCAGGGTCCGCTCGCCTTCGTCGAGGAGGTCCCAGGACCAGTCGACGACGGCCCGCAGGGTCTGCTGGCGGGGCAGGACCGTACGGCTTCCGGAGGTGAGGAGGCGGAAGCGGTCGTCGAGGCGGTCGGCGATCTGCCGGGGGGTGAGCAGCCGCAGCCGGGCCGCGGCCAGCTCGATCGCGAGCGGCAGCCCGTCCAGCCGGCGGCAGATCTCCGCGACGGCCCGCGTGTCACGGAGCATGCCGTCGGCGTCGGGACGGACGGCGGCGGCGCGCTCCGTGAAGAGGCGGTGTGCCTGGTCGGGGACGAGCGGCTCGACCGGTCGCACGGACTCGCCGGGGACTCCCAGGGGTTCACGGCTGGTGGCGAGGACCGTGAGTCCCGGGCAGCGGGTCAGCAGCGTCTCCGCGAGGGCGGCGGCCGCGCCGATGACGTGTTCGCAGTTGTCCAGGATCAGGAGCTGGCCGCGCGGGGCGCAGTGCTCCACCAGCAGGGCGACGGGGTCGTCCTGCGGGGCCGCCAGTTCGTTGGTCATGAGCACGGTCTCGCGCAGACCGAGGGCGTTGACCACCGCGCCCGGCACCGCCTCCGGCCGGTCGAGCGGTGCCAGCTCGACCAGCCACGCCTCCGGCAGGCCGGCGGCGGCCTCTTCGGCGAGACGGGTCTTCCCGGAGCCGCCCGGTCCGGTGAGGGTGACGAGACGGGCCCTGTGCAGATCGGAACGGATCGCGGCGAGCTCGGGTTCCCGGCCGACGAAACTCGTCAGCCGGGGCCGGAGGTTGCCGGGGCGCCGGGCGGGCCGGGGCGCGGGTTCCGGCCGCGGGCCGTCCGCTGCCGGGAGCGCCGGGTGCAGCAGTTCGTCGTGCAGGGCGCGCAGTTGCGGTCCGGGGTCGGTGCCGAGTCCGTCGGCCAGGGCGCGGCGGGCGTGCTCGTACGCGGCGAGGGCGTCGGCGGTGCGGCCGGTGTCGCGCAGGGCGTGCACGAGGAGGGCGTGCAGGGCTTCGTCGTACGGGTGCGCCGCGGTGAGCTCCTTCAGTTCCGGTACGACCTCGTGGGCGCGGCCGAGCCGCAGGCTCGCCTCGGCGCGGGCCCTGGTCGCCTCCAGGCGCAGGGCTTCGGGCCGGGTCGCGGCTGCGGCGCGGTCGGGCAGGTCGGCGAGGGCGGGGCCGCGCCACAGGGCGAGGGCCTCGTCCAGGGCGCGGGCGGCGCCGGGGGCGTCGTCGCGGGCCAGGGCGTCGGTGCCGTCCCGTACCAGCCGCTCGAAGACGAAGACGTCCACGTCGCTCTCGGGTACGGCGAGCCGGTAGCCGCCGGGTTCCGAGGTGACGGCGTCCCGGCCGAGCGCCCGGCGCAGCCGGCCGATCAGGGCCTGGAGCGCGGCGGGCGCGTCCTGGGGCGGGTCGTCCGTCCAGACCTCGTCGATGAGGGTCTCCGGGAGGGTGACGCGCCCCGGTCGCAGGGCGAGGGCGGTGAGCAGCGCCCGCAGGCGGGGGCCGCCCAGGGGTACGGCACCGCCGTGGTCGTCCTCCGCCTGGGTGATCCCCAGGATTCTGTACCGCACCGGGTCATTGTCCCTGGTGGGCCGGTGCGGGGCACGGGGTTTGCCGGGCCGCGTGGGAAGGGTGGGTGCGGTGGCCGCCCGCATTCCGTGCCCCGGCTCCGCGCCGCACGCACCCGCCCGGCGTCGCACGCACTGGCGCCCACGCCCGTGCGCCTGCATGCGCCCGTGCCCTCGGCGACGGCACGCGCGTGCTCTCGTCCAGGGCGACCTCGACGGGCCGTACCCGCACACGGACCACGCCAACGCACCCACCCCCTCGGCCACGCCACGCGCGAGCCCTCGGCCGGGACGACCTCGACGGGCCGTACCCGCACACGGACCACGCCAACGCACCCGCCCCCTCGGCCACGCCACGCGCGAGCCCTCGGTTACGTCAGGCCCCGGGCTCCCCGTACCGGTGCCACCGCCGGGATCACCCGGGTGATCCCGGCCGGTACCGCACGCGCGCGGGCCGGTGTTCCCGTCCAGCAGGTGCCCCGGCGGGCCAGCAGGCGGCGCAGCCACAGTTCGAGGGAGACCAGGTCGGCGAGGCCGTCGAGGGGGAGCGGCTCGCCGGCCGCGGCGCCGCGCAGGGCCTTGCGCACGACGCGCGCCTCGACGATCCCGGCCTGCGCCAGCAGGGGTGTGTCGAACAGCTCCATCAGCGGGCCCGCGGCCACCCGCAGTCCCGTGCGCGTGGCGGCGGCCGCCGACGCGTGGGAGGGGGCGCCCCAGCCGGGCGGGAGGTCGGCGATGCCCGCGCCCTTGAGGACCGTGCGCAGGATCTCGGCGCGGGCGCCGGGCCGTACCCGCAGGGTCTCCGGGAGGGTGCGGCAGGCGCGGACGACCTGGTTGTCGAGGAACGGCGCGTGCAGCCGCTGGAAGCGGATCTCGACGGCCTGCTCCAGGGTGCGCAGGTCCGCCGCGTGCCGGGCGAGGGCGGTACGCGCGCGGAAGTCGCCGGGACGCTGACCCGGGCCGCCCCCGGCGCGGTTGGTCGCCCCCTGGAGGCGAACCGACACGTCGGCGAGGGCCTCGCCGGTCAGCCAGCGGGCCGCCGGCCCCGGTCTGGCCCAGGCGAGGGCGGCGAGCGACGCCTCCACGGCTCCGCCGGGATCGTCGAAGCGGCGCTGGAGCAGGCGCTCGGCGAGGCCCTCCACACCCGCCCGGTACGGGGTGCGCGCCAGCCGTCGGGCGGCGCCGTACACGCGCGCGGGGACCAGCACCGAGCCGTCCGCCTTGGCCAGCGCGGCGACGGGGCGTACGAGGTGGCGCCGCTTGCGGTCCATCAGCAGGTCCGCAAGCCGGGCCGGATGGGCGTCCAGGACCTGGCGGGCGCCGTACCCGGTGAAGTGGTCCGCGCTGCCGGAGGCGAGCCGGGCGCGGTGGCGGGCGGCCGTCACCAGGCACTGGCCGGGCTCGTCGGTCAGCGGGCCGTCCAGGTCGGCGTACGGCAGGGTCTCCTCGCCGCCCGCCACCACCACGTGGTGCAGGCGCGGGTTGGCCGCGAGCGTCCCCGCGCGTTCCACCTCGGCCTCCCGGCCGGTGGACGCCAGGTCGTTGAAGGTGACCGCCAGCAGGCGCTCCCCCGCGCCGGTGCCGTGCCCCAGGACGGTGCCCGGCATGCCGGGCAGTCCGGCGGCCAGCAGCGCCAGGGTGCTGGAGGCGGGTCCGCCGGACAGGTCCGCGCCGATGCCGGGGACCGGCATCCCGCGCGCGGCACGCCGTTCGGCCGGGCCCATGCCGGGCACCGGACCTGGGTCGATGTCGGCGCCGGGGACGTGCCGGGGGGCGGCGAGGCGGGTCCGTACGGCCTCGACGAGCGCGTCGCGGACCGCGTCGACGGCGCGGTCCGGGTCGACCGGGGGCGCGGCCACGGCGAGGGAGGCGACCGGTTCGTAGCCCGCGATCTCGCGTGCTCCGGCGCGCAGGATCAGCGCGTGCCCGGGCGGGATGCGCCGGACACCGGAGTAGGGGGTGGAGTCGTCCAGGGCGGCGGGGACGTCGGGCGCGGCCAGGAGGGCGGCGAGATGTCCGAAGTCGAGGTTGGCCTCGATGAGGTCCGCGAGCGGCAGTGCGGCCGTGGCGTACGCGGTGCCGTTGGCCCACGGGGTGTAGAACACCGGCCGGGCGCCCGCGAGATCGCCGCAGACGGTGACCCGGCGGCCGACCTGGACGACGGCCGTGTAGCTGCCGGGCCAGGCCGTCAGATGCCGAAGTGCCCCGCCGCGCGCGGTGAGCAGGCCGAGCCGCAGCTCCTCGTCGCTCGCGCCGCAGATGCCGAGGACGGCGATCCGGGTCTGGGCGTCGGCCTGGACCGTGCGGACCTCGTCCGGGCGCCAGTCGCCGACCGCCCACAGCGGATCGGGGTCGCCCCACAGGAGCTGGGAGCCCACCGGGTGCACGGTCTCGCCGTCGAATCCGGTGGCGCCCGCGGAGCCGACGCCGGCGGTCCCCGCGGCGGTGCTGCTCCATCCCACCAACCACCGCATGGACGCCTCCACAGGCTGTGGACAACCAGTGCACCGCACGAACGGTTCACATGCTGCCACGAAGAACGCGTCACAGAGAGGCGACGGAGCCGCTTATGGGCAGGGGAATGCGCCCCCGCACCGATGTCCGCACCCTGCGAACACCCGTACGCGGTGCGGGATCCGTGCCGTGGCGGCGATTCGTCCTCGCCATGCCCACCGCGCGTCCTCGGCACCTCCACGCCGAGACCTGCGACGCGAATGCGCCCCCTGCACGCTCCCCAAAAACACCCCGCGCGCCGTCAATATCCATGGTGAGAGCGGAAATGACCCGCCGAGCACCGGGTCGATTTTCAGCCAAATAACGAATGGGCCAAGGACGTTGGAGCGCAATCGCACACGCTCCGTACAGGCCCCGCCGTCCGTCGGCGGCCGCGCAGCCCGGGAGGCGGAGCTCGCCTCCCGGACCGTTCCGCCGCCCGCGGGGATGAAGGCGGCGGTGTCCCCCAGCCCACTGGATCCAGTACAGCGGGCCGACCCACGCACGACCCATGGAACCGCTCCCGCGATGGCCGGAGGAGAGCGCACGCACAGGCGCACGGCCACACAACGGGAGCACGCCGCAACGGTGCGTGCAGGGACCGTACTTCAGTGCGGACCACAATCCCGCCATCCGGAAGAATGCCCCTTAACGCTTGGGATGCGGCGAACTACGCTGGGTTTACGAATGCCGCATGGTTATGCCAGCGCGGCAGCCGTCTGTGTCGAGGGGTGGCGCATGTCCAGGGAGCAACGCGGGCCGAACGAAAAACTCGGCACCGTTCTCGCCCTCGCGGGAATCAGCAACGCAGGACTCGCGCGTCGTGTCAACGATCTTGGCGCTCAACGCGGGTTGACTCTTCGCTACGACAAGACGTCGGTGGCGCGCTGGGTGTCGAAGGGCATGGTGCCGCAGGGCGCCGCGCCGCACCTGATCGCGGCCGCCATCGGGCAGAAGCTCGGCCGCCCGGTGCCGCTGCACGAGATCGGTCTGGCCGACGCCGACCCGGCACCCGAGGTGGGCCTCGCCTTCCCCCGGGACGTCGGGCAGGCCGTGCGGTCAGCGACCGAGCTCTACCGGCTCGACCTCGCGGGGCGCCGGGCCGGCTCCGGCGGCATCTGGCAGTCGCTGGCCGGCTCGTTCGCGGTGAGCGCGTACGCGACGCCCGCCTCCCGGTGGCTGATAACCCCGGCCGACAGTTCGGTCGCGCGCGAGGTGAACCCTGCCGAGGGATCCGGCGCACCGCTCAAAGTCGGCCACAGCGACGTGCAGAAACTGCGGGAGGCCGCGGAGGACGCCAGGCGCTGGGACTCCAAGTACGGAGGCGGCGACTGGCGTTCGTCGATGGTGCCGGAGTGCCTGCGGGTGGAGGCGGCCCCGCTGCTGCTCGGCTCGTACTCCGACGAAGTCGGCAGGGCGCTGTTCGGGGCGAGTGCCGAGCTCACCCGCCTCGCCGGGTGGATGGCCTTCGACACCGGTCAGCAGGAGGCCGCCCAGCGCTACTACATCCAGGCCCTGCGCCTGGCCCGGGCGGCCGCGGACGTCCCCCTCGGGGGCTATGTCCTGGCCTCCATGTCCCTCCAGGCGACCTACCGGGGCTTCGGCGACGAGGGCGTCGACCTCGCGCAGGCCGCGCTGGAACGCAACCGGGGCCTGGCCACCGCCCGGACCATGAGCTTCTTCCGGCTGGTCGAGGCACGCGCGCACGCGCGCGCCGGGGACGCCCAGGCGGCCGGCACGGCGCTGAAGGCGGCCGAGAGCTGGCTGGAGCGCTCCCGGGACGGCGACAACGACCCGTCCTGGCTGGGCTTCTACTCCTACGACCGCTTCGCCGCCGACGCGGCCGAGTGCTACCGCGACCTGAAGGCGCCGCGCCAGGTACGCCGCTTCACCGAGCAGGCGCTGTCGAAGCCGACGGAGGAGTTCGTGCGCTCGCACGGCCTGCGCCTGGTCGTCTCGGCCGTCGCCGAGCTGGAGTCGGGCAACCTCGACGCGGCGTGCGAGCAGGGCGTGCGGGCGGTGGAGGTCGCCGGGCGCATCTCCTCGGCGCGCACCACCGAGTACGTGAAGGATCTGCTGCACCGGCTGGAGCCGTACGGCGACGAACCACGGGTGGTCGAGCTGCGCGAGCGGGCGCGGCCGCTGCTGATGATGGCTCCGGCCTGAGTCGGCGACACACGCGGGCGCCTCCCGGGTTTGAGGGCGTTGTCAGTGGCGCAGTGCACTATCGGAGCCGGGAGGTGGTGCAGGTGCGGGAGATCGCCCACGACGGTCACGGCGGGTCCGACGCCGACAGCGGGTCCGACGCCGACAGCGGGTCCGACGCCGACGGCGGGTACGCCGGTCCCCGCGGGTACGGCGGGTACGACTGCGACGTGCTCGTGATCGGCGGCGGGATCGTCGGGCTGTCGACGGCGTACGCGATCACGCGTGCCGCGCCGGGCACCCGGGTGACGGTGCTGGAGAAGGAGCCCGGCCCCGCCCGGCACCAGAGCGGGCGCAACAGCGGTGTCGTCCACAGCGGGATCCACTACCGGCCCGGCTCCCTCAAGGCCCGGTACGCGGTGCGCGGCGCCGCCGAGATGCTCAAGTTCTGCACGGAGTACGGCATCGCGCACGCGGTGACCGGCAAGCTGATCGTCGCCACCGGCCGCGAGGAACTCCCCCGGCTGCACGCGCTCGTCCAGCGCGGCCGGGAGAACGGCATTCCGGTACGGGAGCTGGGTGCCGCCCAGATCACGGAGTACGAGCCCGAGGTGCGGGGCCTGGCCGCCATCCACGTCGGCACGACGGGCGTGTGCGACTTCGCGGCGGTCGCCCGCCGGCTGGCCAAGGCCTCCGGAGCGGAGATCCGCTACGGGGCACGGGTCGTACGGATCGACCGGCGGCCGGAGCGGGGGGTCGCCGTGCGGACCGCGCGCGGGGACGTCGTGCGGGGCCGGGTGCTGGTCAACTGCGCCGGGCTGCACTGCGACGAGGTGGCCCGGCTGACCGGGGACGAGCCCGAGGTGCGGATCGTGCCGTTCCGGGGCGAGTACTACGAGCTGGCGCGGCCGGAACTGGTGCGGGGACTGGTCTGTCCGGTGCCCGATCCGGCGTCCCCGTTCCTCGGGGTGCACCTCACCCGCGGGATCGACAGGGAGGTCCGCGTCGGGCCCAACGCAGTTCCGGCGCTGGCCCGCGAGGGGTACGGCTGGGGAGGCGTACGGCCCCGGGAGCCGGCCGGTACGGCGGCCTGGCCCGGAACCTGGCGGATGGGCCGGCGGCACTGGCGGTACGGGGTGGGCGAGCTGCGCAGCTCGGTGTCCAAGCGGACGTTCGTGCAGACGGTGCGCAGGCTGCTGCCGGAGGTGACCGAGCAGGATCTCGTGCGGGCGGCGCCGGGGGTGCGGGCCCAGGCCGTGCTGCGGGACGGGACGCCGGTGGACGACTTCCTGATCCGGGAGGGCGCGCGGGCCGTGCATGTGCTGAACGCGCCCTCGCCCGCGGCGACGGCCTCGCTGCCGATCGGCCGGGAGGCGGCCCGCAGGGCGCTGACCGTACTGGGCTCGGCATGAGGACGGGCACCGCACCGGCGGGGCCGACCGCCCCGGCCGGGGCGGTCGGTGGGCGCCGTAAAATCGACTTCACTGTGTCTGAGCTGAACACCTCCCCCGAAGCGCCCCGGCCCGCTCCCGAAGCACCACGGCAGGGGCCGGGCCCCGCCGTGCCCGACCGGCCCGCCCGGCCGAAGGGAGAGCCCCGCTTCCCCGACGGCCCGCAGGCCGATCCCGCCGGGTCGCACTTCGAGCGGCGGATCCGCAGCTTCCAGCCGCGGCGCAGCCGGGTGACCACTGGACAGGCGGACGCATTGCAGCGGCTGTGGTCCCGGTGGGGGCTCGACATCGACGGACAGCGCGTCGTCGACCTCGGCGAGCTGTTCGGCAACGGCAACCCGGTGGTGCTGGAGATCGGTTTCGGGATGGGCGAGGCGACCGCGCAGATGGCCGCCGCCGACCCGGACACCAACGTGCTCGGCGTGGACGTGCACACCCCGGGCCAGGGCAACCTGCTCAACCTGGCCGACCACCACGGGCTGTCCAACGTCCGGGTGGCCAACGGGGACGCCATCATCCTGCTGCGCGAGATGCTCGCTCCCGATTCCCTCGCCGGGCTGCGCGTCTACTTCCCCGACCCGTGGCCCAAGAAGCGCCACCACAAGCGGCGGCTGATCCAGCCGGAGTTCCTCGATCTCGCCGCGACCCGGCTGCGGCCCGGCGCGGTCGTGCACTGCGCCACCGACTGGGAGCCGTACGCCGAGCAGATGCTCGAGGTGCTCGACGCTCACCCCGACTTCGAGAACACCCGTGACGAAGGCGGTTTCTCGCCCCGTCCCGCGTTCCGGCCCGTGACCCGTTTCGAGGGCCAGGGACTGGACAAGGGACATGTCGTGAACGATCTGCTCTTCCGTCGCGTACAGCACCGCGAGCCGCAGGAGCTGCGGCCGTTGTAGGCACGGCGGCCGTGGCAGCCGTGGTGAACACGGCCGCCCGGGCTGCCGGGCCGGCGGCACAAAAGGAACAGCAGGACCAGCTCTCCCTCGTTAGGGTCAATGCCGTGGCGACCGTTCCCCCGTATCCGACGCACCCCTTCGGCCCCGCCGCAGGTGGGGTCCGGCACCCACGCTGGTGGCAGCGCACAGGGGTGCGGTACGGCGCCGTGATCACTTTGCTGGCGCTCTCCGGACTCGTCATCCTGGCGCTGGTGCGCCGTCAGACCGGCACCGAGGGATTCCTGGTCGGTCTCGGACTCGCGGTCCTGCCGGTGCCGTTGCTCGTCACCGCCTTCCGCTGGCTGGACCGGGTCCAGCCGGGCCCCTGGCGCAATCTGCTGTTCGCCTTCGCCTGGGGCGCCTGCGCGGCGGCGCTGATCGCGATCGTCGCCAACAGCTTCGCGACCGAGTGGATAGCGACGGCGACGGCGGATCCGTCGGGTGCCGACACCCTCGGCGCGACCGTGATAGCGCCCGTGGTCGAGGAGTCCGCCAAGGCCGCCGCCGTGCTGTTGCTCTTCCTCTTCCGCAGAAGGGACTTCACCGGCATCGTCGACGGGGTCGTCATAGCCGGGGTGACCGCGACCGGCTTCGCGTTCACCGAGAACATCCTCTATCTCGGCACCGCCTTCGGCACCGACCAGCTCAGCGGGGGCCGGGGCATCGCCTCCGTCACCGCGGCGACCTTCTTCGTCCGCGTCATCATGTCGCCGTTCGCGCACCCCCTGTTCACCGTCCTCACCGGCATCGGCTTCGGCCTCGCCGCGCTCTGCCCGGACCGGCAGCGCGTGCGCCGGGTACTGCTGCCACCGGGCGGACTGCTGCTCGCGATGGGCATGCACGCGTTCTGGAACGGCTCCGCGACCTTCGGCGAGTACGGGTTCTTCGCCGTCTACGGGCTGTTCATGGTGCCCGCGTTCGGCCTGCTGACCTGGCTGGTGATCTGGACCCGCCAGCGCGAACTGCGTTCGGTCTACGAGGAGTTGCCCGCGTACGTCGCCGCGGGCTGGCTGAGCCCGGCCGAGCCGTACGCGCTCGGCTCGATGCGGGCCCGGCGGCTGGCCCGCGAGTACGCCGGGCACCACCTCGGCAAGCCCGCCGAGCGGACGGTGGCGGAGTACGAGACGTACGCGACCTCGCTGGCGGCCCTGCGGCGCAGGGGACGCAGGGGCCGGGCCGGTGCCGACTTCGTCGTACGGGAACGGGAACTGCTGCACGAGTTGTGGCGGCGCCGGGAGGTGGCGCGGCCCGCGCTGGACTACGCGGCGCGGGCGACGGCACCGCCGGTACCGGTGATGATGCCGGCGCCTCCCCCGGTGGCCTGGCCGGCGTACGGCTATCCGGCGGCGGCCTACCCCGCCTACAACCCGTACCGGTCGTAGCCCCGGGGGAGACGGGGAGACGGGCGGGCCGGATCAGGCCGATGCCTGCGTGAGGCGCGCGACCTCCGGTTCCGTCAGCTCCAGTTCCGCGACGCCGAGCAGGGCCGGCAGCTGGTCCACCGTCCGCGCGGAGGCGATCGGGGCGAGCACCGTGGGCCGGGCGGCGAGCCAGGCCAGGGCGACGGTGGCGACCGGGACGTCATGGGCGCCGGCGATCTCGTCGAGGGCGGCGAGGACCTTGCGGCCGCGGTCGGTCTCCAGGTGCTTGGCGGCGCCGGTGGCCCGCGCGCTGTCGACCGTCGTGCCGGGGCGGTACTTGCCCGTGAGGAATCCGGAGGCGAGGGCGAAGTAGGGGACGGCCGCGAGGCCGAACCGGTCGGCGACGTCCTGGAGTTCTCCCTCGTAGGTGTCGCGCGAGACCAGGTTGTAGTGGGGCTGGAGGGCCACGTACCGGGCCAGGCCCTCGCGGTCGGAGAACTCCAGGGACTCGCGCAGCCGCTCGGGGGAGATGTTGGAGGCGCCGATCTGGCGCACCTTGCCCGCCCGCACCAGTTCGTCGAGCGCGCCGACGATCTCCTCGACCGGCACCTCGGGCTTGTCGAAGTGGGTGTAGTAGAGGTCGATGTGGTCGGTGCCGAGGCGGCGCAGCGAGGCGTCGGCGGCGGCCTTGATGTTGGCGGCGGTCAGACCGGGGAACCCGGGGTGCTGGCTGACCTTGGTGGCGATGACGACGTCGGCGCGGTTGCCGCGGGCCCTGACCCAGTTGCCGATGATCGTCTCGGACTCGCCGCCCTGATTGCCGTCGACCCAGGCCGAGTAGGAGTCCGCGGTGTCGATGAAGTTGCCGCCGGCGGCCGTGTAGGCGTCGAGTACGGCGAAGGACCGGTCCTGGTCGGCGGTCCAGCCGAAGACGTTGCCGCCGAGGGCCAGCGGGAAGACCTCGAGGTCGGAGGAACCGAGCTTGCGAAGAGAAGTCATGCTCAGTGTCAACGCTCGGCTCTGAAGTTGATATTCCGTACGACTGTCCCGCGGTCCACCCGTTCCCGGGACCCGTGCCCGGGCAGCGGAAAACCGGCGGTCCTGGCGTCGGGGGGTGTCGCCAGGACCGCCGGAGGTTCAGGAGAACCGGGGAGCCCGGGTCGTCAGGGGGTGAGTCCCTTGCCGCGCAGCCAGGCCATCGGGTCGATGCCGTCCGCGCTGCCGCCCGGGTGGACCTCCAGGTGCAGGTGCGGACCGGTGACGTTGCCGGTGGCGCCGACCCGGCCGATGACATCACCGGTGGCGACCTTCTGCCCGACGCTGACGCTGATCGAGGACTGGTGGCAGAACCACAGCTCGGTGCCGTCGTCGAGGGTGAGGATCGTGCGGTAGCCGTAGGAGCCGGCCCAGCCCGCCTCGGTGATCGTGCCGCTGTGGATCGCCTTGATGAGCGTTCCGGTGGGCGCGGCGAAGTCGAGGCCCGTGTGATACCCGGAGGACCACATGGAGCCGGCCTCGCCGAAGGTCGAGGTGATCGTGTACGAGGAGGTCGGCAGCGTGTACTGCTTGGCGAGCTCGGCCAGGCGCTCGGCCTCGGCCTTCTTCGCGGCCTCTTCCTCCGCCTTCTTCTTGGCGGCCTCGGCCTTGTCCTTGGCCTCCTGCTCCGCCTTGGCGGCCGCGTCGGTGGCGGCCTTCTCGGCAGCGGCGGCGGCCTTGGCATCGACCTGGGTCTGCTGCTGCTCGGCCTGGGCCATGATCCGGCTGCGCAGCGCCTCGCCGGCGTCGGTGGCGCCCTGGGCGGTGTCGGCGGTGGTCACGCCGATGCCGCTGAGCGGGGTCGCGACGTCCTGCGTGGTCTCGGCGGGCTTCTCGTCCGACAGCAGGGAGCCGACGGAGGGAAGGTCGGGCATGGAGATGGAGACCGGCGGCTTGCCGGTGTTGGCGCTGGCCATTCCGCCACCGGCCACGGCGGCTATGACACCGACGCCCAGGACGGTGGAGCTGCGGGCGAGTCCCCCGCCACGCTGCTTGGCGACGCGATGCTTGCCGCGCGGGGGGCGAACGGTCTCCGCGGTGGGATTCCATTCCTCCCACGGACCCTCGTCGGTGCGGTAGCTGCCGAAGCCGAAGGGCTCGGTGCTGGTCTGGCTCGGCACGAACGGGGCCTCTGGGGCAGGCGGGTTGGACGCCACTTGGGCGTGCTCCTTCCTTCCTTCTCGCCTACCGGGTTAGCTGACGGGTTCGGAGCAGGAAGGTCTCCTACGCGCGTATACCGCCTGTCACTGATGTCGCTGACAGTGGTGGCCGTGCGATTCACCCCAGGGTGTTGGTTCCCCGGTTCCCTTACGGGATTCGGCGCGTGCGCACGGAGCCGCCTTGTGACGGCTGGGACGACCGCGCTGCGTTATCGAACGTTAATGGGCACGAGGGCAGGATTCCAAGCCGTTCCGCTTGATCAATAACATTTTTGGCCAGGACTTAAGGCGATGACCGGCGAAAATCGGGTGAGTTGCCCCTTGTGCGGAGCGCGCGGGCAACACCTCAGGAGTCACGGCGGTTTTGATGGTGACTCAGATGTTATGCGCAGGGGGGTCGTCCGGTCACTCCACGTGACGACGGCGTGGTCAGGGACGCCGGACGGCGAGCAGGGCCATGTCGTCCGTCAGACCTCCCCCGCAGTGCCGGTGCACGTCCCGCGCGAGAGCGGCGAGCAGTTCCTCGGGATCGCGGAAGGAGCGGCCGGCGAGCCGCTCCTCGGGGTCGTAGAAACGGCCTTGGACGTCGCGCGCCTCGGAGACGCCGTCGGTGTGCAGGAGCAGGGTGGCGCCCCTGGGGAACCGGGTCTCCTCCGCGCGGTCGGGCCGGCTGCCCAGCTCGCCCATGCCGAGCGGCAGGGCCGGCTCCTGGGCCGGCAGGGGGCGCACGGTGCCGTCCGGGTCCAGCAGCAGCGGTGGCGGATGCCCGCGACTGAGGATCCGCACCGTCTCCTCCCCGTGCGGGAGTTCGGCGAGCACGGCGGTGGTGAAGCCCTCGAAGACGTCGGGCCCGTCGCGCCGGGTGCCCTCGCGCGCCAGCGCCCGCTCCAGCCGCTGGGCGACCGCCTCCAGGGTCGCCTCCTGCTCGGCGGCCTCCCGGAAGGCCCCGATGACCACGGCCACGGCCGCCACCGCGCCCATGCCCTTGCCCCGCACGTCCCCGACGACCAGCCGCACGCCGTGCGGGGTGTCCTGCACGGCGTAGAGGTCGCCGCCGATGCAGGCGTCGGCCTGGGCCGCCTCGTAGCGGGCGGCGACGTCGTAGCCGCCGATCCGGGCGGCGGGCTCGGGCAGCACCGCGCGCTGGGCGGCCTCGGCGATCTCGCGGGCGCTGGCGAGGCGCTGGTCGCCGCGGCGCACGACACGGTTGATGACCGCGGCCATCGCGGCGACCGTGGCCACGGTGACGATCTCGGTGACCGCGTCGGCGTCCGGGACCCGGGAGAACCGGACGTGCACGGCGTACGCGCCGACGACGGCGGCCACCCCCGTGACGGCGGTCCCGAGGAAGGAGCACAGCGGGGCCGCCACCAGCGGGGCGGCCGTGAAGAGGGGCGCCGCGGTGAAGCCGCGGGGCGTGCAGATGCCGTAGACGGCACCGCCGACGGCCAGCAGCGCGGGGAGCACCCGCAGGAGGCGGATCCGCCGTTCCTCGCCGGTGGCGTCGGCGGGTACGGGCGCCCCGGACGGCGCGGGGGCGGTGGGCGAGGCGGGCGAGGCCGGTGCTTGACCACCGGGGCCAGGATCCGGGGCCGGGTCGAGGGCCGGGTCCGGGTCGAGGGCCGGGTCCGGGTCGAGGGCCGGGTCCGGGTCGAGGGCCGGGTCGGGCGGAAGGCGGCCACCCGCGCGTGCGTACGGGACGAGGTGGTCGTCCGCGGCCGCCGTGCCGGACCCCTCGGCCGCGCCGGGTTCCTCGTGCGGCCCCTCACCCGTCAGGTCACCAGAGCGCACCACTCGTCTCCCGCCGTCTCCAGCCACGAAGGTCCAGATTCGCCGGAGTCGGCGCGCGGGGCGAGTGATGTTGGGCCGACCGGATGACGGCGACGGCAGGAACGGCATCGCGCGAACGCCGGGAGCCGCGATGAAAACACTCAGGGCCGGAATCCGTGAACTGGATTCCGGCCCTGAGCCTTCAGTAGCGGGGACAGGATTTGAACCTGCGACCTCTGGGTTATGAGCCCAGCGAGCTACCGAGCTGCTCCACCCCGCGTCGGTAGGACCAGCATACGCCATTCGCGGGTGGGAATGCACAACGGTTTGATCCGGGGCCGGCTCAGCCCGGCAGGAGGTGGCGGTTGGGCGCCTTGGCGGCCGCCTCGTAGTCCGGCAGGACGACGACATGCACTCCCTCGGCCGCCAGCAGCCCGCTGCCGTCGGCGCCGACGACGAAGGTGTCCGGCTCCCGCCAGGCCGTGACCACCCGCCGCACCCCCGCGCCGAGGATCAGCCGCGCGCACGGGGCCGGCCGGGACGCCCGCCGGGCGCACGGCTCCAGGCTGCTGTAGACGGTCGCGCCGGGAAGCCGCGGATCGGCCGGGTCGATCTTCGCCAGGGCCGCCTCCTCCGCGTGCGCGAGGGGATCGCCGCCCTCCCGGGAGTGGCCCCGGGCGAGTTCCGTGCCGTCGGCGGCCACCACCACCGCGCCCACGCTGAACGCGGTCCGCGACGGCGGGCACAGGGCCGCCAGTTCGCAGGCGAGCGCCAGCCAGTGCCGGTCGGCGGCCGGGACGGCGTCCGCGGTGCCGGGCGCGGTGGGCTCGTAGCGCATGAGGACGACGTCCTCGATCCGCCGGGTCTCCGTCAGCCGCAGCCGGCCGCCCTGGTACGCCCCCGGGCCGAACAGCCGGGGCGCGTCCGGGTCGCCGACGAAGAGCGGGGCGAGGACGAGCTGGAGTTCGTCGGCGAGTTCCTGCTGGAGCAACTGGGTGTGGACGGTGCCGCCGCCCTCGACCATGAGCCGCCGTACGCCCCGCACGTCGTGCAGGTGTTCCAGCAGCGGACGCCAGCCGAGCTCGGGGCCCAGCGCGACGACGTCGGTCGCGAGACCCGCCCGGCGGGCGCGTTCGGCGCCCCGGTCGGTGGTGTAGAGGACCTTCTCGCCGCCGGTGTGCCAGAAGTTCGCGGCCGGGTCCAGTTCGCCGGACCCGCTCACGGTGACCTTGAGGGGGTACTCCGGCCGCCCGGCCGCCACCCGCGCGGCCCGCCGCTCGGGCGAGTTCACCAGCAGCCGCGGGTTGTCGGCGCGGATCGTCCCGGCCCCGACGAGGATCGCGTCCACGGAGGCCCGTACCTCGTCGACCCGGTCGAAGTCGGCGGGGCCGGAGAGCAGCAGCCGCTCGGGGCCGGTGTCGTCGAGGTACCCGTCGAGGGAGACGGCGGCGGACAGCAGGACGTACGGGAACGGCATCGGCGCGCTCACTCTCGGCGGCGGGGCGGGACTCGGGACGCTTGGTTCAAGTTTGAAACAAACCTACACTGGCGGCATGACGACCCGCTGGCTCACTCCCGAGGAGCAGCGCGCATGGCGCGCGTACCTGGCCGCGACCCTGCTCGTGGAGGACGCGCTCGACCGGCACCTCCAGCAGGAGGCCGGCATGCCGCACCTGTACTACTCCATCCTGTCCCGGCTCTCCGAGGAGCCCAGCCGCAGGCTGCGCATGACCGACCTCGCCGAGCGGCTGAAGATCACCCGCAGCCGGCTGACGTACGCGGTGACGCGCCTGGAGAAGGACGGCCTGGTGCTGCGCGAGGGCTGCCCGTCGGACCGGCGGGGCAGCATGGCCGCCCTGACCGACGCCGGGATGACGGTCGTGGAGCGGACGGCGCCGGGCCATGTCGAGAACGTCCGCGCGACCCTCTTCGACCACCTCGCCCCGGAGCAGGTACGGCAACTGGAGGAGATCTTCACCGGGGTCGCCCGGGCGCTCCAGGGTGGCGGCGAGGCGCCCGGGGCACCGGAGGACGTGCCGTGGCGCCGACGCTCGCCGAAACCCCCGTGCGCCTGACCGGAACGGCGTGAGCGGCACACCGGCCCCACCCCCCCCCGAGGAGCACCGCCAACCCGCCCGAGGAAGAACGCGAACCCACCCATTGCTTCAAATTTCAAGCATGAGTTAGGGTCGGGGCCACAGGTTCTGCTTCAAAACTGAAGCAGATGTTCCCTCCGGACCCGGAGAACCCGCATGCCCGACCTCCCCGCCGCCACCCAGCGCTCCCGCGTCCGGGTCCCGCTGCGCTTCCACGACGGCTACGCCGTCGACGCCGAGCTGGTGACCTTCCACGGCCTGGCCGACGGCCAGGAACACGTCGCGATCGTCCTCGGCGACCCCGCGCCCGGCACCACCCCGCTGGTCCGCCTGCACTCCGAGTGCCTGACCGGCGACGTCCTCGGCTCGGCGCGCTGCGACTGCGGCCCCCAGCTGCGCGAGGCGGTCGAACGCATCGCCGACCGCGGCGGAGTGCTGCTCTACCTCCGCCAGGAGGGCCGGGGCATCGGCCTCTACAACAAGCTCGACGCGTACGCCCTCCAGGACCAGGGCCTCGACACCTACGAGGCGAACGCGGCCCTCGGCCTGCCCGAGGACGCCCGCGACTACACGGCGGCCGCCCAGATGCTCCAGGCCCTCGGCATCACCGCCCTGGACCTGCTCTCCAACAACCCCGACAAGGCCGACCAGCTCCGCTCGCTGGGCGCCGACGTCCGCGACCGCGTCCCGACGGGGGTCTTCACCACCCCGCACAACGTCCGCTACCTGCGCGCGAAGGTCCTCCAGACGCAGCACACCCTGCCGCTGGCCGACCTCACGGAACTGACGGAACTGCCCACGGGCTGAGGCCGCTTCCGGACCGGCCGGACCGCGCTCACGAAGGGCCGCTCACGAAGGGCCCGAAACAGTCACGCCCCCGGCTCGAAGTACCTCCGAGCCGGGGGCGTTCCGGTAGGCCCTGTGGGACTCGAACCCACAACCAATGGATTAAAAGTCCACTGCTCTGCCAATTGAGCTAAGGGCCCAGGCGATGTTGCCTCCCCGAGCATAGCCGGACAGGGCCGGGTCTCCGATCGGGTATCGGGGACCCGGCCGCGTCGGACGGCGTGGCGGCGCCGCGGTGAGCCGGGAGTGTCACGGATCGACCGGTTCGGGAGCCCCCTTGGCGGACTCCTCGCGGGCGATGGTGCGGGCGTGTTCGGGGTTGAGGAACCAGTGCCGGGCCGACGCCAGCCACCAGGTCGCTGCGAAGCCCAGCACGACGAGGACGGCGACGGGGGCGTAGTTGAACGTCTCCCAGGTGACCGGGGAGACCTGCGGGAGCATGAACAGGACCGTGATGGCCAGCACCCAGACCACCGCGACCACGCCGATCGCCCGCGACCAGCGGCCCAGGTGCCACGGGCCGCGCTCGAACTCCTCGCCCTTGCGCAGCCGCAGCAGGGTCGGCACGACGTAGGCGATGTAGAGGCCGATGACGGCGATCGAGGTCACCGCCGCGTAGGCCGTGACGTTGATCAGATAGGGCAGGCCGAGGACGAGCGCGCCCGCCGCCGCCAGCCAGACCGCCGCGACGGGGGTGCGGGTACGCGGGCTGACGGTGTGCCAGACGTGCGAGAACGGCAGGGCGCCGTCCCGCGAGAAGGCGTAGATCATGCGGCTGTTGGCCGTCACCGAGGCCATGCCGCAGAACAGCTGCGCGCCGATCACGACCAGCAGGAGCAGCTTGCCGGCCGTCGCGCCCAGCGCGTCGAGGAGGATCTGGGCGGGCGGCGCGCCGGTGGGCGAGGCGAGTTCGGCGTCGTAGGACTGGATCGCGTAGGTGAAGCCCAGCAGGAGGACGAAGCCGGCGATCCACGAGGTCCAGATCGAGCGGACGATGCCCTTGGGGCCGGCCGTCGACGCGTCGTGGGTCTCCTCCGTCATATGGGCGGAGGCGTCGTAGCCGGTGAAGGTGTACTGGGCCATCAGCAGGCCGAGCAGGACGACGTAGACGCCGCTGCCCCAGCCGGTGTTGTTCACGAACTGCGTGAACACGAACGACGTCGACTGGTGGTGGTCCGGTACGAAGGCCAGCGCGCCGACGATGACCGCCACGCCGATCACGTGCCACCACACGCTCACGCTGTTCAGCAGCGCGACGATCCGCACGCCGAAGGTGTTGAGCAGGCCGTGCAGCAGCAGGATCGCGGCGAAGAGCAGGACCGTGCGGCCGGGCGTCACCTCGAAGTCGAACTGGAGGTTGAGGTAGGCGCCCAGGAAGGAGGCCGCGCCGAAGTCGATGCCGGCCGTCACCGCCACCTGGCCGAGCACGTTGAACCAGCCCGTGAACCAGGCCCAGGCGGCGGCCGAGCGCGGGGGCGCGAGCCGGTGCGCCCAGAAGTACAGGCCCGCCGACGTCGGGTAGGCCGAGCAGATCTCGGCCATCGCCAGGCCGACGAAGAGGGTCATCAGGCCGACGGCGACCCAGCCCCAGGTGATCACGGCGGGGCCGCCGGTGTTCATGCCGAAGAGGTACAGGGTCAGGCAGCCCGACAGGACCGAGATGATCGTGAAGGAGACCGCGTAGTTGGAGAACGCCGACATCCGGCGCGCCAGCACCTGCGTGTACCCGAGCTGGGCAAGCCGTTCCTCGTCCGAGAGCCCGCTCTTCTTGCCGTCATCTGTCATGCCCCCAGCGATTCCCTCGCCGAGGGCATGACATGCGTCACATCGTGGCTAGAAAATGCCCTTGTATACGCCCCAGCCCGAGCCGATCTTCGTACGCGCTCCGAACGACCCCTTGCCGGTGCCGTTGTTGCGGTACAGGTTGCCCGCGGTGTCCCGCGCGACCAGGTCCGCCCTGCCGTCGCCGGTGATGTCGCCGACGCCGACGACGACGTTGTACGACGCGCCCCAGGCGGCGGCGACCTTCACCCGGGCCCTGAAGCCGCCGGAACCGTTGCCGTCGTAGCGCCACAGGGTGTTGGCCTTGTCCTGGGCGAGCAGGTCGCCGACGCCGTCACCGTTGAAGTCGCCGACTCCGACGATCTTCTTGTAGCCCTTCCAGTTGTCGAAGAGCTTCACCCGGGCGGCCAGCTTGCCCGCGGTGGTGGACCTGTACAGGTAGACGGTGCCGGTGGTGGCGTTGCGGGCGATCAGGTCGGGCAGCCCGTCCTTGTTCACGTCGCCGGGCGAGGTCAGCACGTCGTACTGCTTCCAGCCGGTGCCCAGCGACACATGGCTGCTCGCCGGGGTGTACGAGCCCGCGCACCGGCCGAGGTAGCGGCGCAGTTCGCCGTTCGGCATCCGGACCAGGGTCTCGGCGCACCGGTCGCCGGTCATGTCGCCGAACGGCACCGCCACGGTCCCGGCGGCCCAGCCGGAGGCGGAGACCGCCGCGGCCACGGTGCCGTTGCCGGGGGAGTAGCGCACGCCGAGCCTGCCCGACGCGTCGAGGGTGACCAGGTCGCCGTAGCCGTAGCCGCCCAGGTCGTGATGGACCGGCAGACCGCCGGAGAGCACGACCGAGCCGCCGCCCGTGTAGGTGCCGGTGCCCTCGGTCGCCGTGGCGGTCAGGGTCCAGGTGTAGCGGCCGTCGTACGGGACCGCCCCCGCGTCCGTCCTCGCGTTCCAGCCGGCCTCGGGGGCCGTGCCGGTCCCGGACTGCGTGTGCACCGTGCGGCCGAGGACGTCCTTCACGGTGAAGGTCCAGCGGGCCGGCTTGTTCAGCTGCCAGGTGCTGTTCCACCGGTCGTCCCGGACGTCGACCGAGCCGTCGTCGGTCTCGGCCTCGATCACCGCCAGCGGCTGGGACGGCACCCCGCTCTGCACGACGTGCACGGTGTGCCCGGCGTCCACATAGGCGATGTCGCCGCCGAACTTGTCCACCGACCAGGTCAGCCGCCGCTGGTCGGCGGTGTTCCCGGCGGGCAGGTCGGCGATCTCCCGCGGGGCCGCCGCCGTACCCGTGTGGAAGTCGGTGAGCAGCAGCTTCCCGGCCGTGCGGTCGTGCTGGACCAGGTAGCCGTCGCCTACCAGGGCGGGCCCGGACGGCACGGCGATGTTCTTCCTGGCCGTACGGTCGTACACGCCCGCCGGGCCGGTGGCGCCGCAGTTCCAGTAGACCCAGCGGCCCACCACCTGGAGCTCCTTCACCGTGCAGGGCGCGCCGGTCGCGAGCGTCTCGACCGTCTTCTTCTGCTCCAGGTCGTAGCCGGTGACCGTGCCGTTGCCGGTCCCCGGCGTGTACAGCCGGGAGCCCCACACGGAGGCGGCGGTGACGGCGCGGGTCAGGCGCACGGCGTGCGCGCGGTAGGGCTGCACGGCGTCGACGTACTGCTTGCCGGCCGAGGGCGCGTCGTAGACGAAGTAGCGGCCGGTGATGTCGGCGAAACGGCCGCCCGTGACGACGGGTTCGGTGCCGTGGTAGCTGTCGCGGCTCGTCCAGACCTGGGCGCGCTCCTGGCCCTCCTGTCCCTCGGCGTTGCCGAAGAAGAGGCCGACGTCGCCGTTGCCGGCCGCCCGCAGCGCCGTGCAGGAGCCCGCGTCGCAGTCGACCTGGTGGAAGTGGGCGCCGTTCGCGGACGTGCCCGCGTAGCCGCGGGTGTCCCGCGCACCCGCCGCGGTGCCGTCGGCCGAGACCGTGCGGTCGGTGACGTAGGGAGCGCCGTTCGGGGCGTTCTCCACGGTCGTGAGCACACCGCCGGCGTAGTCGAGTCCCCACACCCCGCCGGTCGTCAGGGGCATGGGAGTGGTGTCCGCGGCCGCCGGGCCCGCGGTGGTCAGGGATCCGGCGCCGAGGGCGGCCAGGCTCGTCAGGGTGAGCGCGATCCGGGCACGCCGGTTCGCGGTGGAGCGTGAGTGCACACGCCGAGACAAAGGTCCCTCCCCAGGGAAAACACCATGGCGGCGAGAGGACGGAAACCTCATCGCCAAGAACGCGCGGCTGCGCCGAGGACCCCCCTCGTCCGCGCCCGTCGAGCCAAGTCGAAGTCAACGGATGCTAACAGTCGTTACATGGTGAACGGTATTGAGAATAAAGGCCGTTGGGGTTTTTCACGGAACACCGCGACGGGCGTCGCGCGGCGCGCCGCGACAGGCACGGGAAAGGCCGAAGGGCCCGTACGACCGAAGTCGTACGGGCCCTTCGTGGGTCGGTCGGCAGACGTCAGCCGTTGCGCTTCCAGCGCGGCTTGTCGTCGCGGCGGCCGAAGGAGGAACCGGAGCCGGAGCCGGTGCCGGTGCCGCGGTGGTCGTCACGACGGCCGTGGGGACGGTCGTGACCGGCGGAGCGGAAGCCCGGACGGTCGTCGCGGCGGTCGCGGTTGAAGGGGCGGTCGCTGCCACGGTGGCCGGGGCGCTCGTCACGGCGGTCGCGGTTGAAGCCGCCACGGTCGCCGCCGCGGTCGTCACGACGCTCGAAGGAACGGCCACCACGGTCGTCACGACGCTCGAAACCACGGTCACGGTCGCCACCGAAGGAACGGCCGCCACGGTCGCCGCCGCGGTCGTCACGGCGGTCGCGGTTGAAGCCGCCACGGTCGCCGCCGCGGTCGTCACGACGCTCGAAGGAACGGCCACCACGGTCGTCACGACGCTCGAAG
>NZ_JBSFIA010000062.1:33136-38660 GCF_053597355.1 Streptomyces sp. NPDC001443
AAACCACGGTCACGGTCACCGCCGAAGGAACGGCCACCGCGGTCGTCACGACGGTCGTCACGGCGGAAGCCGCCACGGTCGCCGCCGCGGTCGTCACGACGGTCGCGGTTGAAACCGCCCCGGTCGTCACGACGCTCGAAGGAACGGCCACCGCGGTCGTCACGGCGGTCGTCACGGCGGAAGCCGCCACGGTCGCCGCCGCGGTCGTCACGACGGTCGCGGTTGAAGCCGCCCCGGTCGTCACGACGCTCGTACGAGGAGGATGACGAAGACGAGGGGAACGAGGCCGCCGTGCGCTCCTCGCGCTCGGCCCGGTCGACGTCCTGCGCGGCCGGCTGCTCCGGCACGGAGACCTCGGCGACGGCCTGCGCCGCCTCCGACTGCGCCTCGGCCACCGCGGCCTGCGGGTCCTCGCCGCGCTCGCGGGCGACCCGGGCGACGAGGCGGTCGGCCTCCTCGCGCAGCTCGCTCGCGCGGCGCTGGGCGCGCTCCAGCTCCTTGGTGAGCTGGGTGACCTCGCGCTCGGCCTGCTGCGCGGCGTTGCCCGCGGACTCGGCCTGGACCTCGGTCATCGAGCGGGCGCCGGTGATCTCGGCGACCTCCGGCTCGAAGGCGGCGCCGCCCTGGATGATGTGGCGCCCGGCGTCGACGCCCGCGTCCTCCATGAGGCGGAAGATCTGGCGCCGCTGGTGCGGCAGCGAGAGGGAGACCACGGTGCCCGTGCGGCCCGCACGCGCGGTACGGCCGGCCCGGTGCAGGTAGTCCTTGTGGTCGCCGGCCGGGTCGACGTTGAGGACCAGGTCGATGCCGTCGACGTGGATGCCTCGCGCGGCGACGTCGGTGGCGACCAGGACGTTGACGTAACCGTCCTTGAAGTCCGCCAGCGTCCGGGTACGGGCGCCCTGGGTCATGCCGCCGTGCAGCGCGTCGGCCTTCACCCCGGCGTCACGCAGCTGCTCGGCGACGCGGTCGGCGCCCAGCTGGGTGCGGACGAAGATGATGGTGCGGCCCTTGCGGGAGGCGATCGCGGCCGTGACCGGCGCCTTGTCCTTGGGCTTCACGATGAGGATGTGGTGGCTCATCGTGGTGACCGCGCCCTGGGCGGCGTCGACCTCGTGGCTGACCGGGGCGTTGAGGTACCGGTCGACGAGGGTCTTGATCTCGTTCTCCATCGTCGCGGAGAAGAGCATCCGCTGACCGCCGGCCGGGACCTGGTCGAGCAGTTCGGTGACCTCGGGCATGAAGCCCAGGTCGGACATCTGGTCGGCCTCGTCGAGGACGGCGATCTGCACGTCCTCCAGGGAGCAGGCGCCGCGGTTGATGATGTCGCGCAGTCGGCCCGGGGTGGCGACGAGGATGTCGACGCCGCGCTCCAGGGCGTAGATCTGGTTGCCCATCGAGGTGCCGCCGCAGACGACCTTCATCTTCAGGCCGAGGACGTCGCCGTAGGGCTGGAGGGCGTCGGCGACCTGCATGGCCAGCTCACGGGTCGGGGTGAGGATGACCGCGCGGGGCTTGTGCTTCTGGGTGCGGCCGCCGGCCAGCGTGGCCAGGGTCGGCAGACCGAAGGAGAGGGTCTTGCCGGAGCCGGTGCGGCCACGGCCGAGGATGTCCTTGCCGGCCAGGGCGTCCGGGATGGTCGCGGCCTGGATCGGGAAGGGGACCGTCACGCCGTTCTGGGCGAGCTTGCGCACGACGCCCTCGGGCAGGCCGAGGTCCGCGAAGGTGATCTGCGGGTCCTCGGACGCCGTCTCGACGGCCGTCTCGACCGTCGCCTCGACGGTCTCGATGTGGTCGACGTGCTCGTCGTTCTGCCCGTTCGAGGGCACGACGGCGTGATCAGTACTGGAAATGGACATGCGAATGCGAAACCTTCCGGAGTCTCTTCGGCACGCGCCCGTCAACTCCGTGAGTCGCATTACGACCGCCTCGATGCGGTCCGCCACGGCAAGGGAGAGTACGCGCCACACGGCGCGCTCTGTATTGGCGCCGGGCAAATGGGATCAAACGATCTACGAACGATCTACCACCATACGCACCCTCACCCCCCTTAGGCAAATCCGTCCTCATAACCGCAGGTCACGAGGCCTTCCCCGCCTTGGAAAGCATGGCTCACAGCGCCGGCAGGCCCGCCCGGGGCGCGGGCTCGCGCTGCACCAGCTGGGGCAGACCCTCCCCGTGCGCCGACGACGACGGCTCCGCGGCCGACGACTCCGACGGCTGCGGAGCCGTCGTCGTCGGATCCACGGACGGCTCCTGCGCCGGGTCGCTCCCGGTCGGCACCGGCGGCGCCCCGGTCGGCGAGGGCACGCCCGGCGGCGCACTGTGCCCCGGCCGGACGGACGCCGACGCGCTCGCACTCGCGCCGGGGCCCGCCGACGGCGAGTCCGACGGGGACGCCGACTCCCCGCCCTTCGGCCCGCCGTGCCTGCCGCGGTCGCGCCCGCCGTGCCCGGACCCGTCCCCGTAGCCGACCGCGCCACCGCCGCCGGCCCGGTCGCCGTCCCCCGCGCCGCCGCCGTGCCGACCGGCCGAGTGCGTCGGTCTGGCCTGGCTCCCGTCATCGTCACCCACGCTCACACAGCCGGCCGCGCCGGCCACGACCATGACCGTCACGGCCAGGCGTACGGATACGTTCAAGGGGCGCACGGAAGCCACCTCCGGGTGGACGAAGAAGTCGACGTGTTCAACTCCCGCCGCCGCCGTAGGACACGCGCCCGCCCGCCGCGCCCGGCCACGGCTCGTACGGACCGCGCCCGAACCCTCCGTTCCGCCCTGCCGTCCCCGACAATGGCCGTGTGCTGGAGATGACGCCCGACAGGTTCGAAGAACTGGTGAGCGAGGCCCTGGACCGGATCCCGCCGGAACTGACGCGGGTCATGGACAACGTGGCGGTGTTCGTCGAGGACGAGCCGCCGTCCGACGACCCCGAGCTCCTCGGCCTGTACGAGGGCACCCCCCTCACGGAGCGCGGGGAGTGGTACGCGGGCGTCCTGCCGGACCGCATCACGATCTACCGGGGCCCGACCCTGCGCCACTGCGAGACGGCCGAGGAGGTGGTGGACGAGGTGTCCGTCACCGTCGTGCACGAGGTGGCGCACCACTTCGGCATCGACGACGCGCGGCTGCACGAACTCGGCTGGGGCTGACGCCCGCATACCCGCCCGCATACCCGGGCATACGGGCCCAATGGTCCGCGTCCCCGCCCGTGCACACGGCATCACCGCCGCCCTGAACCGCATACCCGGAAGGTCCCGCACACCCGGGAGGCTTCGCGCCCTCGCCCGCCGCCGGGCCGACCGGCGCCCCCGGCCCCGGCTCTCCGTCGAGCTCGTCCCGCAGCCGCGCCCCTGGGCCCGCGCCCTGGGCCTGGTCACCGTGGTCCTGGCCGGGGCCTGGCTGGGCCTGCTGGCCGTCGGGAACGTACGGCGGTGGGCCCCATGGACACCACGATGGCCCTGCGCCCCTCCCTCACCGGCGGCACCAAGATCAACGTCTCCCCGCTGGGCGCGCTGAGCCTGGACAGCCACGCCGCCCCGGTCCGGCTGGACGTGAACGTCGACCAGCTCGACCCGGTCCGCTCCCGGGCCCTGGTCGACCACCCCGAGCGGATCACGGGCCTCCAGGAGGAGGTCACCCGGGACGTGGAGCACGGCACGCTCGACCTGGCCGCGCGCTCCGGCGTCGCCGTCGTCTCCGGCGCCACCGCCCTCGGCCTCGCGGTCTACCGCCGCCCCCGGCGCGCCCTCGCGGCCGGCGGACTGGCCCTGACCCTGCTCGCGGCCTGCGGCGGGACGGCGTACGCCACCTGGAACCCCGAGTCGGTCCTGGAGCCGAGGTTCTCGGGCCTGCTGTCCTCCGCGCCCTCCCTCGTGGGCAACGCCCGGAACATCGTCACCGAGTTCGACGTCTACCAGCAGGAGTTGGCCCGCCTGGTGACGAACGTGACGAAGCTCTACGACGTCACGTCCACGCTGCCCGCCTACTCTCCGGACCCGAGCACGATCCGGGTCCTGCACGTCTCGGACATCCATCTCAACCCGGCGAGCTGGAAGATCATCGCGTCGCTGGTGGAGCAGTACAAGATCGATGTGATCGTCGACTCCGGCGACACGATGGACCACGGCACGGCGGCCGAGAACGCCTTCCTGGACCCGATAGCCGATCTTGGCGCCCCCTACGTCTGGGTGCGAGGCAACCACGACTCCCCGCTCACCCAGCGCTACCTGGAGCACATGAAGAACGTGCACGTCCTCGACGACGGCCGGGCCGAGACCGTCGCGGGCCTGCGCTTCGCGGGCATCGGAGACCCGCAGTTCACGCCCGACCGCTCGGCCCGGCCGGGCGGCGACCCGGCCGAGTACCTGGCGGGCGCCCGGCTGGCCTCGGCCCTGCGCGACCAGAAGGCCGCCGGGACCCCGGCCGACGTGGCGATCGTCCACGAGCCCTTCGCGGCGCGCGTCACGGACGGCGAGGTGCCGCTCGTGCTGGCCGGCCATGTGCACCACGAGGAGACGGAGGTCATGAAGAACGGCACCCGGCTGCGGGTGGAGGGCTCCACGGGCGGCAGCGGGCTGCGCGCCGTCGAGGGCAGGTACCCGGACCCGATCGAGGCGTCGATCCTCTACTTCGACCGCGACACCCGGCGCCTCCAGGCCTGGGACGAGATCCGGCTGGGCGGCCTGGGACTGACCACGGCCGAGGTCAGCCGCCACCTTCCCGAGGAGAACCAGCCGGGGGCGGCGCCCTCCCCGGCCCCCGCCCCGACGGCGTCCTCGGCGCCCTCCCCGGAGCCGTCGCCGACCGGGTCCCGGGTCCCTGTCCAGGGCGGCTCCCCCAGCCCCTCCGCGACTCCCTCCGGGACCTCCCCGTAAACCGTTTTGGCGATACCCGCCGCCATCCCATATGCTCAGGACGTCCCCGACGCGCTGAGAAGCGCGCAGGCGGGCCGATAGCCCTCATCGTCTAGCGGCCTAGGACGCCGCCCTTTCAAGGCGGTAGCACGGGTTCGAATCCCGTTGGGGGCACGTAGTACGGTGTGCGACACTTACATGCGTCGGTTCGCACACAACAGCATGGTCCTGTGGAGCAGTTTGGAGTGCTCGCCACCCTGTCAAGGTGGAGGCCGCGGGTTCAAATCCCGTCAGGACCGCTGAGATTTCCTCGGAAATCTCGTGGCTGGGTAGCTCAGTTGGTACGAGCGATCGCCTGAAAAGCGATAGGTCGCCGGTTCGACCCCGGCCCCAGCCACAAGTCAGGAGCCTCATCCGTTCGGATGAGGCTCCTGTCGTTGTACGCCTGGTCGCTGTATGCCTGGCTGTTGTATGCCTGGCTGCTGCACGCCCGGTCGGCGTGCATCCGGTCGGCGCGGTGCTGAAGGGGCGGGGACGATGGTGCGGAACAGGGCCGGAGACATCCGGGACACCGAGTTAGAAGTCATCTCATTTGGAGGGTTCGGTAGGCTTCCAGGGGTGGGGATCGTTGAGCGGCTGGTGCCGGATGAGTTGTGGGAGTTGTTCCAGCG
>NZ_JBSFIA010000063.1:0-37994 GCF_053597355.1 Streptomyces sp. NPDC001443
ACAATCTACCCCTCCCCGCCCCTTCCCCTTTCTGTTGCCCCCGCGCCCCGGCGGCGCCCCCCCGCTTGGGGCCCGCCCCGCCGACGGTCAGCCCCAGCGGATCGGCAGCGGCAGCGCCGTCAGCAGTCCCGACAGCGCGACCACCACCCCCAGCGCGACGGCCTCGGCCCGCGCGGGGGAGGCGGCGGCCAGCGGGTCGGGGGCGCGGCGCAGCCGGATCCGCGCCCACAGGGCCAGCACGGCGACCGCGGCCACGAGGAGGACCTTGGCGAGCAGGGCGCGCCCGTAGGCGGTCGTCGTCAGCTGGTCCAGGACCGTGTCCGCCGGCATCCGGCGCAGCGTGCTCCACACGCCCGTCGCGGTGATCACCGCCAGCAGGACGGCCGCCACGCGCGCGTAGCGGCCCAGCAGCGCCGTGCCCGCCGCACTCCCGCGCCACGGCCCGAGGGTGCGCAGCACCCGCAGCAGGCCGCCCGCCCACAGCGAGGCACAGGTGAGATGGACGAGCGTCAGCGCCGAGCCCGTCGACGCGCCGTGCTCGGCCGGGGGATGCGCGCGCAGCGCCTCCGCGACGGCCACCGCGGCCAGCGGCACCACCTGGCTGCCCGGCCGGCGCGACAGCGCGCACAGACCCGCCACGGCGAAGGCGTTGACCTCCAGCAGCGCGAGCCTGCCGTCGTAAGAGCGGTACAGGCCGCCGACGTCGATCTGCGCGAGCCCCACCGGCACCAGGTTGCCGGTGGCGACGACCGAGGCGAGCGCCAGCGCCGCGAGGAATCCGGCGGCGGCCGCGTACGGGGCCCAGGCGCGCGGCGCCCCGGCGGGCGCACCGGGCACCCGTACGGCCAGCAGGTCGGCGAAGAGTTCGCCCACCGGGACGCACAGCGCACCGAACAGCACCGTCCGCAGCAGCGCGATGCCCCCGACGGCCGGCGCGGCGGCCTCGCCCGTGCCGTCCAGCGCGGCGGACGGCCCGAGCAGGGGGATCAGCGCGCCGAGCGCCACCAGCACGAGCACGGCGACGGCCGGGCCCCTGCCGGGGCGGCCGTCGCCGCTCGCCCCACGGGTGGCGGGGGCCCCGGAAAACGGTCGTATCGAAGTCACTTCAGGATCGTCGCCATCCCGCACAGAACGGGGCAACTCCATCAGGACAAGTGACAAGTCGCCTTCCGCACCTGCGGCGCGACTCCGGCCGTGCGGCCCCGACCTCGCTCACGCCCAGCGCGCCTCGTCCGCGCCCCACGGCCCAGGCGGCCGCGCCCAGTCGGCAGGCCCGCCCTCGAAGGACACCGGCGGCAGCGCGTACCGCAGCCGCCCGATCCCGCTGTCGCTCCCGGCCAGCCATGGCTGTGGACCTTCGTACGGTACGGTCCCGGGCACCCCCGGTGTGATCTCCGTGAGCCAGGCCGCCGTCCGCGCCAGCGCCAGTCGGACGAACCGGCTGCCGCCCTCGTGCGACTGCTCGGTCAGCGCCCGCAGCACCCCCGCGGCGAGCAGATAGCCCGTGCCGTGGTCGAGGGCCTGGGCCGGCAGCGCGCCGGGCCGCTCCGGCGAACCCTCGGTCGCCGCGATCCCGGTGGCCACCTGCACCAGGCTGTCGAAGCCGCGCCGACGGCCCCACGGCCCGTACGCGCCCCACGCCGACAGTTGCGCCACGACCACCCCGGGCCTGCGCTCGGCCAGCGCCTCGGGGGAGAGCCCGAACCGGTCCAGGGTGCCCGGCCGGTACCCGGTGACCACCACGTCGGCCGCCGCGAGCAGCTCCTCGAAGGCGCGCCGGTCGGTCGTCAGGTCCAGTACCGCCGACCGCTTCCCGAAGCCCGTGTCGGCGTGCGCGTCGGGGAGTTCGGGCAGCCGTGGGGAGTCGACGCGCAGCACGTCGGCGCCCAGCAGGGCGAGCGTGCGGGTGGCGACCGGACCGGCGATCACCCGGGTGAGGTCCAGGACGCGCAGCCCGGCGGCGGGCCGCAGCGGACCGCCGCCGGCCGGGGCGAGCGCGCGTACGGGCGCGGAGTCCAGCCGTGCGCGCTCCACCAGCGGCCGTTGGGCGAGCGCGGCCGCCTGCGGGTGCGCGGCCCACTCCCGCGCGGTGCGCAGGGCGACGGCGAGGCCGCCCGCCTCGTACACCGTCTCCTCCACCGCCAGGGCGGACCGCTCGGCCAGCAGACCGGCCACGTCGTCCACGGTCGCGTCGTCCCCGAGGCCCAACGCACCCAGCAACCGTGCCCGGTGGTGCGGGTAGTTGGCGTGGGTGCGCACCCAGCCGTCGGCGGTCCGCCACAGCCGCGACAGCGGTGCGAAGGCGACCGGGGCCCGTCCGTCGACCAGCAGGTGCCGTTCGCTGACGAACGCGGTCGCCACCGCCCCGTCGTCCACGTGGACCCCGGGCACCCGGGGCAGTCCGGCCCGCCGTGCGCCGAGTTCGGCGGCGGCCAGCGCGCAGGTGCCCACGCACATCCGCGCCAGCTCCCGTACCGGAAGCCGGGCCGCGAGGGCTCCGTGCCGTACGACGGTCGAGCCGTGCGCGAGGAGGGCGGGATCACCGCCCAGCGCGGTCCATGCGTACTTGATTCCAGTCATGACTGCACTATGCAGTATTGATCGAATCAATATACGTGCCGAAGTGCGGATGAAGTACGGATGATGTGGACGACGAACGGGCCGGAGGGATGCACCCCCCGGCCCGTCCTCCGTCAGTCCTCCGTCCGGAGCTACTTCACCGCGCGCAGCGCGTTGACGATGCCGAAGCCGTAGAAGCCGTTGACGCGCTTGCCGCCCACGCAGGTCGCGTCCACGACCCCGTCGCCGTCACCGTCGTACGGCGCGGTCGGGCAACCGGGGTTGTCCGCCTGCGCCTTGAGCAGCGCCTGGAGCGTCGCGGGCGTCGCGTTCGGGTGGGACGACTTCAGCAGCGCGGCCACCGCGGCCACGTGCGGGGAGGCCATCGAGGTGCCCTGGAGGAACCCGTACTGGTTGTCGGGCAGCGTCGACAGGATGCGGCCGTTCGCCGACGGCGTGTCCGGGATCTGGTACTTGTCGCCGCCCGGACCGGCCACGTCGACGACACCGTCGCCGTAGCTGGAGTAGTACGACTTCGTGCCCTTGACGCCCGTCGCGCTCACGGTGACGACACCCGGCAACTGGGTCGGGATGTCGAAGCACTTGTGCGGGTCGACCGTCCGGGTCACGGCGGTCGAGTCGTCCGGGCTGGAGTCGTCGACCAGCGCGTTGGAGTCGAGGTCGTCATTGGAGTTGCCCGCCGAGGCCACGTTCAGCGTGCCCTTCGAACGGGCGTAGAGCTGCGCCCTGTTGACCGCGTCGACGATGGCCTTCTGGTCCGGGTCGTCCATGCAGTTGTACAGCCAGGGGTCGATGTAATAGCTGTTGTTGGTGACCTCCACACCGTGATCGGCGGCGAAGACGAACGCGCACACCACGCTCTCCGGGTAGAACAGGCTGTTCGCGTCCGGCTGGGCCACCGTGATGCTCGCGACCTTCACCCCGGGGGCGACGCCCGCGACCCCGATGCCGTTGCGCGCCGCGGCTATCTCGCCCGCCACGTGGGTGCCGTGGTAGTGGTCGGCGTCGACCGGCCGCCAGGCGCCGTACGTCGTGTCCGGCTTGCCGCTCACGCAGTTCGCGGACTGCGAGGCGGAGAAGTTCGGGGCTATGTCGGGGTGGGTGTCGTCCACGCCGGTGTCGATGACGGCGACGGTCACCTTCCGGCTGCCCGGGTTGATCGTGGCGGCCTTGTCGGCGCCTATCGCGCGCAGGTCCCACTGGTCGGCCTCGAGGGGCTCCTGGCCGGCGGCCGTGCTGCTCGCGGCCACCTTCGCGGCCTCCGCCTTGGACAGGTACTGGACCGCCCCCTCGTCCGTAGTGCCCTCCGCGGTGACCGGCGAGGTGCGCGTCGCGCCCGCCGACTGCACCCCGTGCACCTTGCGGATCTGCGCGGCGAAGCCCGGGTTCGAGGAGTGGGCGACGATCACACCGATCTTGTCGTACGTCACGACGACGGTGCCGCCGGCCGCGGCGACCGCCTTCTCGACCGACGCGATCGTACGGTGGTCCACCTTGGTGTTGACGACGTACGCGAAGGTCCCCGCGTCGGCCGCCTGGGCCACGGACTGCGTGCGCGGCGCGGCCGAGGCCGCCGCCGGCAGGAAGCCGAGCGAGGCGGTCAGGGACAGCACGACCGGCACGGCAAGGGCGAGCCGACGACTTGAACGCAGATGAGCCATGGGATCTCCACATCATCCGGAAACAAAACCGCCCGAGACACAGGTCGTGCTCGGGCAGGTACATGACGGGTGGTGCAGAGTGAAGCTATCTTCCGGACTCCTTGGCCAGCAATGACTTTCGTGGACGACTTGGGAAATAAGCGCACCGGGTTGAACCGCGTCCGGACGGGCGCCGTGACCTCGAACAGGACGCGGGAGGGCGACCGCCCGCCCGTGCCTGTCGTTCACCGACGTCAACGCACCAGCAACGCGAGGAGACTCCGTGGCCACGGACGCACCGCCCCCTTCGAAAACCGAACACCGGCTGCCCTCCACAGAGGAGTTCGTCGCGGTGCAGGAGAGCGCAGAGTTCGGTGAGCTCCGCCGCTCCTACCGCTCGTTCGCCTTCCCGCTGACCGTCGCCTTCATCGCCTGGTACCTGCTGTTCGTCCTGCTGTCGAACTACGCGGGCGACTTCATGGGCACCAAGCTGTTCGGCAACGTCAACGTGGCCCTGGTGCTGGGTCTCGCCCAGTTCCTCACCACCTTCCTCATCGCCTGGTGGACCGCGCGGCACGCCGCCGACCGGCTCGACCCCAAGGCCGACGCCATCAAGTCCCGGATGGAGGGCGGCGCATGAGCCCCGCGATCACCCACGTACACCTCGCCGCGGGCGAGGCGAGCGAGCACCGGCCGCTGATCATCACCCTGTTCGCGGTCTTCGTCGCCGCGACCCTCGTCATCACCGTCTGGGCGGGCCGCCAGACCAAGGACGCCGCCGACTTCTACGCCGGCGGACGCCAGTTCACCGCCTTCCAGAACGGACTCGCCGTCTCCGGCGACTACATGTCCGCCGCGTCCTTCCTCGGCATCGCGGGCGCGATCGCCCTCTTCGGCTACGACGGCTTCCTGTACTCCATCGGCTTCCTGGTCGCCTGGCTGGTCGCCCTGCTCCTGGTGGCCGAACCGCTGCGCAACTCCGGCCGCTACACGATGGGCGACGTCCTGGCGTACCGCATGTGCCAGCGCCCGGTCCGCACGGCGGCCGGCACCTCCACCATCGTCGTGTCGATCTTCTACCTGCTGGCGCAGATGGCGGGCGCCGGCGTCCTGGTCTCGCTGCTGCTCGGCATCACCAGCGACGGCGGCAAGATCGGCATCGTCGCCCTGGTCGGCGTCCTGATGATCGTGTACGTCACCATCGGCGGCATGAAGGGCACCACCTGGGTCCAGATGGTCAAGGCGGTCCTGCTCATCGCGGGCGCCCTGCTGCTGACCTTCCTGGTCCTGCTGAAGTTCCACTTCAACATCTCGGACCTGCTCGGCTCGGCCGCCGACAACAGCGGCAAGGGCACGGCCTTCCTGGAGCCCGGACTGAAGTACGGCGCCACGGGCACCACCAAGCTCGACTTCATCTCGCTCGGCATCGCCCTGGTCCTCGGCACCGCCGGCCTGCCGCACATCCTGATCCGCTTCTACACGGTCCCCACCGCCAAGGCCGCCCGCAAGTCCGTGATCTGGGCGATCGGCCTGATCGGCGCCTTCTACCTGATGACCCTCGCCCTCGGCTTCGGCGCCGCCGCGCTCATCAAGCCCGACGAGATCATCGCCTCCAACAAGGCGGGCAACACCGCCGCCCCGCTGCTGGCGCTCCATCTCGGCGGCGTCGACTCCACCTGGGGCGCGATCCTGTTGGCGACCATCTCGGCAGTCGCCTTCGCCACGATCCTCGCGGTCGTCGCCGGTCTGACCCTGGCCTCCTCCTCGTCCTTCGCCCACGACATCTACGCCAACGTCATCAAGAAGGGCACCGCCACCGAGAAGCAGGAGATCGGCGCGGCCCGCTGGGCGACCGTCGGGATCGGGGCCGTCTCCATCGTGCTCGGCGCCCTCGCCCGCGACCTGAACGTGGCCGGCCTGGTCGCCCTCGCCTTCGCGGTCGCCGCCTCCGCCAACCTGCCGACCATCCTCTACAGCCTCTTCTGGAAGCGGTTCACCACCTCCGGGGCGCTGTGGTCGATCTACGGCGGCCTGGTCACGGCGGTCGGCCTGGTGCTGTTCTCGCCGGTCGTCTCGGGCAAGCCCACGTCGATGTTCCCGGACGTCGACTTCCACTGGTTCCCGCTGGAGAACCCGGGCATCATCTCGATCCCGGTCGGTTTCCTGCTCGGTGTCGTCGGCACCCTGCTGTCCAAGGAGACCCCCGACTCCGGCAAGTACGCCGAACTGGAGGTCCGGTCGCTGACCGGCACCGGAGCGCACTGACCGGCACGAGTCCACGGCCGCGTCGCAGGGCCCGCAACGTCCTGCGACGCGGCCGTTCCGTGCGGTCCTACGATGTGTGCGCCTCGTGCCCGGCGGGATCGGCAACCGGTGTTGTCGGCGACGTCACGTAGGCTCAAGGTGACGGAACTGGATCCGATCCGCGACGAGGGAGGGGGCCCACGTGCTCATCGACACCTACGGCCGAGTGGCCACCGACCTGAGGGTCTCGCTCACCGACCGGTGCAACCTGCGCTGCGCCTACTGCATGCCCGAGGAGGGCCTGCAGTGGCTGTCCAAGCCCGACCTGCTCACCGACGACGAGATCGTCCGCCTGATCGACGTCGCGGTCACCTCGCTCGGCATCGAGGAGGTCCGTTTCACCGGCGGCGAGCCCCTGCTGCGCCCCGGCCTGGTCGGCATAGTCGAGCGGGTCGCGGCCCTCACCCCCCGCCCCCGGATGTCCCTCACCACCAACGGCATCGGCCTGCGCCGCACCGCCGAGGCCCTGAAGACCGCGGGCCTGGACCGGGTGAACGTCTCGCTGGACACCCTGCGCCCCGACGTCTTCAAGACCCTGACCCGCCGGGACCGCCACCACGACGTCGTCGCGGGCCTGGCCGCCGCCGCCGAGGCCGGTCTGCTCCCCGTCAAGATCAACGCCGTACTGATGCCGGGCCTGAACGACGACGAGGCCCCGGACCTGCTCGCCTGGGCGATGGAACACGGCTACGAACTGCGCTTCATCGAGCAGATGCCCCTGGACGCCCAGCACGGCTGGAAGCGCGAGGGCATGGTGACCGCGGGCGACATCCTCGCCTCGCTGCGCACTCGGTTCGAACTGACCGCCGAGGGCTCCGAGGAGCGCGGCTCGGCCCCGGCCGAACGCTGGATCGTCGACGGCGGACCGCACCGCGTCGGCGTCATCGCCTCCGTCACCCGGCCGTTCTGCGCGGCCTGCGACCGTACCCGGCTCACCGCCGACGGCCAGGTCCGCACCTGTCTGTTCGCCACCGAGGAGACCGACCTGCGTGCCGCACTGCGCGGCGGTGCCCCCGACGAGGAGATCGCCCGGATCTGGCGGCTGGCGATGTGGGGCAAGAAGGCCGGATCGGGTCTGGACGACCCCTCGTTCCTCCAGCCCGAGCGCCCGATGTCCGCGATCGGCGGCTGACCGTAACACGCGGGACCCGAGCGCCGCGGCCCGGGGGCGGCCCGAAGGCCGGGCGGAAGGTCAGGCGCCCTCGGGCGCGGTCCACTCCGCGAACTTCACCACGTCCTTGAGGAAACCCCGCACCCCCAGGAACTGGGACAGATGCTCACGGTGCTCGTCGCACGCGAGCCAGGTCTTGCGCCGCTCCGGGGTGTGGATCTTCGGGTTGTTCCACGCCAGGACCCACACGGCGTCGGCGCGGCAGCCCTTCGCGGAACAGACAGGGGTCTCGTCACTCACGGATGTCATCTCACAGGTGCGCACACAAGGCGACGCCGAGCAGCCACGGGGGGAGCTGCCCGGCGTCGGTCTGTCGCTCCGACGGGGGATGCGGAGCGCGTACGAAGTATGTCACGGGTAACCGGCCGTCGGGAGCCGGAACAGCAGGATAGATCTGAGCTTTTCTTGAGCTTGGCGCACAGCGTGCTCATGGCTGACGCTCAGTGCGATCGCCCGCCGCGTCCTCCGGGACGGATTCCGCGGACTCCTCCCGCGCCGACGGCGGCTCGATCATCGGCGGCGTCGGCAAGGTCACGAACGTCGTCGGCAGCGAAGGCGCGTTCTCCCGCCCGGCGTTGGCGACGACCACCGCGATGTAGGGCAGGACCGCGCCCAGGACCAGCGCCACGATCGCGACGTGCCGTTCCACGCCCCACAGGGTGGCCGCGAGGATCACCGACAGGGTGCGGATGGTCATCGAGATGACGTACCGGCGCTGCCGGCCGCGCACGTCGTCCTGGAGGCTCCGGCGCGCTCCGGTGATCCGGAAGACCTCTACGTCGCCCCCACCGTGCAGCTTCCGCATCACATTCCACCATCCGCCCGCATCGGACTCTCCCAGGCCGCCGCCCGGCCGGAAAACCGGGTCCGAACAGCTTCCACGTTACGCCGCGGCTGCGCCGCCTTCGAGACCGGGGCGCGTCCCGTCCGGGCGATCCACCTGCGCCGTCCCCTGTACGACCGGACCCGACATGCGCCGTACGAGGGGCGGGCGGACACTGACCGTACTGCTCACGTCAAGTTGTGCGAGGAGGCAGTCATGGGCTGGTTGTGGGCCATCATCGTGGGGTTCGTGCTGGGCCTGATCGCCAAGGCGGTCATCCCGGGCAAGCAGCACAGCCCCCTGTGGCTGACCACCATCTTCGGCATCCTCGGCGCCGTCGCCGGCAACGCGATCGCCCGCGGACTCGGGGTCGCCCAGACCCCCGGCATCGACTGGACCCGGCACCTGTTCCAGCTGGTGGCCGCGATCATCATCGTCGCCGTCGGCGACATGGCGTACATGTCCCTGCGGGGCGGCAGAAAGCAACGAGTCTGAGGGACGGGCCCGGCGGCCCCGGCGAGGTCGATCGCCGGGGCGCGCACGGCGAAGGGGTGGCTTCCCGCACGGGAAGCCACCCCTTCGCCCGGTCCGGCCCGGCCGGCCGGGAAGATCAGCCGGCCTCGACCTCGACGGCCGCCAGGTTCTTCTTACCCCGGCGCAGCACCAGCCAGCGCCCGTGCAGCAGGTCCTCGGGAGCGGGGACCGCGTCCTCGGCGGCGACCTTGACGTTGTTCACGTAGGCGCCGCCCTCCTTGACCGTGCGGCGGGCGGCCGACTTGCTGGCCACCAGCCCGACCTCGGCGAACAGGTCCACGACCGGCCCGAGCGCGCCGACCTTGATGTGCGGCACCTCGGACAGGGCCGCGGCCAGCGTCCGGGCGTCCAGGTCCGTCAGCTCGCCCTGCCCGAACAGCGCCTTGGACGCGGCGATCACGGCGGCCGTCTGGTCGGCGCCGTGCACCAGGGTCGTCAGCTCCTCGGCCAGCGCACGCTGGGCGGCGCGCGCCTGCGGACGCTCGGCGGTCTGCTGCTCCAGCTCCTCCAGCTCCGCAGGGGATCGGAAGGACAGGATCCGCATGTACGTCGAGATGTCCCGGTCGTCCACGTTCAGCCAGAACTGGTAGAACGCGTACGGCGTCGTCATCTCGGGGTCGAGCCAGATGGCGCCGCCCTCGGTCTTGCCGAACTTGGTGCCGTCCGCCTTGACCATCAGCGGCGTCGCCAGCGCGTGTACCTGGGCGTGCGGCTCCAGGCGGTGGATCAGATCGAGACCCGCGGTGAGGTTGCCCCACTGGTCGCTGCCGCCCTGCTGCAAGGTGCAGCCGTGGCGCCGGTACAGCTCCAGGAAGTCCATGCCCTGGAGGAGCTGGTAGCTGAACTCCGTGTAGCTGATGCCCTCCTCGGACTCCAGGCGCCGGGCCACGGAGTCCTTGGTGAGCATCTTGTTGACGCGGAAGTGCTTGCCGATGTCCCGCAGGAACTCGATGGCCGACAGTCCGGCCGTCCAGTCCAGGTTGTTCACCATGACCGCGGCGTTGTCGCCCTCGAAGGACAGGAACGGCTCGATCTGCGAGCGCAGCCGGGTCACCCAGTTCGCGACCGTCTCCGGGTCGTTCAGCGTGCGCTCGGCCGTCGGGCGCGGGTCGCCGATCTGCCCCGTCGCGCCGCCGACCAGGGCCAGCGGACGCAGGCCCGCCCGCTGGAGCCGGCGCATGGTGAGCACCTGCACCAGGTGGCCGACGTGCAGGCTCGCCGCGGTCGGGTCGAAACCGCAATAGAACGTGACGGGACCGTCCGCGAGCGCCTTGCGCAAAGCCTCTTCGTCGGTGGACAGGGCGAACAGGCCCCGCCACTTCAGCTCGTCGACGATGTCCGTCACGGTTCTCGTATCTCCTTGGACGTTCTTCGGGCGTCGTAGCCACGGCCGTCGCACGACAGCCGTGGCTACGAGGTTATACGCCCTGGCTGACAGAGCTCATATTGAAGTCCGGCACCCGCAGCGCGGGCATCGCAGCCCTAGTGAACCAGTCGCTCCACTCGCGAGGCAGCGTCTTTTCGGTGCGCCCCGCCTCCGTCGCCCGCCCCAGCAGGTCGACCGGAGACTCGTTGAACCGGAAATTGTTGACCTCGCCGGTCACCTCGCCGTTCTCGACCAGGTAGACGCCGTCCCGGGTCAGACCCGTGAGCAGCAGGGTCGCCGGATCGACCTCGCGGATGTACCAGAGACAGGTCAGCAGCAGCCCCCGCCCGGTGTCCGCGACCATCTCCTCCAGCGAGCGGTCCGCGCCCCCGTCCAGGATCAGGTTGTCGATCGCCGGCGCCACCGGCAGCCCGGTCAGGCCGGCACTGTGGCGGGTGGTCGTGAGGTTCTTCAGCTCTCCCGCCCCGACCCATTCGGTCGCCCGGACCGGCAGCCCGTTGTCGAACACCGACTGGTCGCCGTGCGAGGAGTGCGCGATCACGAAGGGCGCGGTCTCCAGGCCGGGCTCGTTCGGGTCGCTGCGCAGGGTCAGCGGCAGTTCCGACAGCCGGTCGCCCAGACGGGTGCCGCCGCCCGGCTTGGAGAACACCGTCCGCCCCTCGGTCGCGTCCCGCCCCGACGCCGACCACATCTGGTAGATCAGCAGGTCGGCGACCGCGGTCGGCGGCAGCAGCGTCTCGTAGCGGCCCGCGGGCAGCGCCACCCGGCGCTCCGCCCAGCCCAGCCGTACGGCCAGCTCCGCGTCCAGCGCGGCGGGGTCCACGTCCTTGAAGTCCCGGGTCGACCGTCCGGCCCAGGCCGACCGGGTACGGTCCGGCGACTTGGCGTTGACCTCCAGCGTCCCGGTGGGCTGGTCGTGCCGCAGGCGCAGCCCCGTCGACGTACCGAGATAGGTCGACACCAGTTCGTGGTTGGCGAAGCCGTACAGCTCGCGTCCGCCCGCCCGCGCGCGGGCGAACGACTCCCCGAGCGCCGGGGCGAAGTCGGCGAACACCGCGGAGGAGGTCTCCACCGGCGCCTCGGTGAAGCCGGGGGCCTCCGGCACGCTCGTGACCAGCGGCTGCGCGTCCTCGGCCGGCCCCGCGGCGCGCGCGGCGGCCTCGGCGGCCCGCACCAGCGGCTCCAACTCCTGCGCCGTCACGGCGGACCGCGACACCACACCGGAGGCGGTGCCCTCCTTGCCGTCGACGGTCGCGATCACCGTGAGCGTACGCCCGCGCGTGACCCCGTTCGTGGTGAGCGCGTTGCCCGCCCAGCGCAGGTTGGCGGTGGAGTGCTCGTCGGCGATGACGACACACCCGTCGGCACGGGACAGCGCCAAGGCCCGCTCGACGACCTCGTGCGGCTTGCTCGTACGGGCGCTCATCGGCCGGCCTCCTGCGTGGTGTTGAGACTGTGCTTGCCCGGGGGGCAACCCCCGGCCCCCCGGCCGATCCGGATGCGGGCGCTCATCGGCCGGCCTCCTGCGTGGTGTTGAGGATGTTGACGCCACGGAACAGGGCGGACGGGCAGCCGTGGGAGACGGCCGCGACCTGGCCGGGCTGGGCCTTGCCGCAGTTGAACGCGCCGCCGAGGACATACGTCTGCGGGCCGCCGACGGCCTCCATGGACCCCCAGAAGTCGGTGGTCGTGGCCTGGTAGGCGACCTCCCGCAGCTGGCCGGTGATCCGCCCGTTCTCGATCTTGAAGAAGCGCTGCCCGGTGAACTGGAAGTTGTACCGCTGCATGTCGATGGACCAGGACCGGTCCCCGACGACGTAGATGCCCCGGTCGACACCGCCGATCAGGTCCTCCGTGGACATCCCCGCGGGATCGGGCCGCAGCGACACGTTGGCCATGCGCTGCACGGGCACATGGCCCGGCGAGTCGGCGAACGCGCACCCGTTGGACCGCTCGAACCCGGTCAGCCGGGCGGTCCGCCGGTCCAGCTGGTAGCCGACCAGGGTGCCGTCCTTCACCAGGTCCCAGGACTGCGCCTCGACGCCCTCGTCGTCGTACCCGACGGTCGCCAGGCCGTGCTCGGCGGTCCGGTCACCGGTGACGTTCATCTGCGGCGAGCCGTACCGCAACGTGCCGAGCTGGTCGAAGGTGGCGAACGAGGTACCGGCGTACGCGGCCTCGTAGCCGAGCGCGCGGTCCAGCTCGGTCGCGTGCCCGATGGACTCGTGGATCGTCAGCCACAGGTTGGACGGGTCGACGACCAGGTCGTACAGCCCCGGCTCGACACTGGGCGCCCGCATCTTCTCCGCCAGCAGCTCAGGCAGCTGCGCCAGCTCCGACTCCCAGTCCCAGCCCGTGCCGGTCAGGTACTCCCAGCCGCGGCCCACGGGCGGCGCGATCGTCCGCATCGAGTCGAACTCGCCGCTCGACTCGTCCACCGACACCGCGGTCAGCTGCGGATGCAGCCGCACCCGCTGCTGCGTGGTGACGGTCCCGGCGGTGTCCGCGTAGAACTTGTTCTCGTGCACGGTGAGCAGCGAGGCGTCGACGTGGTTGACGCCGGGCGCCGCCAGCAGCTGCCCGCTCCACTGCGCCAGCAGCCCCGCCTTCTCCTCGTCGGGCACGCCGAACGGATCGATCTCGTACGACGAGACCCAGGTCTTCTCCGCGTGCACGGGCTCGTCGGCGAGCTCGACCAGCTCGTCCGACCCGGCCGCCCTGAGCACCTGGGCGGAGAGCTTGGCCATCGCCACCGCCTGGGAGGCGACCTTGGCCGCCGCGTCCATCGTCAGATCGACGCCCGACGCGAACCCCCACGTGCCGCCGTGCACGACCCGCACCGAGTACCCGAGGTCCGTGGTGTCGGACGACCCCGACGGCTTCGCGTCCCGCAGCCGCCACGACGCGCTGCGCACCCGCTCGAACCGGAAGTCCGCGTGCTGCGCGCCGAGCGCACGCGCCCGCGCGAGCGCGGCGTCGGCGAGGGCCCTGAGCGGCAGCGCCAGAAATGACTGATCGATTTCATGGGGCACGGATGGGGATCCCTTCGAGCTTCTCGCGGAACAGTGGGAGGGTACGGGGCCAACTCCCGTACCCTCCCACGAACATCACGTCTGATGTCGACTCAGTCGCCCGATGTGGAGCGCGCCGCGAGCGCGGTGAACGCCGCCCAGGCGCTCGGCGTGACGACGAGGGGACGGATCGCCTTGTCCTTGGAGTCACGGACGCGGACGGCTTCGGGGTGAATGGCGACCTCGATGCAGTTGTCGCCGTCTCCGCCGCTGTAGCTGCTCTTGAACCAGCTCAGCTCGGGGGTGATGCTCATAGCACTCCTCGCATCTGTACCAGCAGGTTCACCGTAGCCCGGCAATCCAGGGCCTGGGAACGCAGCTTGCCATAGCGCTGATGGAGGACGCTGACCTCACCGGGATCGGCGATCAGAGTGCTAGACCGATGCCCCTCTGTGTAACCGAACCACTGGTGTCCAGGCGTCTCGGCCAGGTACAGCTGACCATCGGTTCCGCAGTGATCCTCCTGACGCAGAGGCATGATCTGGATCTCGACGTTGGTCCGCTGCCCGACGTCCAGCAGGTGGTCGATGACGGTCCTGGTGACCGGTGTGCCACCCACTCCGCGTTCCAGGACGGCCTGCTCGATGATGAACGTGAACGCGGTGTTCGGTCGCCCGGCCAGTAACGTCTGGCGTTCGAGGCGGGCCGCCACCCTGTGGTCGATCTGCTCCTCGGTGAACGGCGGCAGCTGACGCTCGAACACCGCCCGCGCGTACTCCTCCGGCTGCAACAACCCCGGAACCGCCCGGCATTCGTACGCATACAAGGAGATCGCCTCCTCCTCGATCCCCGCCCACTGCCGGAACCATGAAGCCAGTCCCGCCCGCCTGCTCAGGCTTCTCGCCGCCGCGCCGAGTACCTTGAGGGCGACCGGCCCCAGCACCCCCTCCGCCCGTGCGGGCAGATCGGCCGGCGGGAACCTCTTGCCCTGCTCGATCTTGGCGACGTACGCGGCCGAGTACCGCACCCGCAGGGCGAACTCCTCCTGGGTCAGGCCGGATTCCTCCCGCAACGCCTTCAGGACCGCGCCGTAGGTCTTGAGGCTGTCGGACAGTTCGGGTTCGGTGTTCGTGCCGCCGCCATGGTCTGCCGTCATCTCCGCGCGCCTCCTGTGTTCACGCCCTTGCCGCCCCGCTGAACCGGCCGTGTCAGCCAAGAGTCACGGAGAGTTACCCACCCGGTCCAGAGTGTGCACCGATACAAGAGCGTCTGTATGGGTGTCGTGCCTGTTGGTGGAGTGACGGGGGCCGGAACCTTGGCCGCATGCCCGTACCGCAGGCCCAAGAGGCCGTTACCGTAAGTGTGTTCGCCCAACGGTTCTCCGCCACCCGGCGCGGGGCGAGACTCGCCCGCAGGCTGGCCACGCACCGACTCGACGTCTGGGGCGTTCCGTACGGCAGCCCGGTGTCCGACACCGTCGCCCTCGTCGTCGCCGAACTCGCCGCCAACGCCGTGCTGCACGGCCGGGTCCCCGGACGGGACTTCGAACTGCGGCTGCGCTGCGACCGTACCGCCGCGGTCGTGCGCGTCGAGGTGTCCGACACCCACCCGGGGCGCCCGGAGCCCCGGCGGCCGGGCGCGGATCCCGCGGACGCGGACGGTGGGAGGGGCCTGCTCGTCGTGGCGGCCGTGGCCGTGCGCTGGGGTGCCGACGCGCGCCCGGGTCCGGGGAAGACCGTGTGGGCGGAGTGCGGACTGTCGGGCCGGTCACCCGAATGAACCCATGTGGCTACCATGGGTCACCGATGTTCTCTCCCGGGCGGTGGATGCCGACGGCCGTCGGGGTGGCCGGGTCTCGTCTGCGCACCAGGTCCGCAGGCCTGACCGCTTGATCGGTGCACTGTAGGAACCCGACATGACTCAAGGGGAGCCACTGTCGGTGCCCGCTTCCTTGCGGGCAGGCCCCTACCGATAGGTTTTCGGTGAAGCCGCCTGTGGTCCAATTCGTTCGGGCGGGTGTGTCAAACCCCTACGGAAAGGGTGATCCGTTGAGCCGCTCGGTTCTCGTCACCGGAGGAAACCGGGGCATCGGCCTCGCCATCGCCCGCGCGTTCGCCGATGCCGGCGACAAGGTCGCCATCACGTACCGGTCGGGCGAGCCGCCGGCCGCGCTGACCGAGCTGGGCTGCCTGGCCGTCAAGTGCGACATCACCGACACCGAGCAGGTGGAGCAGGCCTACAAGGAGATCGAGGCCGCGCACGGCCCGGTGGAGGTGCTGATCGCCAACGCCGGCGTCACCAAGGACCAGCTCCTGATGCGCATGTCCGAGGAGGACTTCACCTCGGTCGTCGACACCAACCTCACCGGCACCTTCCGCGTGGTCAAGCGCGCCAACCGCGCCATGCTGCGGGCCAAGAAGGGCCGGGTCGTCCTCATCTCGTCGGTGGTCGGACTGCTCGGCTCCGCCGGACAGGCCAACTACGCCGCCTCCAAGGCCGCCCTGGTCGGCTTCGCGCGCTCGCTCGCCCGTGAGCTGGGCTCGCGCAACATCACCTTCAACGTCGTCGCGCCCGGTTTCGTCGACACCGACATGACCAAGGTGCTCACCGACGAGCAGCGCGCGGGCATCGTCTCGCAGGTCCCGCTCGGCCGGTACGCGCAGCCGGAGGAGATCGCCGCGACGGTGCGGTTCCTCGCCTCGGACGACGCTTCGTACATCACTGGAGCCGTCATCCCCGTTGACGGCGGACTGGGAATGGGTCACTGATCACCATGAGCGGAATTCTCGAGGGCAAGCGCATCCTGATCACCGGTGTGCTGACGGAGGCCTCGATCGCCTTCCACGCCGCCCGGCTGGCCCAGGAGGAGGGCGCCGAGGTCATCCTGACCGCGTTCCCGCGCCCCACCCTGACCGAGCGCATCGCCAGGAAGCTGCCGAAGCCTGCCAAGGTCATCGAGCTGGACGTCACGAACGAGGAGCACCTCGCCCGGCTGGCCGACGTCGTCGGCGAGGAGCTCGGCGGCCTCGACGGCGTCGTGCACTCCATCGGCTTCGCGCCGCAGGACGCGCTCGGCGGCAACTTCCTCAACACGCCGTTCGAGTCGGTGTCCACCGCCATGCACGTCTCGGCGTTCTCGCTGAAGTCGCTGACCATGGCCTGCCTGCCGCTGATGCAGAACGGCGGCTCGGTCGTCGGCCTCACCTTCGACGCCTCGTTCGCGTGGCCGCAGTACGACTGGATGGGCCCGGCCAAGGCCGCCCTGGAGGCCACCAGCCGCTACATCGCGCGCGACCTGGGCAAGCAGAACATCCGCTGCAACCTCGTCTCCGCGGGCCCGCTCGGCTCCATGGCCGCCAAGTCCATCCCGGGCTTCAGCGATCTGGCCTCCGTGTGGGACAGCCGCTCCCCGCTGGAGTGGGACCTCAAGGACCCGGAGCCGGCCGGCAAGGGCGTCGTCGCACTGCTGAGCGACTGGTTCCCGAAGACCACCGGTGAGATCGTCCACGTGGACGGCGGTCTGCACGCCATCGGTGCGTGATCCTTCGTACGTCGTCCCGTACGACGTCGACGCCCCGTTCCCCGCAGCGCGCGGGGGGCGGGGCGTCACCCGTTCGGCCCCTTCGACCAGGCCTGTCCGGGTGACGGTTGCGCACAATGGAGTAACGCGTACCCCACGCGAGATCCTCCCCAGCACGGCCGAGGAGGTCCCCCTTGTGCGCCTGTCCCACAGCCTGGCCCCAGTGACCGTAGCCGTCGCTCTTGTGCTGTCCCTGCCGTACGAGGCGATGCCCCACCCGCGTGTGAAGGCAGGGGACCGTCCGGCCACGCGGCAGCCGTTCGGGTCCGAGTGCCGGACCACCGTCAGCGGCTCCCATGTCGTCGCCTACTGCCACAACCCCTATGCCGACATCGATCGCGTCGCTCTGCACGTCGAGTGCGACCGTTGGTGGGACCTCGACGTCGACGGGCCCGTCGTCGACACCGGACCCGCGATGACCGTACGACTGGCCGGCCGGTGCTGGATGGAGGTGCGGTCGGTGTGGATCAGTCACCAGAAGCGGTGAAGCGCCCCGGCCGGCACAGCAGCGGATAGCCGGCCGCCTCCGCGGCGGCCGTGTCCGCGTCGCCCGAGCGGATCGCGTCGACCAGCCGGGTGTGCTCCATGTACGCCTCCGGCGTCAGCTCCTCGCCGACGTCGTCGCGCAGCCAGTCGCGCAGCACCTCGCCCAGGTCCGCGTGCATCGCGGTCATGACGTCGTTGTGGGACGCGGACACCACCGCCAGGTGGAAGGTCGCGTCGGCCACCACGAACGCCTCCGCGTCCCCCGAAGCCCAGGCCTCCTCGCGGCGCAGCAGCAGCGTGTCGAGCTGCTTGAGGTCCTTCTCGGTACGCCGCTCGGCCGCCAGCCGGGCCGCCGCGGACTCCAGCGCGGAGCGCAGTTCGGCGATGTGCCGCGGATCAGCGCCGGAGAAGCGGCGGTGCATCACGCCCGCCAGCTCGCTGGTCGCCACGACATAGGTGCCGGAGCCCTGGCGGATGTCCAGCAGACCGTTGTGCGCGAGCGCCCGGACGGCCTCGCGGACCGTGTTGCGGGCGACCCCGAGCTGCTCGACCAGCTCGGGCTCGGTCGGGATCCGGGAGCCGACCGGCCACTCGCCCGAGGTGATCTGGTTGCGCAGCTCGGCGATGACCTGCTCGGACAGCGCCGAGCGACGGGGATGGCTCAGGGGCATGGCACACCTTCGCACGCGGCGGGCGGGAGCGGGCCACCCGGGGATGGACAACCAATCATCCCATGATTCTATGATGGACCTCATGGTGAACGAGGGAACCGGGACGGTGGCGTCCACGAACACGGACACGAGTACGAGCAGGAGCACGGGCGCGGCCACGGACCGGAGCACGGCCGCGGGGACGAGCGCGGGTGGCGGTACGGGTACGGCCACGCGCGCGTGGGTGCCGCGTCTGGTCGCCGTCGGCATCGTGCTGTCCGCGCTCAACCTGCGCCCCGCCATCACCAGCCTCGGCGCCCTCCTGGAGGAGGTCCGGGACGGGCTCGGGATGAGCGGCAGCCTCGCCGGGGTGCTCACCTCCGTGCCGCCGCTCTGCTTCGCCGCCTTCGGCGTCATGGCGCCCCGGCTCGCCCGCCGCTTCGGTCCGGCCGCAGTGGTCTGCGCGGGCATGGTGGCGATCACCGCCGGTCTGCTCGTACGGCCGTACGCGGCAAGCACGGCCGGGTTCGTCGCGGCCAGCGCGCTCGCCCTCATGGGTATCGCGGTCAGCAACGTCCTGATGCCGGTCATCGTCAAGCGCTGGTTCCCGGACCGGGTCGGCTCCATGACCGGTCTGTACTCCATGGCGCTGGCCCTCGGCACCTCCACCGCCGCCGCCGTGACCGTGCCCATGACGAAGGCGCTCGGCGGCAGTTGGCAGACCGGGCTCGCCGTCTGGGCGGGCCTGGCCGCGGCGGCCGTACTGCCGTGGCTGCCGCTGGTACGGCGCCGGGGCGGCATGGCCGCGCCCGAGCCCGTGTCCGTCTCCGTGCCTGTGTCCGGGGCCGCGCCCGAGCGTGTGCCCGGGTCCGTGCCGGGGGAGCCGGGTCGCCCCGAGCTGCGGATCACCCGCAGCCGTACCGCCTGGGCGCTCGCCGTCTTCTTCGGCCTCCAGGCCACGGCCGCCTACATCACCATGGGCTGGATGGCGCAGATCTTCCGGGACGCCGGGGTGCCCGCGAGCACGGCCGGACTGCTGCTGGCCGTCACGATGGTGATGGGCGTCCCCCTCGCCTTCGTCATCCCGCGCCTGGCCACCCGGCTGCCCCACCAGGGCCCCATCGTGCTCGCGCTCGGCGCCTGCGGCCTGGCCGGGTACGCCGGCCTGTACTTCGCCCCGGCCGGCGGTGCCTGGGCCTGGGCCGTGCTGCTCGGCGTCTCCAACTGCGCCTTCCCGCTGGCCCTGACGATGGTCGGGATGCGGGCCAGGACCGGCGTGGGCGTGGCCCAGCTGTCAGCCTTCGCGCAGAGCACCGGCTATCTGATCTCGATCCCCGGCCCGCTGCTGGTGGGCGTGCTCTACCAGCACAGCGGCGGCTGGGGGCTGCCGATCGCGCTCATGGCGGCACTGATGGTCCCGCAGATGGCCGTGGGCGTGCTGGCCGGGCGCGACCGTACGGTGGAGGACGAGGCGGCGCGCTGACCGCACCCCGGCGGCACCCGGTCGGCGGAGGGTGCGAGACTTGCCCCATGCCCGTGCTCGAACCGAATCCGCCGGACGGCCAGAAGAAGATGCTCATGGTCTTCGGCTCGTTCCTCGCCATCTTCGTGATCATCGCCGTCATCGCGACGATCGCCTCACCCTGACGCCCCCGACGCCCCCTCGGGCCCCTCGTGGCCCGTCTGACCTGGCGTGATCCGGCGTGACCCGCTTCCTGCGGCCTCCCACCGGTTCCGCGCCGAGCGGCCGGTCACGGCGTCCATGGTGGTGCCGCCCCCCCTGTGGTGGGGCCAGCCCCCCTGTCCCCTAGGGGGTCAGGGTCAGGGTCAAGTGGGTGGGCCACCGGATGGGTTGGGGGCCGGGGACTCCGTAACTTCGAGGTGTGGCCGCGACCGGCGGGCCACGGACCACGCGGAGACCAGCGGAGGCATCCATGTCGGCCCCCATGCACACCCGGACCCACCCGGCGACGACGGGCCCTGCCGACATCCGGCTGCCCTGGTGGGCGCTCGCCCTGCCGGCCCTGGCCTTCATCGTCCTGCTCGCGCTGATGCTGAACCCGTCCGACGCCCAGGCGGCGACCGCGGGCGACCCGGCGATCACCCATCTCCTGGAGCGCGTACGGGAGTTGCTGACCCGCTACTGACGGGCTCGCCGACGGGCCGCCGGACCCCGCCACGGCACCGGAAGCCGCCGGTGAAGCAGCATCTCAACTGCCTGCGCCCCATGGCGTGTTTCATGCGAAGCTGGATTCCATGAGCGTCGCTGAATTCCGCAGGATTGTCCTCTTCCGACATGCGAAAGCCGACTGGCCCCAGGTGACCGATCACGAGCGGCCGCTCGCCGACCGGGGCCGCAAGGACGCCGCGGTCGCCGGACTCAGGCTCGCCGACTCCGGCATCGACTTCGACCTGGCCCTGTGCTCCACGGCGGTCCGGACCCGTGAGACCTGGAAGATCGCCGTCTCGGAGTTCGCGCACCGGCCGAAAACCGCCTACGAGGAGCGGATCTACGATGCCTCGCCCGGAGAGCTGATCGCACTGCTCAACGAGACGCCCGACGACGTGCACGACCTGCTCCTGGTCGGTCACAATCCGGGTGTGCAGAACCTCGCCGACATCCTGGCGGGCTCGGCCGAGGGTGACGCCCGGCAGCGGATGAGCGCCCGGGGCTACCCGGCCGCCGCCTTCGCCGTACTGACCTTCGAGGGGTCCTGGAAGGCCCTGGAGCCCGGCGTGGCCACCCTGGTCGACTACTGGGCGCCGAGCGACTGAGCGCTCACCCGCAGTGCGCGAGGGGTCCTGCACCGGCTCGGTGCAGGACCCCTGGTCGCTCGTCGGACGTCAGTCGCGGGTCTCGGTCGCCGCGGACACCCCCCGAAGGTGTGAGGGAACGGTTCAGCTCTGGTCGTCGTGGGTGTCCGCCGCCTCGACCTCTTCGCGGGTGACGCCCAGCAGATACAGCACCGTGTCGAGGAACGGCACGTTCACCGCCGTGTGCGCCGCCTCGCGCACCACCGGCTTGGCGTTGAAGGCGACACCCAGGCCGGCCGCGTTGAGCATGTCCAGGTCATTGGCGCCGTCGCCGATCGCCACGGTCTGGGCGAGCGGGACGCCCGCCTCGGCGGCGAACCTGCGCAGCAGCCGTGCCTTGCCCGCCCGGTCCACGATCTCGCCCGTGACCCGGCCGGTCAGCTTCCCGTCGACGATCTCCAGGGTGTTGGCCTGGGCGAAGTCCAGCCCGAGCCGCTCCTTGAGGTCATCGGTGACCTGGGTGAACCCACCGGAGACGACACCGACTTGGAAGCCCAGCCGCTTCAGCGTGCGGATCAGCGTGCGCGCCCCCGGGGTGAGCCGCACCTCGGCGCGCACCTTCTCCACCACGGAGGCGTCCAGCCCTTCCAGCAGGGCCACGCGCGCGTGCAGCGACTGCTCGAAGTCCAGCTCCCCGCGCATCGCGGCCGCCGTCACCTCGGCGACCTTGTCCTCGCAGCCGGCGTGCGCGGCGAAGAGCTCGATCACCTCGTCCTGGATGAGGGTGGAGTCCACGTCCATGACGACCAGCCGCTGGGCGCGTCGGTGCAGGCCCGCCGAGACGACCGCGATGTCCACACCGAGCGCGGCCGCGTCGGTCACCAGGGTGGTGCGCAGCGGTTCCGTCTCCACGCCCGACACCGCGAACTCCACCGCGGTCACCGGGTACTTGGCCAGCCGGAAGATACGGTCGATGTTGCCGCCGGCCTTGGTGATCCGGGCGGCGACGGCGGCGGTCGACTCCGCGGTGAGCGGATGACCCAGCACGGTGACGAGGGAGCGGCCGTGACCGCGCGGCCTGTTGTCGCCGATGCCGGAGATGATTTCCGCCTGCATCTTCATCGACTCCGCCCAGCTGTGGACGGTCGCCCGCAGCTCCCCCTGCAACTCCGGGGACGGCTCGGTGACGAGCACGCACAGCACCATCCGGCCACGCGTGACGACCTGCTCGATGTCGACCACGTCGACGGAGAAGGCGGCGAGGGTGTCGAAGAGGCCGGCGGTGATGCCCGGCCTGTCCTTGCCGAAGATCTTGACGAGGAGAGTGGGGACGTCAGCTGTCGAGGTCTGCGAAGCGCTCATGGTGCCACCACCGTATCCGGCACCCCGTGCCTTTTGCGCCTCACGTCCGTCTGACGGACACATAACACTTCATGTCCACCGGACAGCGGGCATCTTACGAGCAGGCTACGACCGCGCCCCGAAGGCGTCGAGCCGGGCGCCCGTCCGGCGGCCACGGCCGAGCCGCAGCTCACCGTGGCCCTCTCGGCGCGGGCGGAGGCGGGGGAGGCGGGCCCTCCTCCGGCGACGTCGGCGGCCGCTGCCCGGGACGCGGGCCCGAGGAGCGGCCGGGGGAGCGCCGCGGGGGCGGATCGATCGGCCGGGCCATGGTCGGGGCCCCGTACATGTCGTCGTGCCTGTCGTCGTGCCTGTCGTCGTGCCTGTCGCCGTACTTGTCGTCGTGCCTGTCGTCGTGCCTGTCGTCGTGCCTGTCGCCGTACTTGTCGTCGTGCCTGTCGTCGCGCGCGGTCGGCTCCCCGGGCGGCCACCGTCCGCCCGGCTCCCCGGCCGCCGCCCCCGCACCGCCCGCGTCGCCCGCCGCCCCCGTACCGGCCCGGTCGCCCGCCCCGCCGGTGCCGGACCCGCCGCCCGGTGGCCGTGCGTCCTGCGGTTCGCGCAGTTCGGCCGGCAGCCGGAGGTACGGATTGGTGACGGGGTTGGGCGGCCGGTGGGGCGTGCCCGGGGCGTACGGCCCCGACTGCGCCGCGTACGGCCGCGCCGCCCCGTACGGCCCGGGAACCCCGCCGCCGGCCGGCGCGCCCGGCGCCGAGACCCCGTCGGTCCCGTGGGCCGCCCGGCCCCCGGTTGTGTCACCCAGTGCCACGGGCGCTGCCCGCCGCCCCGCCGTCCCGGCCCCGTACGCCAGCAGCGCCCCGACGGCTCCCGCGCCCGCGCCCCACACCGCGCCGAGGAGCAGTGCCGCCCCGAGGTGGCCGTGGAGCTCGATCCCGGCGCCGAACGCGTCGAAGCCGAGCACCGACAGCGAGGCGTTCACGGACACCTCCGTCAGCCAGACCAGCAGCGGCAGCGCCAGCGCGGTCACGACCCCCAGCCGCAGCGCACACCGCCCCGCGAAGCCCAGCGCGCCCGGATCCCCCGCGCCACCGGGCCCACCGCCCGCCACCGCTTCCGTCCCGGGACCCCGTACGTCGGCCGAAGGCCCGCCCGCTGCCGCGAGCGCCCCCGTTCCGTCTACGCCGAGCGTCCCGGGCCCGTCCACCGATGTCCCGACCCGAGTCCGTACCGCGGCCCCCACCGGCGTGCGTACCGCCGTCAGCACCCCGGCGAGCAGCATCGCCAGCGCCGCCGCGACCGCCAGCAGCCACACCCGTCCGTCCAGGTCCGCCAGTCGGCCCAGCGTCACCGGCCGGTCGGACGACACGCCGAGCAGCCGGTCCAGCGGGTCGGGCAGGAGCCGGCCCAGCGCTCCGGTGGCCCTGCCGTCCCACGGCACGAACAGACCGAGCGGCAGGCCCAGCCACACCCCGTTCGGCGCGCCGAGCAGCGCGGCTCCCGCGATCCGCTCGGGGTGGTCGTCGCCGATCGCCGCGTACGCCGCCGCCGCGACGCCCGCCGCCACCGCCACCAGCATGACCGTGACCAGCGCGGACACGGCCGGCCGCACCACGCGGTGCACGGCCGTCCAGCCGTCCGGCAGCGGAGTGCGGCGCGAGGCCAGCAGGGCGATCAGCAGGACCCCGGTCGCCCAGCCCAGGCCCCCCAGCAGGGTGGGCGCCGTGTCGACGGAGAACCCGACCGCAGCCTTCGCGTCGACCAGGTCGCCCAGCCGGTCCGGCAGCAGCCCCCCGATGTTCCCGAGATCCCCCAGCCCCGGCACGCTCACCCCGCCGCCACCACCACCTCCGCCCGGCAGGTCGTCGAGGCCCAGCGAGCCCCCGTCGAGGGTGACGACGTCGTGCCCCGCCCAGGCCAGCCCGCCCAGCATCGCCACGAACAGGGCGATCATCGCCCCCGCGCGTGCGAGGAGTTCGGCCGGCGAGATCACGACTCCGGCCGTGCGCAGGGACCGCAGGAAGAACCACGACAACAGCAGCGCCCCGACCAGCCCCACGCCCAGTGGCGTGATCTCGATGGCCGTGGTGGCCTGCGCGCCTTTCAGGCCGAAAGCGGACACGTCCCCGGACGGCGAGACCGAACCACCGGCCCCCAGGGTCACGACCGCCGCGGTCATCGGGCCGAGCGAGCCCGCGGTGTCGGCCTCCAGCAGGTGCAGCCCGAGCGCCGCCGTGCCCGCCATCCCGATCAACGCCCAGCTCACCGCGGCGATCGCGGACAGCAGGACGTCGCCCCAGGGCACGCCTTTGCCCGGTCGGGCGTTTCCGCCGGTCCCGACGCCCGTGCCAGCACTCATGGCAGACCCCCCGATCCGCTGCGCGGCGGCCGCCGCGCACCATGTCCCCCTCGCGGGGGATTACCACTCTCCGGTCCGGTTTCGACCCCGTCAACGGCGCGGGCCGAAGCGTGCGTACGCCGTCGTCACAAGGCCCGACTTTCGGTCAGGCGGCCGCTCCTGAAATAGTTCCCCCCGATGTTCGACATCCCTAGACTCCCTGTGATGGGGGTAACTCGGGGGACAACTCAGTGGGGCTGGAGTGCCGGAACTCGTACTGGAATTGAACGGACGCACCTGGACGCTCGATCCGTCCAGGCCATACACCCTGGGACGTGATCCGCAGGGTGACATCGTCCTCGACGACGCCAGGGTCTCCTGGCGTCACGCCACGGTCAGTCACAACGGCCGCGGTTGGGTCATCGAGGACCACGGAAGCACCAACGGCACGTTCGCGCAGGGCCGACGCGTCCAGCAGATGGAGCTCGGACCCGGTTCGACGGTGCACCTGGGCAACGCCAACGACGGTCCGTGCATGACCCTTTCGGGCACCGCACCCGTCGCGCAGCCCCAGCAGCAGCCGTACGCGGCGCAGGGCGCGAACCCCGGCTGGGCCCAACAGGCCCCGCAGGCGGCGCAGACACCGCAGGCGGACGGCGCGTGGAGCCGGCCGGCCCCGTCGATCCCGCAGCAGCAGGGACCCGGTGGGGGCGCGGGGGCGCCACCGGTCTACGGCGACCGCAGCCCGACCACGTTCCACCAGTTCTCCCTCGGCCGCGTGATGCGCATCGGCCGTGCCCTGGAGAACGACCTGGTCGTCTCGGACCTCCAGGTCTCCCGCAACCACGCGGAGTTCCACTCCACGCCCGACGGCCGCATGGAGATCCGCGACCTGGGCTCGCACAACGGCACGTACGTCAACGGCCAGCCGATCCCCAAGGGCGGCACCCAGCTGCTGGGCCCGACCGACGTCGTCGGCGTCGGCCACTCGACGTTCCGGATCGTCGGCGACCGGCTGGAGGAGTTCGTCGACACCGGCGAGGTGTCCTTCTCCGCGCGCCACCTCACCGTCACCGTCGACGGCGGCAAGCAGATCCTCAAGGACGTCTCCTTCGGCGTCCCCGAGAAGTCGCTGATCGCGGTCATCGGACCGTCCGGTTCCGGCAAGTCGACCCTGCTGAAGGCGCTCACCGGCTACCGGCCCGCCGACCAGGGCGAGGTCCTCTACGACAACCGCAACCTGTACAAGCAGTTCGCCGAGTTGCGCCAGCGCATCGGTCTGGTCCCGCAGGACGACATCCTGCACAAGGAGCTGACCGTCAAGAAGGCCCTCAAGTACGCGGCCAAGCTGCGCTTCCCGGCCGACACCACGGCCGACGAGCGCGAGGCCCGCATAGACGAGGTACTGCGCGAGCTGAAGCTGGACATCCACAAGGAGAAGAAGGTCACCTCCCTCTCCGGTGGCCAGCGCAAGCGTGTCTCCGTCGCCCTGGAGCTGCTCACCAAGCCGTCGCTGATCTTCCTGGACGAGCCGACCTCCGGCCTCGACCCGGGCATGGACCGCGATGTCATGCAGCTCCTGCGCGGCCTCGCCGACGACGGCCGTACCGTCCTCGTCGTCACCCACTCCGTGGCCGAGCTGGCGATCTGCGACAAGCTCCTGGTGATGGCGCCCGGCGGTTCGGTCGCCTACTTCGGTCCGCCGGAGGAGGCGCTGAACTTCTTCGGCTACGACACCTGGGCCGATGTCTTCTCCGCCTTCGAGAACTACCGCGACTACGACTGGGCGGGCCGCTGGAAGGGCTCGCAGCACTACCAGATGTACGCCGCGGACATCGACGCCGTCGAGCCGCAGTCCGTACCCATCGCGCCGATGCAGGCGATGAAGCCGCCGAAGCCGCAGGGCTGGATGTCCCAGTTCGTCACGCTGGTGCGCCGCTACACCTCGGTGATCGCCTCCGACAGGGGCTTCCTGGCGCTGATGGTGATCCTGCCGGCCGTGCTCGGCGCGGTGAGCCTGCTCATCGACGCCGACCACACCCTGCTGCCCAACCCGGCCAACCCGAAGACCGGCCGGATCATCCCCAACGGCACGGCCACCACGGTGCTGCTGATCCTCGCGGTCGGTGCCTGCTTCGCCGGTGCCGCCAACTCCGTACGAGAACTGATCAAGGAACGGGTCATCTACGAGCGGGAGCGCGCCACCGGCCTGTCCCGCTCGGCGTATCTGATGTCCAAGGTGTTCGTGCTCGGCGCGATCACCGTGTTCCAGGGCGCCCTGGTCGGCGCCATCGGCTTCTTCAGCCGGACGATCCCGGACAAGGGCCTTGTCTTCGGCGGCGCGACCATCCTCGAACTCTCGGTGCCGATCATGGCGCTGGGCTTCACCTCGATGATGTTCGGTCTGATCATCTCCGCGCTGGTGAAGACCGCCGAGAAGACCATGCCGCTGCTGGTCATGTTCGCGATCATCCAGGTCGTCTTCACCGGCTGCCTGTTCACCCTGCACGGCTCGGTCGGCGTCAACGAGTTCTCGTACCTGATGCCGTCGCGCTGGGCGGTCGCCGCGGCCGGCGCCACGCTGGACTTCAACAAGATCAGCCCGCCCGCGGACGGCGGGAGCACGGACCCGCTGTGGGACCACACCGTGGGCGCCTGGGGTCTGGACATGGCCGTCCTGATCGTCCTCGGCGTGATCTGCGGCTTCTTCGTGGCCCGCTTCCTGCGCCGTCACGAGCCCGAGGTCATGCGCAAGTAACCCGGTACGGTCCGGTCTGTACCGGCCCGGTCCGTACGACGCCGAAGGGCGGCACCCCGCCGGGGTGCCGCCCTTCGGCGTCCGCGCTCCGAGGCCCGCGCCGGCCTCAGTACGCGCTGTTGACGTTGTCCATCGAGCCGTACCGGTCGGCCGCGTAGTTGCAGGCGGCCGTGATGTTGGCGACCGGGTCGTAGATGTTCCACGAGGTGCCGGCCACGTGGTAGGCGTTGAAGGTCGGCTGGATGACCTGGAGCAGGCCCTTCGACGGGATGCCCTTCGCGGCGTTGGTGTCCCAGCCGTTGATGGCCATCGGGTTGCCGGAGGACTCCCGCATGATGTTGCGGTGCAGCCCGTAGTAGCTGCCCGGGATGCCCTTGCTCTGCATGATGTCGAGGGACTCGCGGATCCAGCCGTCGAGGTTGTTGGCGTACGTCTTCGGCGCGGCCTTCTGGACCTGGGGGCGCTCGGCGGACCGGCTGGCGGGCTTGTCGGCCGGACGCGCCTCGGTCTTCTGGGCCTCGGCCTGCTGCCTGGCCTCGTCCCGGCGCTTGGCCTCGGCCTGCTGCCGTGCGGTGTCCTCGGCCTTCTTCTGCGCGGCGATGGCCTCGACCTTCACGCTGGTACCGGCGAGCTGGTCGGTGACGCTGGCCTTGACGTCCTTGATCTGCTCGGTGCTGTAGGCGACGTGCGCCGAGGTGACGGCCTGGCTCGTGGGCTCTGCGCTACTCGGAACCGCGGAGACGACGACGGTGGTGACACCGAGGGCGGCGACACCGGCGATCGTGATCTTGTGAGACCTGCTCAGCTTGCGACTTTGGCCACGGGTGCGGCTGTGCTTGGGCATGACAGATGACCTCTTCGGTAGCGCGGAGGTCGCTCTTCCGTCCGGCGGGGGACACCTGTGCTTTCGGCACGAGCGCTTCCGGTGAGTGCCCGTAGCGCTGAGCGACGTAAGCAATTCTTAGCTGTCGCAAAAGGCGCTGGCAAAGATGTGACGTACGAAATCGGATAGTGGACCCGGTAGGTGCAAAGCGGGGCATATTGGGTCGTCTTTCCCGTTCATACAGGATGTTGATATCTCCTATGTCTCCTAGTACGTGATGCGGACCCTATGTGGCGACTCACAGGCCCGACGGGAAGCCCTCACTGTGAGTTGCTAAAGCAACCCTCTGAGTCAGGGGCGGGGATGTCGGGCCTCCGGTCTCGGGACCGGGAACCGGGACCTGGGGCGTAGGCCCACCGGCCCGGCCTGGGGCGTCCCCGGACCGATTCCGCTGTCGCACCCCGCCGGTACGGTGAGGTCATGAGTCAAGGCCCCCGGTCCGGCCTCGTCGCGGTGAGTGCCGCGCTGCTGGCCATGAGCAGGCACCTGGAGGTGCGCGACGTCCTCAAGACGATCGTCGCCTCGGCCCGTGAACTGCTCGACGCGCAGTACGCCGCCCTCGGCGTCCCGGACGACCACGGCGGCTTCGCCCAGTTCGTGGTCGACGGGGTCGGCGACGAGCAGTGGAAGGCCATCGGCCCGCTCCCGCGCCAGCACGGCATCCTCGCCGCGATGCTCCACGAGACCGGCCCCGAGCGCCTCGCCGACGTGCGCAGGGACCCCCGCTTCGAGGGCTGGCCCGAGGCCCATCCCGAGCTGTCGGACTTCCTGGGTCTGCCGATCCGTGACGGCGACGAGGTCATCGGCGCGCTCTTCCTCGCCAACAAGCTGCGCCCGGCGGACGGACGCCCGGCGGACGGACACTCCGCGTGCGGACGCCCGGCGGACGGCGAGGCCGCGCGCGGAGAGTCTGCGGACGGGTGCGGCTTCACGCGGGAGGACGAGGAGCTGCTCTCCATCCTCGCCCAGCACGCCGCCATCGCCCTCACCAACGCCCGCCTCTACGAGCGCAGCCGCGAACTGACCATCGTCGAGGAGCGCTCGCGGCTCGCCCACGAACTGCACGACGCGGTGAGCCAGAAGCTGTTCTCGCTGCGCCTGACCGCGCAGGCCGCCGCGGCCCTGGTCGACCGCGACCCCGCCCGCGCCAAGGGAGAGCTGCAACAGGTGGCCGCGCTCGCCGCCGAGGCGACGGACGAACTGCGCGCCGCGGTGGTCGAGTTGCGCCCCGCCGCACTGGACGAGGACGGTCTGGTCGCCACGCTCCGCACCCAGACACAGGTCCTGGACCGCGCCCACAGCGCACGCGTCACCTTCACCGCCCACAAGTTCCGCGCGCTCCCGGCGGCCCAGGAGGAGGCCGTGCTCCGGGTCGCCCAGGAGGCCCTGCACAACGCCCTGCGGCACTCCGGGGCGGCGCACGTGGACGTGACGGTGGGCCGCCACGGCCGCGGTGCGGTCCTGCGCGTCACGGACGACGGCGGCGGCTTCGAGCCGCAGACGGTACGACAGGCCGGACGCCACCTGGGCCTGGTCTCCATGCGGGACCGGGCGAGCGGGGTCGGCGGCACCCTGACGGTGGAGTCGGCGCCCGGCAAGGGCACCACGATCGAGCTGGAGGTCCCCGGTGGCTGATCCCATCCGAGTGCTGCTCGTCGACGACCACCAGGTCGTCCGCCGAGGGCTGCGCACCTTCCTGGAGGTGCAGGAGGACATCGAGGTCGTGGGCGAGGCCGCGGACGGCGCCGAAGGGGTCGCCCGCGCCGAGGAACTGACCCCCGACATCGTCCTGATGGACGTCAAGATGCCCGGCATGGACGGCGTGGAGGCCCTGCGCAGACTGCGCGAACTGGTCAACCCCGCGCGCGTGCTGATCGTCACCAGCTTCACCGAACAGCGCACCGTGGTCCCGGCGTTGCGCGCGGGCGCCGCCGGTTACGTCTACAAGGACGTGGACCCCGACGCGCTGGCCGCGGCCATCCGGTCCGTGCACGCGGGCCACGTCCTGCTCCAGTCCGAGGTCGCGGCCGCGCTGTTGTCCCAGGAGGAGGCCAACTCCGGCCAGGGCAGGGGCGGTTCCCTGACGGACCGGGAGCGCGAGGTGCTGGGACTGATAGCGGACGGCCGGTCCAACCGCGAGATCGCCCGTGCCCTCGTCCTGTCCGAGAAGACGGTCAAGACACACGTCTCGAACATCCTGATGAAGCTCGACCTCGCCGACCGCACCCAGGCCGCGCTGTGGGCCGTACGCCACGGCGTGACCAGCTGATATGACCACCCCACCGCGCTCACGGTGACGCTCCGGAAAGGTTTCGCTCCGGTCTGAGGTTCATACCGTCGTGGGAATGTCCCTCGGATGGCGCATCCTCCGTGGATCTCCGCCGTTCTCCAGTGCGTGCCGCGGCGATTGCCGCGGTGACCACAAGGAGGGGACCAGAAGTGAAGAACCTGAAGAAGGCGGCGGCCGTGACGATGGTGGCCGGCGGGCTGATCGCCGCGGGAGCCGGCATGGCCTCCGCGACGGACGGCGCGTGGGCCGGCGGCGAGGCCAAGAACTCGCCCGGCGTCGTCTCGGGCAACGTCGTCCAGGCTCCCGTGCACGTCCCCGTGAACGTGGTGGGCAACAGCGTCAACGTCATCGGGCTGCTGAACCCGGCGTTCGGCAACCTCGGCCTCAACCACTGACGCAGCCGCCCCACGGCAACACCCACCGGCCTCCCGGACACCCCCGGGAGGCCGACCGTCTTTCCCGCCCCACCCCCAACCCCGCCGGTTACGGGTCCGCGCCCCGCGGGTCCGTCCTGGCGTGCCGCGAGTCCGCCAGGCCGTGCCCCCGGTCGGTCCGACCGCTGCCGGTCTCCCGTACCCGTCGACCGCCGCCGGTCTTCCTTACCCGGTCTCACCCCGGGCGTCCCGTGAGTCACTCCGGCGGATGCGGGTCCGTCCGGCCGTGCCCCCCGGGGCTGGACAGCCCGGGGCTCCCAGGCCCCGAGCGCCGGTCACCCGCGGCCGACGCTCACCGCACCCCCCGCTCCCGCTCCTCCACGACGGAGTTGTACGCGGCCACCTGCGCCCGCCGGGCCGTCCGCTCCACCGGCCGCAGGGCCTGGGTCCGCGCCCCCATCTCGGACGCGCTCACCGCGCCCCCGTGCCCCCTCTCGTGAGCCAATGCGACCAGCAGCCCCACCCGCTGCGCCAGCTCCAGCACCCGCACCGCCCGCGGCGGATACCCCGGTGCCAGCACCTCCCGCCCCCGCTCGGCCCGCGCCCGGTACGCGTCCAGTGCCGCCTCCGCCACCGGCCCCGACCCGGCGACATCCAGCCGGGAGAGAACCGCCGTCGCCTCGCGCAGCGCCTCGGCGAGTTCCCGCTCCGCCTCGCCCAGCGACGGCACGTCCGCGGGCGGAGCCTCCCGCACCGGCAGACAGTGCCAGACCACCTCGACGTGCACGTCACCGGCGGGGCCGGCCTCGTACACCTCGGGCACGAGCCCCAGCGCGGCCCCGTGGCAGACCACCGCCTCCTCGGCGTCCAGCGCCCGCGCATTGAACTCGGGCGGCCCGCTCAGCCCCAGCGGATGCCCCGGCGCGGGCAGCGCGACCAGCAGCCCGGTCACGCCCAGTCTGCGCAGCCGCCCCAGCGCGAGCGTCAGCCCGACCGGCCCGGACTCACCGGGCAGTCCCTCCACCCGGTGCACGGCGTCCTCCCCGACGACGGCGAGCACGGCGTCATCAGGAGAGACAAGTCCGGCCAAAAGGGCATTTCCCCAAGCGGCGAGGCGTCCAGAGCGCGGTTCCGAGAGCATGCCTCCACCCTAAGGACCGGACCGATGGAATGAAGCGGGCGGCCGGTGGCGTAGATTTCTTCGAGGGCTGCGCCCACCGGCGCACGCGACAGCCGAGACGCCGAGACCGGCCACACTGCAAGGGGAGACAACGCGCTCATGAGCGAAGTTCTGGAACTTCAGGACGTATCCGTGGTCCGTGAGGGCCGGGCTCTCGTGGACCAGGTCTCCTGGTCGGTCAAGGAAGGTGAGCGCTGGGTCATCCTCGGCCCGAACGGCGCCGGCAAGACGACCCTCCTGAACATCGCCTCCACCTACCTCTTCCCCAGCTCGGGCAGCGTGTCCGTGCTCGGCGAGACGCTGGGCAAGCCGGGTAGCGACGTCTTCGAGCTGCGCCCGCGCGTCGGCGTGGCCGGCATCGCCCTGGCCGACAAGCTCCCCAAGAAGCAGACCGTCCTGCAGACGGTGCTGACCGCCGCGTACGGCATGACGGCCGGCTGGCACGAGGAGTACGAGGCCGTCGACGAGCAGCGCGCCCGCGCCTTCCTCGACCGCCTCGGCATGACGGAATTCCTCGACCGGAAGTTCGGCACCCTCTCCGAGGGCGAGCGCAAGCGCACCCTCATCGCCCGCGCCCTGATGACCGACCCCGAGCTGCTGCTCCTCGACGAGCCGGCGGCCGGTCTCGACCTCGGCGGCCGCGAGGACCTCGTGCGCCGCCTCGGCCGACTGGCCCGCGACCCGATCGCCCCCTCCATGATCATGGTCACGCACCACGTCGAGGAGATCGCCCCGGGCTTCACCCACGTCCTGATGATCCGTCAGGGCAAGGTCCTCGCCCAGGGTCCGCTGGAGCTCGAGCTCACCTCCCGCAACCTCTCCCTCTGCTTCGGCCTCCCGCTCCTCGTCGAGCAGGTCGGTGACCGCTGGACCGCGCACGGCCTGCCGATGAACTGAGGTCCCGAAAACCTGAAACAGCCCCCCAAGTACCCCTGGGCGCCCTGTCGGTGACCGGTCCCGCGGACCTACCATGGCCGTGTGAACGACATCGACGCATGGGTGTGGTGGCTCGTCGCCGCGGCAGCGCTCGGCATCCCGCTCGTGGTGACCGCGATGCCGGAGTTCGGCATGTTCGCCGTGGGCGGGGTCGCCGCCGCCGTGACGGCCGGACTCGGCTTCGGCCTCGTCGTCCAGGTCCTCGTGTTCGTCGTCGTCTCGGTCGCCCTCATCGCCGTGGTACGCCCCATCGCGAACCGGCACCGTGCGCAGCGGCCCCAACTCGCCACGGGCATCGACGCCTTGAAGGGCAAGCAGGCCCTCGTCCTGGAACGCGTCGACGCCTCCGGAGGCCGTATCAAGCTCGCCGGAGAGGTCTGGTCGGCGCGCTCGCTCGACGCCGACCGCGCCTACGAAGCGGGCCAGGAGGTGGACGTCGTCGACATCGAGGGAGCCACGGCGATCGTCATCTGACCTCGCTCGACGCAAGTGACCGGAACACCCCACGAGGCACACGACGGTCTGTCAGACTCGACCAGCAAGATCTTCAACAACCATAAGATCTTCCGAAAGCGCCGAGGCGGAGAAAGGCACGGGGAGCCACGATGGAACCGGTCATCATCGTATTGATCATTCTGGTGGTGTTGGTCTTCATCGCCCTGATCAAGACGATCCAGGTCATCCCACAGGCGAGCGCGGCCATCGTGGAGCGGTTCGGCCGCTACACGCGCACACTCAACGCGGGCCTCAACATCGTGGTCCCCTTCATAGACACGATCCGCAACCGCATCGACCTGCGTGAACAGGTCGTGCCGTTCCCGCCGCAGCCGGTGATCACCCAGGACAACCTGGTGGTCAACATCGACACCGTCATCTACTACCAGGTGACCGACGCCCGCGCCGCCACCTACGAGGTCGCCAGCTACATCCAGGCCATCGAGCAGCTCACCGTCACCACGCTGCGCAACATCATCGGCGGCATGGACCTGGAGCGGACCCTGACCTCCCGCGAGGAGATCAACGCGGCCCTGCGCGGTGTCCTCGACGAGGCGACCGGCAAGTGGGGCATCCGCGTCAACCGCGTCGAACTCAAGGCGATCGAGCCGCCGACCTCCATCCAGGACTCGATGGAGAAGCAGATGCGCGCCGACCGTGACAAGCGCGCCGCGATCCTCACCGCCGAAGGTACGCGTCAGGCCGCGATCCTCACCGCGGAGGGCGAGAAGCAGTCACAGATCCTCCGGGCCGAGGGTGAGGCCAAGGCCGCGGCCCTGCGCGCGGAGGGCGAGGCCCAGGCCGTCCGTACGGTCTTCGAGGCGATCCACGCCGGAGACCCGGACCAGAAGCTGCTGTCGTACCAGTACCTCCAGATGCTCCCGAAGATCGCCGAGGGCGACGCCAACAAGCTCTGGATCGTGCCCAGCGAGATCGGCGACGCCCTCAAGGGCCTCTCCGGCGCCATGGGCAACTTCGGTGCCATGGGCGGCGGTTCGGGCAACAGCAACCCGGCCGGCGCCACGGAGCGCCGGGAGAAGCCGTCCCTGGACTGACCGGCCGGCACCCGCATACGAGACGGGGCCCACCTCCCGACGGAGGTGGGCCCCGCTTCCTTGCAGTTGCTCGGCGGGTCAGGCGACACCGACGCCCCAGAGGGGCGCGGGGAACGGCGCGACCGGCCACGACGGACCCGCGGCCGACGCACCGGACTTCCGGCTCACGGCCTCCGACCTTCGCGGAGCGTCTATGCGGCGGGCTGACCCAGCCACTCCGGCAACGCGTCGAAGTCCTCGTGTCCCAGCGACAGCAGCATCGCGTCCGCGGGCGTCGGCTCGAACGGCTGCCGCAGCAGCGGCATACCCGCCTGCTCCGGTGTCCGGTCGGCCTTGCGGTGGTTGTCCTCCGCGCACGAGGCGACCGTGTTCAGCCAGGAGTCCCTGCCACCCTGCGCCCTCGGCACCACGTGGTCCACGGTCGTCGCCCGACGGCCGCAGTACGCGCACCTGTGCCGGTCCCGCACCAGCACGCCCCGCCTCGACCACGGAGCTTGTCTTCGGAAGGGCACCCGTACGTACCGGCACAGTCTGATCACCCGGGGCGCGGGTATGTCGACCGCGGCTCCGCGCATGCGCAGTTCGGGGTGGGCCTGCTCGACGACGGCCTTGTCCTGGAGCACCAGAACGACGGCTCGGTTCAACGTCACCGTCGACAGCGGCTCGAAACTGGCGTTCAGTACCAGCGTGTCTCGCATTCCAGCCCACCTCCCATGCGCACCGGCCCACTCCCCGGCGGGCTTGGATCAACTCTGGCCGGGCACGCCGAGATGGACAACGCAATAAAAAGTGCCCGCCTCTGATCACTTCCAAGACCAGAGGCGGGCAAACGTTCTATGAACGTCAGACTGCGGCTACTTCGTACTCACCGATCAACTGGGCACGCGCGATCGCGTGGAACCGCAGGTTGAACCCGACGACCGCGGGCGACACGTCCGCGTCCGGACCGAGCTTCTCCTGGTCCACCGCGTACACCGTGAACACATACCGGTGCGGGCCGTCGCCGGGCGGCGGCGCGGCACCGCCGAAGTCCTTCGTGCCGTAGTCGTTGCGCACCTGCACGGCACCCTCGGGCAGCCCCTCGAACTTGCCGCTGCCCGCGCCGCCGGGCAGCTCCGTGACCGAGGCCGGGATGTCGAACACGGTCCAGTGCCAGAACCCGCTGCCCGTCGGGGCGTCCGGGTCGTAGCAGGTCACGGCGAAGCTCTTGGTCTCGGGCGGGAAGCCCTCCCACCGCAGCTGCGGCGAGGTGTTGCCGGCCGCGTGGACCTGAGCGTCCCTGAGCGTCGCGCCCTCCTGGACGTCCTCGCTCGTCACCGTGAACGACGGCACGGGCGGATGGAAGTCATGGGGGAGCGGCCGCCGCTTGAGCTCGGTCACCTCGATACCTCCTGATCGGTTTCCTTCGGTCGGACCCGAGCCTAGAACCAGCTGCGCTTGCTGCCGACCTCGGACAGCCACTGGTTGAGGTAAGCCGCCCAGTCGGTCCCGTGGAAGTCGTGCAGGCCCACCTGGAAGGAGCGGAAGGTGTCGCTGCCCTCGCTGAACAGCCCCGGCTTCTTGTCCATCTCCAGGACGACGTCCATCGCGTGCTCGTCGGCCACGAAGCTCAGCTCGACCTGGTTCAGCCCCCGGTACTGCGACGGCGGGTAGAACTCGATCTCCTGGTAGAAGGGGAGCCGCTGGCGCGTGTTGCGGATGTGACCGCGCTCCATGTCCGCGTTCTTGAAGCGGAAGCCCAGCTGGATGAAGGCGTCCAGGATCGCCTTCTGCGCCGGCATCGGGTGCACGTTGACCGGGTCCAGGTCACCGGAGTCCACGGCCCGCGCGATCTCCAGCTCGGTGGTCACCCCGATGTGCATCCCGCGCAGCGCCTGACCGTCGATCATCGTGATCGGCGTCTCCCAAGGGATCTCCAGCCCGAACGGCACCGCGTGCACCGCACCCGCCTGGAGCTCGAAGGCACCCCCGAGCCGCACCTTGGTGAACTCGATGTCCTGCTTGTACTCCTGGTCGCCGCTCTCGACCTCGACCTTCGCCTGGAGCCCGACCGACAGCCCCTCGATCTGCTGGTTGACGGACCCGCCCTGGATCCGCACCTCACCCTGGACGACACCGCCCGGAACGACGTTGACCTCGGTCAGCACGGTCTCGACCGAAGCTCCGCCGGCCCCCAGACTCGCGAGCAGCTTCTTGAACCCCATGACTCTCCCTTTACGAATGGACCTCTGATCCGTACCCACGCGATCCGGCCGTTACCGGTTCCGTGCCCCACACCCTGGCAAGGCGGGCGCTCCCTGACCACCCCGCCGGACCGCTCCGTCTGCACTACGCTCGGAGGGCATGATCGCGACCCCCGACCGTACGCCCCACGGCAAGGAACCCGTCGACCGGCCCGCACCGGAAGTCGCCCCAGATCCTCTCCGCCGCTTCCTCGCCCGTTCCGCCGAAGAAGTCGCCCCCGAACTGCTCGGAGCCGTCCTCACTCACGAGACCTCCGAGGGAACCGTGCGGATCGCCATCACGGAGACCGAGGCGTACTCCGGCGCGGCCGACCCCGCCTCCCACGCCTACCGGGGCAGGACACCCCGCAACGCCGTGATGTTCGGGCCCGCGGGACACCTCTATGTCTACCGGTCCCACGGGCTCCACTGGTGCGCCAACATCGTCACCGGAACAGCCGGTGCGGCCTCGGCCGTCCTCATCCGCGCGGGGAGGGTCGTCGAAGGGGAGGACCTGGCCCGCAGGCGACGAGGGGCGAAGGTCGAGACCCCACGCCTCGCGCGGGGCCCGGGGAACTTCTGCCAGGCGCTCGGCATCACGGCCGAGCACGACGGCACGGACCTGCTGACGGATGCCGCGGTGGCGCTGTCCGAGGGCGAGCCGGTACCCGCCGCGCTCGTCCGGACCGGCCCTCGGGTGGGTGTGAGCCAAGCCCACGACTGGCAGCACCGCTTCTATCTCGCCGGTGACCCGACCGTCTCGGCCTACCGGCTGAGCCCCAGAGCCAAGCAGTCCGGTGAGGCCTGAGCCGGCACGCAAACATCGACTTCCGGCCGACAGCTTGACTCGCCCCCACAGGGTGCGTAATGTAGCCCGAGCCGCTGAACCGGATATGGCGATCGCCAACGACCGGGAGTGGCCAACCCACTACCTACGACCACCTCTGACGGGGTCGAATTCGACGTGCGTGCATGTTCGAATTCGGATTCGCGAAGGCTCGATTATGAGCCGCGGAGAGAATCGGCTAACGTAGTGAATGTCGAAAGGCCGACAAGCGAAAGCGAAGAGGCCCGAGGCGAATCCCGCCGACAGGGAATCGGATCGCGAAACGGTCTGATAGAGTCGGAAACGCAAGACCGAAGGGAAAAAGCCCGGAGGAAAGCCCGAGAGGGTGAGTACAAAGGAAGCG